>JBJMMQ010000108.1:0-5131 GCA_045804705.1 Chloroflexota bacterium
TCGCGACGCAGCCCGTCGCCGCCGCGCATCGCGACGGCGATATCGGACTGGATACGGTCGTGAAGGGACACCGGTCTGGCACCTCGGGCGGACGGATCACCGCTGTCACGGTGAGCCATCGATGGGCCCGCGGGGGACAGGAGGCTGGAGGTCGGGCGGGGCCCGCTCAGCCGACCTGCGTTCGGGCGTTCTTCTTGCGCTTCGCTTCCTTGCGCTTGCGCTTCACAGAGGGCTTCTCGTAGTGCTCGCGCCGGCGAGCCTCGGCGAGGATGCCGCTCTGCTGGATCTTCTTGTTGAAGCGACGCAGGGCGCTTTCGAACGTCTCGTTCTCACCCACTCGGACTTCTGCCAATCCCGGTTCACCTCCCCAGGCCAGGGGTCTCGTCACGCTGCATCGGGCTCGCGGCCAACCGGCCCTGACGCTCCCGGACGAAAAAACCCGTCCAAGGCTGGCGGAGCATAGCCGAGGGTCTTCGGACGGTCAAACGTTCGGGCGCGGTCGGGGGCGGATCGGAGCCCGACGAATCGCTTTTGCAACGCACTTGTATCGTCCACGCGGCGCCATGCGAGTTAGGCTTCCTTCCCGGCGCAACATCAGTCGGGGGACGGGTCTGGGGACCCGGGATCGGAGATGGGTCTATCGATGTTGGAGGAGAGGTTCGGCGCCACCCAACGGGCGCTGCTCATGTGGCCCCGGCTCGACCGCCGGAAGCTCGCGAAGTGCGCCGATGATCCGTCGAGGATCGCCCGCCTCGTCGCGACCCGGACGAACCTTCCGACGGAGGTGATCGTCGGGATCCTGACGCAGTCTGACCGGCGCGAGGACGAGTCGAGCTACTACTTCGGCTGACGCTCGGGGCCCGGCCGACAGAGCCGGTACGGTTGCGAACCAGCGACTGGCGCGTCGTACGATGACGGACCACCGTCACGGAGACCCGCCCTGGATACCCTGCTCGACCTCCTGGCCGAGGCGGTCGCCACCAACGGCGACAAGATCGCGCTGAGCCTGCGACTCGATGACGGCACGACGACGCGCTGGAGCTACCGCGAGCTCGATCGACGATCCCGCGCCGCCGCGTGGCGGCTACGCGCGCTTGGGCTCGAGCCCGGCGACCGACTCCTGACCTGGTCGCCCTCGACCCCCGATCTCCCCGCCACCTACTTCGGTGCGATGCGCGCCGGGCTCATCCTCGTTCCGCTCGATCTCCGCATGTCGAATGAGGCGGTCGAGGGGATCGTCCAGGCGTCAGGGGCGCGTCATCTCATCCTTGGAACGGGCCGCGACGCACCCGACCCTCGAGAAGCGGGCCTCGAGCGCTTCCCGACGACCCTGGTCGACACGATCGCGGCCGCGCCCGGGCCGGACTTCCCCGCGGACTGGGAGACGCAGATCTCAGGCTGGCTCGCGCCGACGGCCTCGGACGTCTTCGAGCTCGTGTTCACGTCGGGGACGACAGGGACGCCGAAGGGCGTGATGCTGGCCCATTCGAATGTCGTCGCCTCGATCGAGACGTTCCATCGGATCGTCCCGCGGATGGAGCACCGGATCGTGTCGCTCCTGCCGCTGTCGCACCTGCTCGAACAGGCGGTCGGGCTCTACTACGCGCTCTCGGTCGGCGCCGACATCCTCTACGTCCGAAGCCGCAATCCGCGGGTCATCTTCGACGCCCTGCGCGACCACCGGGTGACCTCGATGGTCGTCGTCCCGCAGGTCCTCGACCTGTTCTGGTCGGCGATCGAGCGCGAAGTTGCGAAGCGCGGCCGCGAGACGGCGTTCACCCGGCTGCGTGCGATCGCCCGACGCCTTCCGATGTCCTGGCGGCCCAGGCTGTTCGGAAGCGTGCACAAGCAGCTCGGTGGCCATTTCCGACTGTTCCTGTCGGCCGGCGCGTTCCTCCCGCCGGCCCTGCAGCAAGCCTGGGAGGATCTCGGCGTCACCGTGCTCCAGGGCTATGGCGCCACCGAAACGGGGACCGGCAGCAGTACGCGGCTCCACGACCACGGCCTGGGAACGGTCGGGAAACCGCCCGACGGCGTCCAGATGCGCCTCGCGCCGGACGGCGAGATCCAGTTCAAGGGGCCGACGGTCTTCGGGGGCTACTGGCAGAACCCGGCGGCGACCGCGGCCGCTTTCACGGAGGACGGCTGGTACCGGACCGGTGACATCGGCCACCTCGACCCCGACGGCCGGCTCGTGCTGTCGGGTCGGATCAAGGACATCATCGTCCTGCCCAACGGTTTCAACGTGTATCCCGAGGACATCGAGAACGCACTCCGGATCGCAGGCATCCGCGATTCGGTGGTCCTCGAGACCCAGCCGGGCCGAATCGAGGCGATCGTGCTGGCCTCCTCCGCGGCCGCCGGACCACCGGGCGTCGCGGCCGAGCCGGCCGATCCCGTCGCCGTCCGCGACCGAATCGACGCCGCGATCAAGGCAGCCAACGCGTCGCTGGGGCCGAACCAGCGGATCGCGGGCTGGCGACTGTGGCCCGAGGAGGATTTCCCACGGACCCACACGCTCAAGATCAAGCGGGCGCAGGTCCGCGCGTGGGTCGCCGTCGAGGCCCCGCTGCCCGTCGCCTAGTTCGGGATCGGGAAACCGATGCCGAGAGACTCGAGCGAATCCTGGATCCCGGGCGCCGCCGGATCCTTCGATGCGCCCGGCAGCCACTGGTAGAAGACGACCGTCGACCCGACCTGGCGGATGACGCTGACGGTCCCCTGTGGCGTCTGGACGCGACCCGGACCTGTCGCGAGATACGCCTGCTCCTCGCCTGCGGCGGTCGCGGCGCCGGCCGTGTCGGGAAACTCGTAGACGACGATGAAGCCCTTATCGGGGTCCTTCGGGAGTGTCACCTGGTAGACGGCCCGCGGGGCTCCGGCGAGGAGAGGCGCCTCGGCAGGGCGGATCGGCGCCTGGCTGTCGGTCAGGATGAGGTTGTGGCTACCCAGCGCGGCGACGAGGGCGGCCCGAGTCTGGTTGACGGTCGGTGTCACGGTCCTCGTTGGCGCGACGGTCGCCGCAGGCACCGTCGCCACCGGAGCCGCGGTCGCGCACCCTGCCGCGGACACCACGGACGTGAGGACGAAGACACCAAGGATCGCGGCCCCGCGCGGCCTCATCCGGGCGGCCAGTCGAACGCCCTGCCGCCCATCATGTGGATGTGGAGATGATCCACTGTCTGGCCACCCCAGCGTCCGACATTCGACACGAGCCGGTAGCCGCCGTCTGCGATGCCCTCCGTCCGGGCGAGATCCGCGGAGACCCCGAACATCCGCCCGAGAAGCGGGCCGTCGGCTTCGGTGAGCTCGGCAGCCGAGGCGATGTGCCGACGCGGGATCAGCAGGATGTGCGTCGGTGCACGAGGGGCGACATCGCGGAACGCGACGACAAGGTCGTCCTCGTGGAGGATGTCGGACGGGATCGAATGCGCCGCGATGCGGCAGAAGAGGCAATCGGGGTCGGTCGTCGCGTCGTTCGTCACCACAGCACCGGCTTCGAGCTCATGAGGAACCCGATGGTACCGACCAGCCCGGCCATCACGTACGACACGTAGCGCTGGCGCTTGGCGCGCTCGAGCCAGGTCGTGTCGTCGTCGGCGGCCCGGATGCCGATGAGCCGGCGCAGGTTCGGCCGCTGGATGAAGAAGGCGATGGCGAGATTGACGAAGTAGATGGCTAGGGCGAGGACCAACCACGCCTGTTGCAGGAGCTGGGACCCGACCGCGGCGATGAGGCCGATCCCCGTGAGCGCGAGGCCGATCCCGATCGCGATCGTGCCGTGCGTCTGCGCATACAGGAGCGCCTGGACGACGCCGTTCTTCGACTCGACCGTGGCGCGTCGCGTTCGGAGCGCGAACGGCAGCAGGATCGAGGGCAGCACGAGGCTGATCGCGAGGATGATGTGCGCGACGAGCAGGAACGGGAAGTAATCGGGCATCGGGCCCGATTGTAGGGCGGGGCCGGTCAGGACCCCCGAACCGCCTCGAGCGCGACCCAGTCGCCCTCCGCGCTCCGGCCGGTCACGGTCAGGCCGGCCGTCGCGAACGCCGTAGCCACCTCGAGCTCGCGATCGACGAAGATCCCCGACGCCAGGAGCGTGCCACCTGGTCGCAGCTCGTCGCGGAGGGCCGAGGCCAACGGGACGAGGACGCCCGCGATGAGATTCGCGAGCACGACGTCAAACGCCGGTTGCCCGCTCGGCAGGCTCCCCTCGCGAGCACGGACGCGTCGGACGACAGAGTTGCGCCTCGCGTTCGCGGCCGTCGCCTCGATGGCGATGGGGTCGGTGTCGACGCCGAACGCCGATGCCGCGCCGAGCCGAACGGCGGCGATGGCGAGGATGCCGGACCCACAACCCACGTCGAGCACGCGCGCACCCTCGATCGCGCCCCGGTCTGCCAGAGATTCCAGGGCCGCAAGGCACAGCCGGGTCGTCGGATGGAGGCCGGTCCCGAAGGCCATCCCGGGATCGAGCGCGAGGACGATGTCGTCGGGCGATCGGCGGTGGCGCCGCCAGGTCGGGCGGATGACGAGACGCTTCCCGATGCGCATGACCGGGAAGTACGCCTTCCATGCCTCCGCCCAGTCCGCCTCGTGGACGATCCGCGTCCGCAGCTCGCCGATCGGACGCAAGCCGAACGCCTGCAGATGGCCGAGCGCCGTCGCGACCTCTGAAACGGCGCGGTCCGTCGCGGCACGGTCGCGTGCGGGCAGGTAGGCGCGGACGGTCGCGGGCCGGCTCGTATCGACACGCGCAGCGAGACCTTCCTCGACCAGCTCGAACGCGGGCTCGACGGACGTCCCGCCCGGCGCCGCCCGCCCGAGGATCTCGCTGACCGCCTCGACGGCCTCGATGTCGGCCTCGACCGCGAGCTCAAGCCACGCGCCGCGGCCGGCTGCGGCGTCAGCCGAGCGCGTCACGGACCTTGTCGAAGATCCCGCCGCCGCCCTCGGTCACGATCTCGCCCGATGCCTTCGCGTACGCGATCAGCGCGTCGCGCTCCGCCTTCGACAGCCGCGTGGGCACCTCGATGTCGACGATGACATGGAGGTCGCCGCGGGACCCCTGGCGCCGGAGGTGCGGGACGCCCTGGCCGCGGAGCCGGACCTCGGTCCCGGGCTGCGTCCC
>JBJMMQ010000109.1:0-27798 GCA_045804705.1 Chloroflexota bacterium
CCTCGCTGAGACGACCGGCGAGCACCGCGGTGGAGATACGCCGGTCGGCCTCGTCAAGGCGCCACGTGTCGACCTTGAGACGCTCGGGGAGCTGGTCCTTGGAGATCGACTGGCCATCGACGCTGCCGACCGGTGCGAGGTGGTCGTTGTAGTAGCTGAGGCCCGCCGCGATCCCGAGGATGAGGAGCGCGAGGACGACGATCAGCCCGAACCCGAGGTTCAGGTAGAAGTTCCGTCGGTCTTGCGTCTCCCACGCCGGTCGGTGGTCGCGCTTGACGACGGGCTTGGCTCGAAAAGTCATGGTGTCGGTCGGTTCCTGTCACATGGCCGGCTGGGGTGCCGGGGATGGAGGGCCGCGGTATGGTACACCGAGCCTCGAAAAGCTCGTGCCCGCAGCGCTATCGACGTTCTCCCACCCGGGTCAATGACGGCAGGATGAGGGCGTCCGTGACGCGTGTTGCGGAACCTCCATCTGCGACCTCGAAGGAGGCCTCGCGAAAGCGTGCGACACGCTGGAGGTCGAAGTCACCGGCTCGAAGGTACTCGGCGAGGGCCTCGGTCGTCTCGAAGATCGGTCCCGGGACCCCGGTCCTGTAGTCGAAGTAGAAGCCCCGCTCCTTCTCGTAGGCCTCGTGGTCGGGCGCGAAGAAGACCATCGGCCGGCCGAGCAGCGAGAACTCGTAGATCGCGCTCGAGTAGTCGGTGACGAGCACGTCCGAAACGAGCATCAGCTCGTTGATGTCGGGGTGGTCTGACACGTCGATCGCGAAGTCGGCGAGGTCCGGAGCGATGGCCGTCCCCGCCCGGACGAACGGATGAAGACGGACGAGCAGGACATGATCGGCGCCCAGCGACGCCTTGAGGACCCTGAGTTCGAGGTCGTCCGTCGCGTGCGCGTCGGTGACGGTGTCACCCCGGAACGTCGGGGCGTAGAGGATGACCCGTCGGCGGTCGTGGAGGCCGTACCGGTCGCGGACCGCCGCGCGCGACCCCGCCTGGCGCTCTTCGCCGAACAGGACGTCCGTGCGCGGGATGCCGAGATCCGTGCGAAAGCGCTCGAGCGGCTGCCGGAACGCTTCGGCGTAGTGGACCGCGGCGGTTCGCGAGCCCATGAGGCAGACGTCGTAGTTCGAGTGGATGCGCACGCGGCGGGCGAGCTCGTCGTCCATCCCGAACGACTTGTCGAGGACGCTGTAGCCGATCTTCTTGAATGCCCCGCAGGCGTGCCATGTCTGGATGATCGTCGTCCCGGTTCGCGGTCTCACGACGTAGATGGGGAAGAAGTAGTCATCGACGACGAACACGCGCGAGCTCGCGAGGTAGGCCGCAGCCACGACCGCATGCCAGGCCGCGGCGATCTTGCCGCGGACACCCCTTCCCGGTCGATGAGCGAGGCTGACGACGCGGACGTGCGCGTGACGCGTCGCGAGCTCGTCGCGGAGGATGGCCAGGTTGCCGCCGAGCTCGTCCGCGTGCGCCGTCGCGAAGACGACCCTCCGCTGGAGCGGCAGGAAGCGCGCCCACGCGAACGCGACCCGGACGAGGAGGATCCGGATGGTGAGGACGATGCCGCTCATCCGCGGAGGATGAGCTGGTCGATGACGCGGTCGGTCGACCCGCTGTCGAGGTAGGCGAAGTGCCGGGCGGCGAAGTCGGCCACCTTCTCGACCTGGTAGTCGTCCCGACGGATCGCATCGAGAAGCTCCGGGAACGTCCGGACGATCCGGCCGGGGACGAACGACTCGAAGGGAACGTAGAAGTCGCGCGACGCCGTGTACTCCTCGAGGTCGTAGGCGAAGAAGAGCATCGGGCGGCCGAGGGTCGAGTACTCGAACACGATCGATGAATAGTCGGTGATGAGCAGGTCCACCGCGAACAGAAGGTCGTTGACGTTGATCGCGGCTCGGTAGCCGTCCAGGAGCCGGTCGCGGAACGCCTCCGGGATGCGCAGGTCCTGGCGGGCGAGCGGATGCATCCGGATGATGAAGACGGCGTCGCGCTCGACGCACAGCGCATGCAGCTCGGCGTAGTCGATGATCTCCATCGGGTAGGTGCCACCGCTCGGGTCGTCCGTGTCGCGATAGGTCGGAGCGAACAGGATCGTCATCCTGCCTTCGGTCTCGGGATAAGCGGCCAGCGCGTCGGCCTGGCCTTTCGCCCGGAGGGTTTCGTCGAAGTACCGGTCCATCCGCGGGATCCCGGTCGGGACCACGCGCGCTTCAGGGATCCCGAACGCCTCGGCATAGAACCTGACGTCCGCCTCCGAGCTCACGATCGCGTGCGTGTAATTCCGGTGGGTTCGCGACCATGGGTCCGGGCCGGCCGTCTGGCCGAGCCGGCTGTAGCGCACGGTCTTGAAGGCGCCCGACGCGTGCCACAGCTGGATGAGGCGAACATCGGGATCGAGGTCCACCTGGTAGACGAGCTTCTGGCGCGAGGCTTCGACGAGGATCGTGTCGGCATGGGCGATCGCCCACAGGATCGACACTCGCTCACGCCACTTGATCGGCCGGCCGGCTTGCCGTCGCATCTTCACCCCGACATCGAGGTCCCGATCCAGGCCACGCTCGAGCATCCTGTCGTGGACGATCTTGAGGTTGCCGCCGAGCGCCGCCGAGCTGCCCGTGATGAACAGGACGCGCCGCCCGGAGCGGCGACTCACCAATTTCATGAGGCGGAACGACAGGCGCGTCCATGTGCGCCCGTCGGTCAGCGAGCGCCGGGCCTCACCGAGCGCCCGCCGGAGCCGGCCGCCCCGGCCGTGCCGTCGGCTGGGTGGGTCAAGCGCGACATCGAGCACCAGGCCGCGATCCGACGGATCGACCGAGGGCGTGACCCGGTAGACGCCCCGCGGGGTCGAGAAGGCCCTGGCGACCGGACCCAGGTCGATCGACGTCGCCACGAGGACCGGGAGCTCCGCGCCTACGCCGGACGCGTAGCGAAGGCGCCAGCGACCCGGTCGAAGCGGCCGGACACCTGGGCCGACGGTGACGTTGAAACGAAGCTCGAGGGTGTCGTCCGTGCGGGCGGAGCCGGTCGGCGGCATCGCTTCCCGACGGCCACTCGTCCGAACGAGGCGAAAGGATGCGGCGTCGACCGACTCGCTCGGCGATCGCACGCCGACGAGCAGCTGCGGCCGCTCCCACCCGATCGACTCGATCCGAACCTCGTCGTCGCTCACCGCTGACCGCCGCTCACGAAGGGAAGGATGAGCTGGTCGATGACGCGGTCGGACGACCCGGCGTCGAGATACGCGAAGTGGGTCTCGGCGAACGCGCCGACCTTCTCGAGCTCGAAGTCGTTGCGCCGGATCGCGTCGACCAGCTCGGGGAACGTTCGGACGATCCGGCCGGGCACGAACGATTCGAACGGGACGTAGAAGTCGCGGCTCCCGATGTAGTCGTCCAGGTCGTAGGCGTAGAACAACATCGGCCGACGGAGGGTCGAGAACTCGAACACGATCGAGGAGTAGTCCGTGATCAGGAGGTCGACGGCGAACAGCAGGTCGTTGACGTCAAGCCCCGACTTCGAGCCATCGATGAGGCGGTCCCGGAACGCCTGCGGGATCCCCAATGGCTCGCGCACGAACGGGTGCATCTTGATGATGACGATCGCGTCCTTCTCGACGGCGACGGCGTGGAGAGCGGCGTAGTCGACCTTCTCGAAGTCGAACGACGCGCTGGTCGGTCCGCGACCGCGGAACGTCGGCGCATACAGGACAGTCAGGTGGCCAGCGGTCTCGGGGAATGCGGCCCGGGCAGCCGCAAGCCCGGCCGCCTTGGCCCGCTCGTCGAAGAAGCGGTCCATGCGCGGGATCCCGGTCGGGACGACGCGGTCCTCCGGGATCCCGAACGCCTCGGCATAGAACGGGATGTCGTGCGCCGAGCTGACGATCGCCGCCGCGTAGTCCTTGTGCACGCGCGCGAACCGTTCCGCTTCATCGGGCTTGCCGACCCGGCTGTAGCCGACCGTCTTGAACGCGCCCGCGGCATGCCACATCTGGATGATCCGGACCTTCGGGCCGAGCTTCAGCCAGTGCAGGGGTGGATACGAGTCGTCGAGCATGATGACGTCCGACCGAGCCAGGGCTCGAGCGAGCGCGACACGTCCGAGGAACCCCCGCGACTCGCCCGCACGCGGCCGGAGGATCGTGACGAGGTCGTACGTGCGGTCGAGACCGCGCTCGATCATCCGGTCGTGGACCGCCTTGAGATTGCCCGACATCTCGGAGATGAGATTCGACGCGAACATGACCTGCCGACGGCGTCGGCGCTGGAACAGGCCGGTCGACCGCACCAGCAGCCGGAACCCGAGTCGCCGGGTCTGGATCGCCACCTGACGCACGAACCACCGAGCCCGGTCCCCGACCGACGGGTCCGGGAGGCGCCGGATCTCCGCGTCGTACGACACGTCGAATGAGAGCGTGCCGCGGCTCTCGTCATGGATCGGGCGGACCGTGAACAACCGGTCGGCGAGCTGGAAGGCGCCGGTGCTCGCGACGGGATCGATCGCCTCGTCGCCGCCCACGACGCGCGCGGCGAGCGTCCATCGGCCGGCGCTCATCGGGTCCAGGCCGGGCCCGTTCATCACGTTATAGCGGAGCGTGATCCGGCCGTCCTCGACGTCGGCGTGGGTCGGCGGGAACCGTGTGTCACGGCCGGCCAGCCGGAGATCGAACGAGCTGGGATCGAGAGCGATCCCTCCGGCCAGGCGCCCCTCGACGATCACCTGGACACGCACCCAGTGGATCGAGACGAGCTCGATCGGGGTGTCGGAGGGGCGATCTGACATCTGGCGGATGATAGCCGGGCGACCCGGTGACCAGCGTGCACGCTACTCTCTCCACGACAGGAGGGAGTCCATGAAGATCGGCATGGTGGTGCTCGCCGGAGGGGTCGGCAAACGCATCGGCCGCCCGTTCCCGAAGCAGTTCCTGCTCCTCGGCGGGAAGCCGCTGATCGTGCATGTGCTCGAGAAGGCGCGCGTCATCCCGGCCATCGAGCGCGTCGTCATCACATGCCCGGAAGCTCACCTCGACGAGACCCGCCAGCTCATCGCGAATCACGGCTTCGACGACAGGTTCACCTGCATCGTCGGCGGCACGTCCCGCCAGGAGTCCGTCTACAAGGGGTTGGTCGAGCTCGGTGATTGCGAGTCGGTGGTGATCCACGAAGCGGTCCGACCGCTCGTGACGGCGGCCGAATTCAAGGCGCTCATCGCCGCACCGGATCCGAACGTGATGTTCGGCATCCCGATCCCGTTCACGGTCCTGAAGGGGCACGAATACGTCGAGGACCTGCTCGAGCGTGACGAGCTCGTGAACGTCCAGCTGCCGCAGAAGTTCGACCGGACGGCGCTGATGGCCGCCCACGAGGCCGCGCGACGGGACGACGCGATCTTCACTGAGGACGCCAGCCTGTTCCACCGATACGCCGGGACGCCAGTCCGGATCCTGCCGGGGTCCGAGCGGAACATCAAGATCACCGTGCCGACCGATATCGTCACCGCTGAGGCCATCTACGCCGACGTCATCGGTCGACGAGGCTGACGATGGGCAAGGTCTGCGTCATCACCGGCGCCAGCCAGGGCATCGGGCGAGCGGCAGCGGTCCGGATGAGCCGGTCGCCGGACGTCGATGCGCTCGTGCTCATCGCGCGGAGCGAGGAGGGTCTCAAGGGCACGGCTGCCGAGCTGTCCGCAGACGGCAAACGCGTCGAGCTCATCCCATATGACCTGACCGACCTCGACGGGATCCCGCCACTCGTCGAGCGGATCCAGCGTGACTACGGGGGCATCGACATCCTGCTCAACATCGCGGGCTACGCCGACCCCCAGTCGCTCCTCGACACGAGCACCGAGAACATCGTCCAGACGTACACCATCAACGTCTTCGCGATGCTCGTCCTCATCCGCGAGGCCGTCCGCCATATCGGCGCGCGACCGGCCAAGATCCTCAACGTCGCGTCCACCGCGGGCATCACTTCCCGCCCGGGCTGGCTCGCCTACGCGTCCTCGAAGGCTGCGGTCGTGTCGCTGTCGGCGACGCTGGCCGATGAGCTGGCGGGCAGCGGCGTCAAGGTCTATTCCATCTCGCCGGGCAGGACGGCCACGGAGCTCCGCCGCAAGCTCGCGCCCGAGGAGGACCCGAGCACGATCATGCAGCCCGGCCAGGTCGCGGACGTCATCGCCCAGCTGATGAGCGACGACGAGGTCACGCTGGACGGGCAGAACATCATCGTCCGTACCCGGGCCTAGCAGGCGGATGCGCCGCTTCGAATATCGACTCGCCAGCGCCTTCCTCCGGCTCGTCGGCCTGCTCGCGGCATTCCTCCCGGTCCATCTCGATCGCGTCGTCCTCGCGACCGCCCGGGTGACGACGCTCGACGGCAACCTGCTCCAGATCCATCGGGCCCTGACTGCGCGTCATCCCGAGCTCGAGGTCGTCCTGTTGCTCGAGCCGTACAGCTACGGTCTCCGGGGAAAGCTCGCCTACCTGATCCGGCTCATCCGCGGCACGTACCACCTCCAGACCGCACGCCTCGTCGTCGTCGACAACGCGTATCTGCCGATCCACGTCGCGCCCCACCGCCGGACTACGACGGTCGTCCAGGTCTGGCACGCCGCTGGTGCCCTCAAGCGATTCGGCGTGGACACGACGACGCCCCTGGCGGAGCCGGAGCGGACATTCCTGCATCGGTACTACGACGCAGTGGTGGTCGGTGGCGAGTGGACCAGGCGGCCCTACGCCGCGGCGCTCCGAACGCCCCTCGACAAGGTGATCGCGCTCGGGTCGCCGCGGACCGACCCCTTCGTGGACGCAGCAGCGATGGCCGAGGCTCGGGCACGGGTCCTCGATGCGTACCCGGTCCTCGCGGGGCGCCGGGTCGTCCTCTACGCCCCGACCTTCCGGGGTCGCGGCATCGGGAAGCACGCGCCGGCGGGGCTCGATGCGGTCCGCCTCCGTGCCGCGCTGCCGTCGGAGTTCGTCCTCGTCCTCAAGACCCACCCGAACCTCGACCCGGCAGGCGTTTCCACCGAGGGCTTCGACCTCGTCGTCGACCCGACGGGCGACGTCAACGAGCTCCTGCCCGCGACCGACGTCCTCGTGACCGACTACTCGTCCTCGGTCATCGAGTTCGCGCTCCTCCACCGGCCGATCGTGCTGCTCGTCCCGGACCTCGCCGAGTACGAGCGGGAGCCCGGCCTGTACCTCGACTACCGGACCGAGATGATCGGCACCCAGGTCATCGACACCGCCGGCGTCGCCGCCGCCATCCTTCACGGCAGATTCGACCTTTCCGGCTACGACGCGTTCATCGAACGACAGCTCGGGACGCGACTCGGCGGTGCGAGCGACCGCTTCGTCGACCACTTCGTCGACCGTCTCCCGGCCGCGTCCGGGCGAGGTGATACAGTTCCGCGCGATGTCCGCCACGAGTGAGGTCCCGGCTGCCTTTCGGCATGCCGCCGGAGACCGAGGGCCGATACGGCTCATCCAGGAGGCCATCGGGGATCTTCGGTCCCGACGCCGGCTGGTGAGCTACCTGGTCCAGGCCGACATCCGCAAACGCGGCGCCGACACCCTGCTCGGCAACATCTGGTGGGTGCTCGACCCGCTCCTCCAGATGGCCGTTTACGTGGTCTTCGTCACGCTCATCGTCCAGAAGCCACTGCCCGACTACCCGCTCTTCATCTTCGCGGCCATCCTGCCGTGGAAATGGTTCACGGCGACGATGGGCGACTCGACGGCGTCGATCGTCAGCAAGGACCAGCTCATCAAGCAGATCCAGTTCCCGAAGATCGTCCTGCCGACGGCGGCGACGGTCGCGGGCATCGTGAGCTTCGGGTTCGGGACGATCGCGCTCGTTCTGCTCATGCTGCTGTATCCACACCGGATCTCGCCGTATCTCGTGTTCATCCCGGTGATCGCGGTGGTCCAGTTCGTCTTCACGCTCGGCTGCGCGTACCTGATGGCCGCGGGGAACGTCTTCTTCCGCGACCTTGGCAATGTCGAGGGCCACGTCCTGCGGCTCGTCTGGTTCCTCTCGCCCGGGCTCTACAGCCTCGCCGTCCTCGACTCGTTGCACGTCTTCAAGGAGTACCCAGCACTGCGGACACTCGCCGAGGCGAACCCCTTCGCCATCCTGTTCACCGCCTACCGGACGGTGATCTACGGCACCGCGGATTCGCTGCCGGGCCTCCCGGACTTCGCGTCGCTGCTCACCCTCCTGGTCGCCAGCTTCATCCTGCTCGCCGTCGCGACCGTCGCCTTCAAGAGGCTCGAGCCGAACTTCGCGAAGGTCGTCTGATGCAGATCCTCCGGCGGCCGCCGAAGATGAATGAGGCCGCCGATTACGCGATCAGCGCCGCCGACCTCGGGGTCCGCTACGACCTTCGCTTCACCAAGAAGACGACGATCCGAAGCTCGATCGCCCAGGCCGTCGGGCGCGGGCAGGTCGACCAGTTCTGGGCGCTCCGCCACGTCAACCTCCACGTCCAGCGTGGGGAGTCGCTCGCGGTCATCGGCCCCAACGGGGCCGGGAAGAGCACGCTCCTCCAGGTGCTCGCCGGCATCATCCATCCGTCGGAGGGTGCGGTCGACGTCGTCGGCCACGTGTCGGGGCTCCTGACACTCGGCGCTGGGTTCGACAAGGACCTGACCGGACGCGACAACATCCTCCTCGGCGGCGCCTTCCTTGGGCTTGACGATGGCGTCACGCGCGAGCTTCTGCCGTCGATCATCGCCTACGCCGAGCTCGGTGATTTCATCGACGCCCCGCTCCGCACCTACTCGTCCGGGATGCGCGCCCGCCTCGGGTTCGCGATCGCCACGTCGGTCGACCCGGACATCCTCCTGCTCGACGAGGTCCTCGCGACGGGCGACGCGAACTTCCGGGCGAAGTCGAAGGCGCGCGTCATCGACATCGTCGGCGCCGCCAAGGCCGTCGTGCTCGTCACCCACGACATGGGCTGGGTCACCGAGTACTGCAACCGGGCGATCCTCATCGAGCGCGGCGTGATGATCAAGGAAGGCGATCCCGCCGAGGTCGTCGCGCTGCACCAGGAGCGGACGGAGGAGGCGCGGGCACGGACGGCCGAACAGGCACGGGCCGCCGGCGTGGACCCGCGGATCGTCAAGGTCCGCTGACCGCGGGCGCCCCCGGAGACTCGGGGGTCAGCCCCGGCGGGTGACGGTCAGCGCCGCCGCGCGATCGCCATCAGGACAGCGGCAACGCCACCCAGCGCGAGCGCGCCACGCCAATCGAGCAGCGCCCGGACCTCGCCGTCGACCTTGCCGGCGATGACGACACCGGCGATCCCTCGGCGCTGGAAGGTCACCTTGCCCGCGGCGAGGTTCCACACAGCGCCCTGGTCGACCTGGACCTCCTTCGCGAACATCGTCCGGACGAAGGATTGGGTGACGGTCGACTCGCCCGCGACCGACAGCGCGACGCCACTCATCTCTGTCGAGACCGAGTCGGCCTTGGCCAGGGCGATGCCGCCCATGCTGACCGTCACGTCTCGCGCATCCGCCCGGGCGATCCCGCCCTGACGGACGTCGACCCTGCTGGCCTCGACGCGGCTGATCCCACCCTGGCTCACGGTCACATTGGTCGCCTGGGCGAAGTCGAGGCCGCCGTTGGTGATCGTCACGTTCTCGGGGATCGCGGTCGCGGCCGGCACGAGGTCGGAGGCCTCAGCTGCTGTAGGGGGAGCCTCCGGAACGGGGTCCGCGGCCGCTCGACGCGCCTTCGTCGTCGCGCTCGTCCGCGCCCGAGTCACCTTTGGTTTGGGTGGTGGCCCCTCGGGCGCCGTCGGTTCCTTCGGGTCGTCGCTCGCGGTCGGATCGGTCATGTCGCTAGCCTATCGCGCTCGTCGATCGACCGCCACGAGGCGGTTTACGCCGGGGAGACGCACCTCGGGTATCCTCCGCGAGGCCACGGGTCGCTCCGACCACCCAGTCGAGTCGGACGCACCCGAGGCGAGCCAGAGGGCGACAGCGTTGAATCGGAATGCCAAGGTCGGTGTGGTCGGTGTGGCTGCCACCGCGGTGATCGTCGTCGCGCTCGTCACGACGACCCTCGCGAGCCCAGGACCGACGGCAAGCCCGTCACCCATCGCCGAGGCAAGCCGGACGCCGCGCCCCACCGCGACCCCGCCCGGCGCGTCGACGGAACCCTCGCCCTCCGCGAGCCCCTCGGCGACACCGCTCCCGACAGCGACCCCACTCCCCACCCCGCTCCTCGTCCCGGCCCCTTTGACGGGCCGGATGGTGAGCCCCGAGGTCGCGGCGCATCATCCCATCGCGGTCATGATCGACGACCTTCGGGCCGCTCGGCCGCAGTCGGGGCTCAACTCGGCCTCCGTCGTGTGGCAGGCGCCGGCCGAAGGCGGGATCCCGCGATACATGGCGATCTTCCAGGACAAGGTCCCGAAGCTGGTCGGTCCCGTCCGGAGCTCGCGGCTGTACTACATCGCGTGGGCGGCTGAATGGCGGTCGGCGTACTTCCACGCGGGCGGCTCGCCGCAGGCGCTCGCGACGCTGCGGACGAAGGGTCGGGGACAGTACGTCTACAACGGCGAGGCGTTCCGCTACGGCAACACGTTCTATCGCCTTCCGACGCGATCCGCCCCGCACAACCTCTACGTCGCGGGAACCAAGCTCCGGAGCCTCGCAAAGAAGCTCGGGGCGAAGGATCAGACCTACCACGCTGCCTGGAAGTTCGCGCCGGACGCAGCGCTCGACGCGCGACCGTACGGCGGAACGATCACCGTCGGCTATCCCTACAACAAGATCACCTACAAGTACGACCGGAAGTCGAACACGTATCTGCGCTCGGTCACGGGTGAGGCCAAGCAGACCGACGCGGCCGACAGGACCCGGATCGCCCCGAAGAACGTCATCGTCATGCGGATGCGGTTCGGAGCGCTCAACGACGGCCATCCGGGCGCACCTCGGCTCGAGGCCGATGTCGTCGGCAGCGGGCCTGCCTGGATCTCGACCAACGGCCGGACGATCAAGGGGACCTGGAAGAAGACCGCGATGACGAAGCCGACCAAGTTCTACGACAAGAACGGCGACGAGGTGACGCTGACCGTCGGGCAGACGTTCGTCCAGGTCCTGACGACGAACACGAGCACCTACCCGATGTCGATCAAGGCGGGCTCGAACACCGCACCCTGACACCAGCGCCCGGGTGACGGGGAGTCAGGCCGCGCCGACGGCCGCGTAGACCTGACGCGTCTCGTTCGCGACGTCCGCCCATGCGCGCGTCTCGCGCCGCGCGGTCTCGAGCGCGATGCTCGCGATCGAGCCATGGACGGCGTCGTCCGTCCAGATCGTCGCGAGTGCGACGGCGAGTCGCTCGGGCTCCCGCGGGGGAACGAGCAGCCCCGCGGCGCCGATGAGCTCGGGGAGCGGCCCGACCGCGGATGCGACGACCGGAACGCCGCACGCGAGCGCCTCGATGGCCGCGAGGCCGGCGGCCTCCGAGACGACCGGCGAGAGCGCGGCGCGCGCCCCTCGGACGAGCCCCACGAGCTCCGAGGTCCCGACGGACGGGGCGTAGACGAATGACTCGCCGATCCCCTTGCGCGAGGCGGCCCGTGCGACCGACGCCCGATCCTCAGGACTCGCGCCGACGACGAGGATCCGGGGCGGCCAGGCGACATCGGCCGGCAGGGCGTCGGGCCGGCCGGCCCGGGCCAGCTCTGCCAGAGCCGAGAGCAATGTCCCGAGATCCATCCGAGCGTCGAACCGGCCGGAGAAGACGAGGTAACGGCCGTCGAGTCCCAACCGCTCCCGGACGGCCCGACCGGCGCGTCCGTCGTCATCCCCGTCCCCATCGGCCGGATCGGGCGAGAACTCGGGGCGTGCCGCGAGGGGGACGACATGCAGTCGTTCCCGTCGGATCCGCAACAGGCGTCGAGCCGCCCGGGCCGTCGCCACGCTTCCGACGATGACGGCGGCCGCCTCGCGCAGAAGTTGTGCCCGCAGCCGCTGCCCGAAGCGGTTGACGATCGTCCGCCCGAAGACGTCGGGCAGCTCCCATGGCGCGAGGTCCAGCAGGGTGACCACGACCGGGAGACTCGACGCGATCGGCAACGGGCCGCTCCCGACCGCGTGATAGACCGCTCCAGCCGCCCCACCCCGGTCGGCCCGCCAGGCTGCCCCGACGGCGGCGCCGCGCAGCACGAACGGGTCGACCGTCATCGCTCCCGATCGCAAGAGGCGAGTCGGAGGCAGCTGACGTCGTCCCACGATGTCGAGGTGGCGGAACGTCCCGGTCGGGTCCTCGAGGTCGGACGCGAGCAGGAAGGCGAACGATTCGCCCACGAGTGGGTTCGCGTCGTATGCGCCCAGAAGGCCACCGAGATAGGTCGCCGCCAGGGGCGACCGATCGGGCGCCTGAAGGGGTCGGACGTCGAGCACGACGCGGACGCCCGCGGGGAGGTCCGGCGATCCGCCACCCAGTCGCGTCGGCGTCGCTGGCGTCACCTCAGCGTCACCCGGCGTGGCGCCGGCGCGCCAACCGCCCGCGGATCTCCTCGGCACGAAGCTGGACGACGACGACCAGTGCCTCGACGACGATGCGACGGCTCATCTTCGACTGCCCGACGCGCCGATCGCGAAAGGTGATGGGCACCTCTCGGATGCGGGCGCCGGCGCGGCTTGCGCGGAAGGTCATCTCGATCTGGAACACGTAGCCACCTGCGTGGACGCCCGCGAACGGCACGGCCGCCAGGGTCGTCGCTCGCCACGCCTTGAACCCGCCGGTCAGGTCGTTCTGGCCGAGCCCGAGGACGACACGGGCGAACAGGCTGCCGCCCCGAGAGATGACCCTGCGGCCGACGCCCCAATCCTCGACCGAGCCACCCTTCGTGTAACGCGAACCGATGACGAGATCGGCGTCACCGGCCGCGATGGGCCCGGTGAGGGCCGGCAGCGCCGATGGATCGTGGCTGAAGTCGGCGTCCATCTGGACGACGACGGTCGCGCCGCCAGCCAGGGCGACGCCGAAGCCGTCGAGATAGGCCCGCCCGAGGCCTTGCTTCTGGGCCCGATGACGGACGCGGACGCGTGCATCGGAGGCGGCGAGACGGTCGGCGAGGTCACCTGTGCCATCGGGGGATCCGTCGTCCACGACGAGGACTGTCGAGACCGGGAGTGAGGCGAGGATGGCCTTGACCATCGGTTCGATGTTCTCGGCCTCGTTGTAGGTCGGGAGGACGACCCACACCCGAGCGTCAGCCGGATCGGACGATCCTGGTGGCGCGGCCGAGGGCGCGGTCGGGCGGTCGATCGTGTCGGTCATGCGTGTCGAAGTCTAGTCGGCCAAGCGGCCCGGCTAGGGCGCCTTGACCGTCACGCCTCGAGCGAACCGAGACCAGCCGATCGCGCTCGTCGCCTGGACGACGACCTTGTAGCTGCCGGGCTTGACGTACGCTCCGGCCGCTGTCTTGCCGGTCCACGTCCAGCCGTACGTCCCAGCCGCGAGGCGCCGCCCCGTCCAGACCGTGCGGACGAGCGTCGAGCCCTGGTAGATCCCCACGGTCACCGTCGCGGACCGACGCAGGACCATCGTGAATCGGTCCTTCATCCCGGCGCGCGGCGTGAACGACGAGCGCGCCCAGGTGAGCGCCTTGATCGTGCGGTCGACGGTGAACCCGCGGTCGCGCGAACTCGCGTTGCCAGCCCGGTCGAGGCCGCTGACGTGAAGCGTGTACCGCCCATCGGGCACGACCGCGCCGCCCGTGTTGCGCCCGTTCCAGGTCCAATCCTTGGCCGTCGCGGCCGTGAGGGCCCACTGCCGGACCGTCACACCCCTGCTGTCGACGATCCGAGCTCTCCCGGTGACCGCCTCATCGGCGCGGATCACGAGACCGATCGTGTCGTCGTGGCCGTTCCCGTCGGGGGACAGGAACGACGGGTGCGTGGCAAGGTTGATGACGGCTGGCCGCCTGTCCACGGTGACGACCTTCGACACGGCCGCGCGGTTGTTCGAGACATCCGCAGCCCAGAGCGTGATGCGGTACTGGCCGTCGCCGACGACCCTTCCGGCAGCATCGCGGCCATCCCAGGTGAAGGCGACGACCTTGCCCGTGACGGCCCCGCTGCGGATCGCAGGCCCGGCGACGCCAGCGGTCAGCCGTGCGACGGACCACCCGAACTTGATGTGCCCGGTGACCGCCGCACGCACCGTCACGGTATCCATACGCCCGTCACCATTGGCCGAGACGAACGGGGCGCTGATCGACGATGCCGAGATCACGGGCGGGACCGTGTCGGTGATGAACTTCGCCTTGAGCATGGCGTACAGCTCGGTCCGGGTGCCGTCGTAGCCGAGAGCCCAGATGCCCGCGCCGCGCAGGTTCCGCCGATTGATCAGGTCGTACTTCTGGCCGAGCGCGGTGGCGTCGTCGAAGTAGATCTGACGCCAGGGCGTCACGCAGCCGTACTTCGCGGTGCAGTTCTGGCGCTTGTAGGCGGTCCATGCGGCGCCCTCGACGGGGTCGCGGTGCTTGCCGTGATCGGCGGCGTACTTGCGGGCGGTCGTGTAGACCACCGTGGTCGACGCGCCGTATTTCGTGCCCGAGATGTTCCTGGCGTGGAGCGCTGACGTGGACGTCGACCAGGCCCGACCGTAATAGGGGACCGCGAGGATCACTTTCGAGGCCGGGATCCGGGCCGTGTACGCGGCGACGGTATCGGCGATGTCGTAGGTCGGGCCGGCGATCGGCGCAACGGACCCGACCGGGTTCGAGGACGCGCCACGATAGTCATAGCCCATCACGACCACCGCGTCCGCACCGCCCGAGGCCGTCCCCTTTTCGATCGGGTAGTTGCCGATCCAGCCTGTCGTATCGAATGTCAGCTGATAGCCGGCGTGGACCTTGTTCAACTCGGACCGGACGGCTCGAACGAGGGCCGTGAACTCGTCGGCGTAGGTCGCGACGATCGGCTCGAAGTCGAGGTTCACCCCATCCGCGCCTCGATCCCGGACGGCGCCGGCGATCTGGCGAGCGAGGTTGGCGCGATTTCCCGAGCTCCCGAGGAGCGACTTCTGACGGGCGACGCCAGCCGAGGACCAGGCGAAGCTCTGGATCGTCAGGACGACCCGTGCCCCGCTGGCGTGTGCGGCATTGATGACCGATGTCATCCTCGAGCTCGTCCAACCGCTCCAGCCGACCGTCGTCGACCCGTCGCTGTTGCGCTTCTGCAGGTTGCCCGCTGCCGACGCCCCCACGCCGAAGTAGGCGACGGTCGAAAGCTTCTCCCAGTCATACCGTGTCGAGGTGTCCGACAGCTCCCAGTACGGGAGGAACCCGAAGACCTCGCGCTTGAGCGCTCCTGGGTCGACCGCTGCCGCGGGCTGCGCGACGAACGCGGTCGTGGGGTCGAGGTAGGGCAGATCGGCCGGCCCCACCGCGACGACCGGATCGGCTTGGACGGGACGGATCGGGCGCTGGGGTGTCTTCGTCTCGCGGATGGCTCTCCCTGACAGCCGGCCAGCGGGCAGCTCCTGGGGTGTGACGCCGCCTACCGGCCAGCGATCGCCCTTGCGTGGCTTGAACGGCACCGTGACCCGCTCACCTGCGACGAACGTGGTCTTGTCGGCAGCGTGCTCCATCGCCTGCTCGTACTGGACCGTGGGTCGCGGCAGACCGTTCCCGGCAGGCGCCCCGGCGGAGACAGGAGTCGCGGCGATCGCCGCGGATGGCAGACCGGCCACGAGGAGTCCGACCGCTGCGACCAGCGCGAGCAGCTTCGATCGCGCGTGGCGGAGAGGGGCGACGCGCGTCGCGGGCGGGGCGGTCTGGGCGGGCGGGCGGGGGGTGCTCATCGACAGGGCGGTCCTCGAGCGGTCTCCGGGGACGTCGAGATTGCGCCCGTGAACCGGCCGGGCCTATCGGTCGATGGTCCCGGTCCGGGATAGTACGGAGTGGTCTGGTGCGGTCCGGTGCGGTCCGAGCAAGGCCGCCTGTCACACGGACCCGGTCAGTGGATCGGGAACGACACCGTCGTCGACTGCGACCCGTCCCTGGTGTCTCGACCGCTCACCTTGAACTTGACGATGCCGGACTTGCCTGCCGACTTGAGCCTGAACGTCACCTTGTACGTGTGATTCGAGACCTTCGTCAGCGTCACCCGCCAGCGGTCGAGACCGGGCTGATAGATGGACAGCCGCGAGATCTTGTTCAGCACCTCGGCAGACGTGACGGTCACCGTGATCTTCTGTCCGCGGCCGGGGGTCGCATCGCTGAGCTTGTAGCGGAAGGCCTCCATCTCGAAGCCGATCGCCTGCGTCGCGAGGAGCGTGCCATCCGTCGCAGTCACGACGGACGTGTAGCGGCCGCGCGGCACCATCAGTCCGTCCGTGCCGACACCGTTGAACACCCACGACTGCGTCCCCGCGGCCAGGGCCGCATCGTCGAGCTTCGTCGCCACGACGTGCCCGGCGGCATCGACGATCTTCCAGTCGACCGTCATGGGGCGCGAAAGGGTGAACCGGAGCGTGGTCGACCGGTCGAGGGAGTCGAGGTCCTGCGGGAAGAACAGCGTCCGGCTGGTGGTCACGCCCCGGAGAGCAGCGACGAGCTTGACGGTGCGGTCGACGAAGGCGCCGGTGTTGCCGGCCCGGTCGCGCGGGGCGACCTTGATGGTGTAGATGCCGTCGGCGGCCACTGCGCCGGTGCTCGTCTTGCCGTTCCACGTGATGGCCTGGGATGCACTTCCGTTCGGCGTCGTCCACGTCTTGACGAGTGCGTCGCCGGCATCGACGACTCGGGTGACGAGAGCACCGGTCTCGGCATTCGTGGCGGTCAGGCTGACCGCATCACGGACGCCGTCGCCATTCGGCGAGAACCACAGGTTGGTGGTCGCGCTCGGCGAGAGCGAGGCGAGGGCCGGCGGACGTGTGTCCACGACGAGCTGACGGGTCGCGGTCGCGTCGCCGTTGGCCCACGCGTCGTCGCCGGTCAGCGTCACGCTGTATGCGCCGTCCGGGACGCGATTGCCACCGACCTTGCCATCCCAGGGCTGCGTGAAGCTCGAACCGGTCCCGGTCGTCTCGTAGACGGTCGTCCCACCGCTGTTGCGGATACGGAGCTTCCAGGCGACCGACTCGGTGAACCGGCCACGGATGGATGCGCTGTCACGGGATGAGTCGTCGTTCGGCGAGAACGGGCCGCCCGGATCGAGGAGGCGGACGACCGGAGGGGTGCTGTCCCTGGCGGCGAGGTCGCTCGCGAGCATGTAGCCGGTGATCGACGGATCGTCGATGCCCTCGACCTCGACCAGCGTCCCGCCTTCGGCGAAGACCTGGGTGGGCTGCTGGACGACGCGCAGGCGCGTTCCCGCCGGAAGCGAGGTCCCGGCGTCGGCGGCCGTGTCCAGGCCACTGAAGAGTGTTGCGCCATCTGTCGACACCGCGGCATTGCCCGGGACGACGAGGCTCGTCGGGTCGATGCCCGTGTCGCCGTAGCCGGCTGAGACGATCTCGTCGGTCGTCGCGCCGGCGGCTCCGACCGCGAGTGAGCGATAGAAGCCGCTCGTCGGGCTGTCGGGATCCTGGTAGATGAGCGCGCCCGACGTGCGCGCCGACGGGAACGACACGACGTTGCCGTGGTTGTTCGGCATCGACCGCCACATGTCCTCGACGGACTGGTGCGTCGTGAAGATCGGCCGCAGATAGGACGCAGCGCTCGAGTGGCCGTCGGCGATGACGGCAGAGGCGCCCGCCTTGAGGAAGCCCGTCGCGTAGTTGTCGGCGCGCTGGCGGGCGACCGAGACGCTCGGCGCGGCGCCGCCGGGCTCCGAGTTGCCCGAGGCATAGCAGAGGTGGTGCAGGAGGACGATCGCGCCCGGGGCGAGTGGCAGCTGAGCCATGTACGGCTCGCCGTAGTACTTGTTGTTGTAGTCGCCATTGCCCGCCGTGGCGTTGAGACCCATGCCGTCCTTGGTCGTGTAGTTCGGGTCGTAGGTGTAGGGGCTCGGCCAGCCGTTGCCGTGGCCCATGTAGATGACCACGGATGCCCCGGTGACCGCCGCCTTGACCTTGGCCCAGGTCGCGTTCGGGCTGTAGACCTTGACGACGTTGGGCGTGTACTTCTTCGCCTCGACGTATGCGCGGTCGCCGTCGGCGCGATAGCTGTCGGTCACGCTGTGCGTGGCCCCGACGATGATCACGACCTTCGGATCGCCGGTCGCGGCGGCGACGGATGGCACGAGGATGCCGAGCGTCGCCACGAGGACGAGGGCGATGGCGATGGCCGTCTTGCGCAACGTGGACCTCCGAGACCGGACATGGCGGGGTAGGCCTGTCCAGACTCGGCGCGGCACGAACCACGCTCAATCGCGGGATGGTCCCGAACGCGCTAGCCCCATCGGTTCGGGGGGTGTGGGGAGCCGGGTGGTGAGGTGCGGTCGGGGTCAGATGGGAGCGTGGCGCAGGCGCACCAGCAACTCGGCCAGGGGCGGGTTCGCTGCGTCACGGTCCGAGGTGATCGGACGTCCGTCCGGGGTCGTCTCGAGGAGCGGCCACGGGACGGCGACCGCGCGATCGTCCCAGGCGAACCCGAGCTCGTCGCTGCCGTCGTATTCGTTCGTCACGAGATAGATGAGCTGGAGCGGCTCGATGGCGAGGAAGCCGTGGGCGACTCCGGTCGGGATGTAGACCCAATCGTCGGCGTCGAGCTCGCGGGTCTCGACGACCGGCGGGGCTTCCCGATCGAGCGCGGGCCGGACGTCCACGAGCGCGACGAACGCGCGGCCCTCCCCGACCACCCACAGGTCGTCCTGGCGGAGGTGGAGATGGAGGCCGCGGACGACACCCTCCGACGAGGTCGACAGGTTGGCCTGGACGAAGGCCGCACCCGGGAACGAATCGGCGCGCCACAGCTCGCGGAACGCGCCCCGGCTGTCAGCGTGGCGGGCGACCCTGCCGTACCGAACGCCCGGGAGCCCCGAGGGTGCCGGGGTGCCCCGGTCAGGACTCACGCGCGGACCCGGCGCGCGCGCAGCAGAGACGGCGCGTAGTCGGCCATCGCTGCCGGCCACGGGCGCATCGGTTCGCCGGCAGGCAGCGGCGTCGGCTCGAGGACGCCCCATCGCGGTGGCCGCGACGGACGCTCCCAGGTCGAGGCGGGCACGTCCACGATCCCGACGTCGAGTCGAGATCGGGCGACGACGTCGCGTGCCCAGTCGGCGCGGGTGGCGACAGAACCGTTGACGAGGTGATGGATGCCGGCCGTCGCGTCCTCCGCGAGGAGCTCGACGATGGCATCGGCGAGGTCGGCGGTGTACGTCGGCGTGCCCCACTCGTCGTTGACGGCTCGCAGCGGCTGGCCATCGGCGGCGGCCCGCTCGGCGGCGTCGAGGATGCGGCTCGGGAAGTCGTTGCCAGGGCTGCCGAACAGCCAGGCGGTCCGGGCGATCCCGAGATTCGCCCCGCGATGTCCCTCGAACGCCTCCGACGCCAGGCGCTCGGCGGCCGCCTTCGACGCCCCGTAGGCGTTACCCGGGCTGACCGGATCCCCGGGACCGTAGCCCCGTTCGTCACGACGCGTGCCGTCGAAGACCTCGTTCGTCGAGACGATGAGGAGGTCGACCCCGCGCTCGGCACAGGCCGCGGCGAGGACGCCCGTCGCGAGCCCGTTGCGACGGATGGCGCGCGCAGGGTCGAGGGCGCAGCCGTCGACATCGGTCCACGCCGCGGCGTGGACGACGACCTCGGGGCGGTCGGCGTCGAGGAGGGCGCCGACGCCCTCGGGTGCGTCGAGGTCGAACGCCCCGCGCGTCCAGGCGATCGGTCCCGCCGGGCCGGTAAAGGGCGCGTCGGCCAGGGCGTCGATCATGGCCCGGCCGAGCCGTCCACCCGCGCCCGTGACAGCGACGCGCATCAGTCGCCCGAGGAAGGCGGTGCCGCCGCAGCCTTCGCGCCGGCCAGGCGCTTCTCGTATTGGCGCTCGTACCAGCCATCCCAGTCCCCGGACCGGGTCGCCCGCCACCACGCCTCGTTCGCTCGATACCAGTCGACGGTCGCGGCCAGGCCGTCCTCGAAACGTGCCTGCGGCGTCCAGCCGAGACGCTCGATCTTCGTGCCGTCCATCGCGTACCGACGGTCGTGGCCCGGCCGGTCCTCCACCTCGCGGACGAGTGACCAGGGCTTCCCGAGCAGCTCGAGGAGGAGCGTGACGACCTCGCGGTTCGTCCGCTCGGCCGGTCCGGGCACGTTGTACGTCTCGCCGGTGGTCCCGTGCCGGAGAACGTGGTCGATGGCCGCGGCGTGATCCGAGACGTACAGCCATTCCCGTCGCTGCAGGCCGTCTCCGTAGAGCGGCAGCTCGCGATCGTCGATGGCGTTGGTGATGAACAGCGGGATGAGCTTCTCGGGATGGTGGAACGGGCCGTAGGTGTTGGATCCGCGGGTCACCACTGCGTCGATCCCGTGGGTGACGACATAGCTCGCGACGAGAAGCTCCCCGGCAGCCTTGGCCGCCGCGTACGGCGAGCGGGGCGCCAGCGGCGCATCTTCCGCGGCGTGGCCATCCGCCACCGAGCCGTAGACCTCGTCGGTCGAGACCTGGAGGAATCGTGGTTTCCCCGCAGCGGTCCGGCACGCCTCGAGCAGGACGTGGACGCCGATGACGCCGGTCGCGAGGAACGCCTCGGGATCGAGGATCGAGCGGTCGACGTGCGATTCGGCGGCGAAGTTGACGACCGCGTCCGCGTCGGCGACGAGCGGCCCGACGACGGCGGGATCCGCGATGTCACCGCGGACGAACCGGAGCCGGGCGGCCATCTCCGGATCGTCGCGAACAGGCGCGAGGTTCGCCTCGTTCCCTGCGTAGGTGAGCTTGTCGAGGACGGTGATCCGCGTGCCGTCGCGGCGCGCCAGCACATCGCGGACGTAGCACGAGCCGATGAACCCGGCTCCCCCGGTCACGAGCAGTCGCCCGAACGCGCGCTCCTCGCCCACCTCAGGCGACCGGCCGCGTGACGGGTGGCGACAGCCGCCCGGCGGCATCGTCCTCGGCGGCCATCTCGGCCGCGCGCAGGAGCGACGGGACGGTCCCGGCGTCGGTCCAGTGCCCACCGTAGACGGGGCTGAACAGGTTGCCGGCCGGGATGTAGTGATTGAGCACGTCGGTGATCTCGAGCTCCCCGCGGCCGGATGGCAGGAGGTGGTCGATCACAGCGAACGCATCTGGTCGAAGGAAATAGACGCCGATCGGGATGAGGTCGCTCTTGGGGACATCGGGCTTCTCCTCGAAGCCGATCACCCGGCCGTCGGCATCGAACTCGGCCACCCCGAATCGCTCGGGGTCGGGGACCTGGTACAGGAGCGTGCCCGCCCCGTACGATCCGTGCTCGAATTCCGTCGCGACGTCGGCAAGCGCGGGACCGCGCAGGATGTTGTCGCCGAGGACGCAGCAGAACGCATCGTCACCGACGAAATCGCGCGCGAGGCCGATGGCGTGGGCGATCCCGAGCGCGCCGGGCTGGTAGCGGTATGTGAGGTCGATCCCGAAGGCCGACCCGTCGGCAAGCAGTTCGACGACGTCCCCGACGCTCTTGCCGCCGACGATGACCATGACCTCGCGGATGCCCATCCCCGCGAGCGTCTCGATCGGGTAATAGATCATCGGCCGGTCGTAGATCGGCAGCAGATGCTTGTTGGTGACGATCGTCAGCGGGTACAGGCGCGTGGCGGTGCCGCCGGCGAGGACGATGCCTTTCATCGCGGGGAAGGGTAGCAGTCAGGCGCGACAGGCACTCCAACGGTCACGGCTTGGCCGTCGCGGCGGGCCGGGCGCTCGACGGCGGTTTCGGTGCGGGCGTCGCCGACAGGCAGGGCTGCTCGCCCTCGGGCAACACCCCGCCCGTGCCGCAGTCGACGGGCTGCTGCTCGATCGGCGGCAGGCCGCCCTCGTAGTCGGTCATCACGAGGAGGTATTCGAGCTTGTCGAGGTCGGCGGCCGGCTGCAGGAAGGCGGTCTGGACCACGTCGTTCGCGTCCCGTTTGACGTCGACCACCTGGCCGACGAGGAGACCCTTGGGGTACGGCGAGCGGACTCCCCCACCGAGCTCGATTCCGGCCGTGACGACCTCGTCGCCGACCGCCACGGTCTCGCCCGAGTCGATCTGGCTCATCACGAGCGCGCCGCCGAGCTGGCCGACGACTTCGCCCGTGGCCGCGTTGGTCGTCAACTGGCCGATGACAGTGGAGCTGCTGTCTGTCACCAGGACGACCTTCGCGCTTGCCGGCCCGACCTCGACCACCCGCCCGGCGAGCGCCCCGCCCGGCGCGACCACGACGTCGCCGACCGCGATGTCGTCGTCGCTGCCCTTGTCGAGGACGATCAAACGCCGGAACTCCGATGATTCCCGGCCGATCACGCTGGTGGCGACGGTCGAATAGTCGAGGCCCCCGCGAAGCTGCAGGAGCCCGGTGAGTGAGTCGTTCTCGCGCTGGATCTCCTGGAGCCGGGCGTTCTCGGTCGTCAGACGCTCGTTCTCGTTCCGGAGGGCGCCGTTGTCGACTCGAAGACGGTCGATCTCGGTCACAGCGGCGACGACTGACGACACGCCGCCAGCGACGTCGTCGAGCGCGCCCTGGATGGGTCGGAACGCGAACCCGATCCCGTTCTGGACGTCGCGCACGGCCGGGTTCGAGGAGAAAGCCATGAGCATGACGCTGACCACGAGCAGGATGAGGAACGCGATCCAGCGACGACGGGCGGCGCGGGTGGCGAGGACGGAGGTCATCTCGAAGACTCTGCCGTCGTCCGCTAGCGGGGTGGTCGGGAGTACGTCTCGGACACCAGGACCCGTGACATCCGGTCGAGACCCTGGAGGACGACGCCCGTCCCGCGAGCCACGCACGTGAGCGGATCGTCTGCGATATGGACAGGCATCTGGGTCGCCTCGGCGAGTCGTCGGTCGAGGCCGGCGAGGAGCGCTCCTCCGCCGGCGAGGACGATGCCCTGGTCCATGATGTCGGCGACGAGCTCCGGCGGCGTCTCCTCGATCGTGTCCTTCACGGTGTCGACGATCTGCTGGACGGATGGCTCGATCGCCTCGCGGATCTGGTCCGCACCGACCTCGACGCCACGCGGAAGCCCCGTCAGCAGGTCCCGGCCGCGGAGCGAGACACGCTGCCCGTCCCACTCGCCCGGGTACGCGGACCCGATCGCGATCTTGATGTCCTCGGCCGTGCGCTCGCCGAGGAACAGGTTGTACTCGCGGCGGGCGAACGTGACGATGTCCTGGTCCATCTCGTCGCCACCGATGCGGATGCTCCGCGACACGACGATGCCGCCGAGCGAGATGACCGCGACCTCGGTCGTGCCGCCGCCGATGTCGACGATCAGTGACCCGGACGGCTCCGAGACCGGCAGGCCGGCGCCGATCGCCGCCGCCATCGGCTCCTCGATGAGACCGGCCCAGCGTGCCCCGGCGTTGAGCGCCGCGTCGCGGACGGCTCGCTTCTCGACCTCGGTCACCCCGGAGGGGATGCCGAGCAGCATCCGCGGCCGGGCCAGCATCCCGACCCGGTCGTGGACCTTGTCGACGAAGTACTTGATCATCTGCTCGGTCACATCGAAGTCGCTGATGACGCCGTCGCGCAGGGGACGAACCGCGATGATGTTGGCCGGCGTCCGGCCGACCATCCGCTTGGCCTCCGCTCCGACAGCGAGGACGCGCTTCGACCTTGCGTCGATCGCCACGACCGAGGGCTCACTCATCACGATGCCGCGGTCGCGGACGTGGACCAGTGTGTTGGCCGTCCCGAGATCGATCCCGATGTCGCGGGAGAAGATGCCGAGGATACGGTCGAGCATGGCTGGAGGTGGTCCTCGGTGGTCGATCGTCGGCTGTGTGCGGTGCGCGGGCGCGACGCGGACGCGGGCGTCGCCGGGCTCGGGGGCCGGTCGCGCGCGACCGGTTCATCGGTCCATGGGGCAGTCGTGGAAGTATACCCGGTCACCCCTGCCGGACAGCCAGCCAGAGCTAGGAGCGGGACGTCACGATGCGGTCTCGAGGCCGGCCGCCTGACAGATCAGTCGGCGGCGGCAGCCAGGGTTCGCTCGGCCGGTCGGTCGAAGGCGATGCCCCGGTCACGCAGCGACACGTAGGCATCGTGCCCGATCACGAGGTGGTCGAGCAGCTGGATATCGAGCAGGCGACCTGCCGCGAGCGCCTCGGCGGTGAGGTGCAGGTCGTCCGGTGACGGCGTCGGATCGCCGCTCGGATGGTTGTGGACGAGGATGATCCCGGCGGCATTCAGCCGGACGGCGTCGCGGAACAGCTCGCCGACCCTCACGAGCGACGAGGAGACGTTCCCCTGGTAGACCGTCACGACCCGCAGGACGTGGTTCTTCGTGTCGAGCATCACGACCCGGAGCTCCTCGCGCTCGAGTCTGCCCATCTGGAGGACGAGCCGGTCGGCCACGTCGCGCGGCCCGCGGATCGTCCAGCGGGCGGTCGGCCAGTCCGCCAGGAGCCTGCGCCCCAGCTCGAACGCGGCCTGGAGCTGGGCAGCCTTGGCCTCGCCGATGCCCTTGACCTCGGCGAGCTCGAACTCGGTGGCGCGCGCGAGGCCGGTCAGGCCGTCATGTCGGGCGAGCGCATCGGAGGCGAGGTCGACCGCAGAGCGCCCGCGGGTACCCGACCCCCAGACAAGACCGATCAGCTCGGCGGACGTGAGGCCGCCAGCGCCACGCTGGGCGAGCCGTTCCCTCGGTCGTTCCATGGCCGGCACCTCACGGATCGCTCTGCCACCCTCGAAAGTCGGCATCCTGAAGGCCTCCATCGAACTGAGAATCGGCGCCGCGGGCGGCCGAGGCGAAGGCGGCGGCGAGCAAGGGAGCGAGCGCACCTCGAGGTGCGTGAGTGACCGGCGGACCCGACCAACGCACGCGCCGGCGCTCCACAGCGCCGCCAGAGACCAGCGTCCAGACGATCGAGGAGTCCTCAAGGCCCGAATGACGGAAGCCCGCCGATTCCTCCCGCCATCCGGACCTCGAGGACGACGCAGAGCCTACCGACGGGCCCTCATCGGAGGCTCATCGGGCGGTTCACAGTGACTCACCTGCCCGCGGCGGCGAGCTCGGCGACGACGAGCAGGATGCCGTTGAACGCGGCATGGAGACCGAACGATGCCCAGATCGTCCCACGACGGACGAAGATCCAGCCAAGGGCGAGAGCGATCGGCAGCCGCCCGAGGAAGGCGACCAGCGCGCCCTGGAACGCTTCGAGGGCGCTGCCACCGGAGACCGCGATGATGTGCGCGAACGCGAAGACGACGGCGCCGAGGACGACCCCGGGGACGGTCCCGCGACCGCGCACCCAGGCCGTCGTCGCGAAGCCGCGGAACAGGACCTCCTCGCCGAACGGCGCGACGATCATGCCGGCAAGCAGGGACAGTGCCAGACCGGTCGCCGTCCCGGTCGGCGGCAGCGGACTGTCCGGACGGACGGGAACCAGCTGGAAGAGCACTGCTCCGAGCACGCCGGTCACGAACACGACCGGAAGGGCCCAGAGCGCGCCGCCGAGGATGTCGGCGATCGCCCTGCCATCGAGCCTCCGAATGCCCATCCCGAGCCAGTCGAGGGCGCCGGTGTCGACGACGAGCAAGCGCAACAGGCCGACGTAGACGAGGACCTGGAGGGACACGCCGAGGAGCGCCCCGAACGGTCCGTCGAGCGGCACGTCGACGAGCGCGAAGGGGATCCCGACGACCAGCCCCGCCAGGGCAGTGACCGGCACGACCGCGGCGAGCACCAGGAAGGGAGACGGGCCGACGTACGGGAGGACGCCGCGAGCGCGACGCTCGATGCCCTGCGATCCGGCTCCCGCGATCAGCCCGACGGCGAGGGGGATCAGCCCGACGACAAGGAGGATGCGGGATGCGGCCGTGCCTCCGGACAGGATGGCGACGCTGACCATCGCGATCCCGGCAAGCGTCGCGATCCAGCCCACCACGAAAAGGCCAGGAGCGGACCGGCCCTCGATGGTGAACGTGGAGCTTCCCGCTCGAGCCGGAAGCTCGGGCGCGCCCGCCTCATCCGGTCGCGGACCGGTCGGCGGGTCCGAAGGGTTCAACGCTCCGGGAGTGGATCCTGCGGAGTCGTCGGCAGCGGGCCGGTGGCCGGTCGGATGGGACCCGCGCTCCGGACCGACGACGGGAGCGGTGTCGTCGTCTCGGTCGTCGCCCCCGATGAGGCCGAGCGCCTGCTCGACGTCGTGGCCGGCACGGCGCCGGTCGCACCGGCCGCCGGTGCATCGATCCGGCCGGTCGCCTCGCGGCCGGTCGGCAGCGCCGTGATGGCGGCCGCCGGAACCTCACGCCGCTCGAAGTCCTTGCCGCACCACGCGCACAGCGACCAATCCATGCCGACGAGCCTGCTGCAGTTGGGGCAGACGCGCTTCAGGCGAGTCCGGCAGCTCGGGCAGATGATCCATTCGTCATCGATGCGGCGGTCGCAGCCCGGGCAGTGATGGATCGATTCGACCTCGGCGAGGAGAGCCTCCTCTGCAAGGTTCCGCTCCCAGACCTCGCCGATCTTCTCGTGCGGCCGGACGATCTTGTAGAACCAGAAGGCGAAGACGAAGAAGAGCGGGGTGAACAGGATGATGAACGCAGCCGCGAGGTACGGCAGGATCGCGTTGTCGGACCGCTGCTGCATGTCGCGGAAGGCCCAGTAGGCCGTAGCCAGCCACAGGATGACGAGGTAGATCCCGACGGCGCGGAGACCGAACTGGACGATGTCGCTCTCGAAGAAGCTGCTGAGCGAGTCGCCGATCGGCTTGAGGATCTGATCCATGCGCCTGTGATCGTGCCTCCGTGAACGCCCTCGGATCGGCGCGTCCTGTGCTCGGGATCATCCCGAAACGATGCGGCGAGTGTAGCAGGGGCGCTCGTGCGCCTCCTTCCTGGCCGCGACCCCTAGACGAGCGGGTCCACCCCCGCGTGACGGGTCGCGGCCGTCGTCAGGACGCCGCCCACGACCATCGCCAGCCCGCCGAGGCCGACGACGAGGACACCGACGTCGGCGCCGAGCGGACCGACCTCGTACGGCCAGACGAGCCCGAGGAGAAGGCTACCCAATGCGAGCGGCATGACCCCCGAGCGAAGCCAGAGCGGGACGCTCGTTCGGACGATCCCGAGACCGAGGACGAGCAACGTGGCCGCGAGGACGACGACGTGTGTCGGGCTGGCCAGGCCCCACGAATCGAAGTACGAGCCCGCACTCCGGGCGCCGATGACGATCGACGACCACGGAAGCAGGAAACCGAGGACCGCCATGGTCGCGCCCACGATGACGAACCACCCCGCGATATCTGCGAGTCGGGCCGGGTCGATCGGGCCGGTCGCTCGTTGTTCGCCGACGACCGCCGCCGGGCCGGCGGCGCCGGTCTCCGCGGTCGCACTCGCGAGCGTCAGGGCCGAGAGGCGATATGCGCCCGGGACCACGGTCGTCGCCGTCCCGGCGGACTCGCTGCCGCCGGACACCCGGTACGGGCGTCCCGTGAGGATGGCCGATGGGTGCTCGTCCAAAGGTTCAGGGATCGACGGCCAGATCGACACCGTCCCCGCCTCGTCGTCCTCGGGCAGGAGGTACGGCTCCGGGATCGCTTCAGGGTGATCGACCGATGCCGAAGCCACCGAGGGTCGCCCACCGACCGACGCAAGGAGAGCCCCGCACGTCGGACAGGACAACCTGCCGTACGGGACGGATGCACCGCATTCGATGCAGTCGATGGACTTCGTCATGGCGCGCCCCCCGGCT
>JBJMMQ010000110.1:0-9264 GCA_045804705.1 Chloroflexota bacterium
GGCCGCGTCGGCCTCTGTCATGTCCGCGACGACATCCGCTGCGGTCACCACCTCGGTCTCGACCGTCTCGACGTCTGCTTCCGTGTCAGCGAGATCGCCTTCCACGTCGAGCGCATCGTCCGAACCGAGGCGCTCGCGAACGCCGTCGCGGACGGTCCGGATCGTGCGCCCGGCACGCTCGCGAACGACAGGCTGCGACAGGATCGCCGCAGCGGCGAGGCCTGTGAGCACGACGATCCCACCGGCCACGGCCCAACGCGACCGGACGAGCGGTCGCGCGCGCGACCCGAGCCGGACGAGCGCACCTGCACCCGCGAGCGCCGGTCCGAGGTCGATCGCCGGCCAGTCGATCGCGCGCCAGTCGAACGTCCGCGACCGTTCGTCACGGTCGGTTCCCGGTCGCTGGATCGCAGGCAGGTCGACGGCGGGCAGGCGCAGACCGGACAGGCTGCTGATGATCTGCTCCCGATCGATCTCGGGCAGATGGAGCTCCGGCAAACGGACCTCCCTGACGGGGAGCTCAGGCATCTGATGTCCTCCTCCGAGAGCGATGGCTGGTCGGTCAAGGATACGCCCCGACCCGCCGACGTGGACGCCGGAACGTCCGACCGCGTGCTTCGTCAGGACGGTACAGTAGGCCTGCCGATGCCCACACAGGGACCGTCAGCCACTGCAGATCGGTGGCACCCGGAGGCAGTCGGCGGGGGTCACCACATGCACCAACGGATCTTCTCTCGATGAGCCGCCGCAGGACCATCGCCATCGGGGCCGGGATCGCGGCGGCTGGAGCCGCACTCGGTCGCAGGCGGACGATGCGCGTCCCGACCGACCCGTTCGACCCGAACGCGATCCGCGCCGAGACGGCCGCCGCACGCACCGCCGAGATCATCGCCAAGCCACGGGTGCGCCGGCTCGATCTCGCGCAGACGTACGCTCCGGCGATCTCCACGGCGGTCGACCCGCTGCTCCATGGCCGGCGCTACTTCCCGCGGATGCTCGACGACATCGCCGCCGCGACGAACCACGTCCACCTGCTCATCTACGGCTACAAGTCGGGTGACATCGGCGAGACGTTCCTGACCGCCCTCTCCGACAAGGTCGCCGCCGGCGTGGAGGTCCGCCTGGCCGTCGACGCCATCGGCAGCGAGGTCGATTTCGGCAGCAAGGCGCTGTTCCGCCGGTTGCGCGAGGCGGGTGTCGAGATCGTCGCCCACGACGGCATCGTCGTCCTCCGGTCGGGCGAGCTGGGCACACGCAAGTTCAAGGCCCATGGCGAAGACCTGCTCCATTTCGACCATCGGAAGATGGCCGTCATCGACGGCCGGGTCGGCTACGTCGGCGGGAGCGGCATCGAGGACCACTACAACGACGAGCGGTTCTACGATGTCATGTGCCGGGTGGAGGGCCCGATCGTGGCCCAGCTCCAGTCGGTCTTCCTCCTCTCCTGGCGCCACCACGGTGGCGGCGCGCCCACCGACCCCTCGCTTGCCGAGTACTTCCCGCCCGACGCCCTGCGGGTTCCGGCGGACGCCGGCTTTCACACTCCCACGACGGTCCTCTGGAACGTTCCGGGGACGGGCCACCATCCGATCAGCGACGCCATCGAGCAGGCTCTCGACGACGCGGCCGACGAGATCCACATCGTCAACCCCTACATCTCGAACCGGGCCATCCTCGAGCGGATCCATCAGGCTGCGCTGCGTGGCGTGAAGGTGCGCCTGATCGCCCCCGGCAAGCCGACGCCACCGTATCCGGCCGCCGCGTTCCGGCACTGGTACGGCCGGCTCATCGATGCCGGCGTGGAGATCCTGCTCCATCCCGAGATGGCCCACGCCAAGGTCCTGCGGATCGACGAGCAGGTCCTCATCGGAGGCTGCAACCTCGACGACCTCTCGCTGTTCCGCAACGATGAGCTCGACCTGCTGTTCGCCGACCCGGCGGTCGCCGAGCTCACTGAGCGGAGCATCTTCGACGAATTGCAGGCGATGTCCATCCCGGCGACCGCTGTCACGGCCGCCAGGCAGCGAGCCTGGAACGCGGCGATGGATCGGGTGTCGCGGCTGCTGTAGTCGCACCGGCCGCCGCGGCGCATACTTGTCAGCCACCATGAGGAGGAGTCACAGCATGAGCATCGGCCCCGTCGAGTACATCGCGATCGCTTTCCCGGGGAACAAGTTCTCCGGTCAGATCGTTCCCGCCATCAAGGAGCTCCAGCAGTCCGGGACCATCCGAGTCCTCGACCTCGTCATCATCAGCAAGGACGGCGACGGCAACGTCACCGCGGTCGAGCTGTCCGAAGCGAGCCCGGAGGAGCAGGCGGCACTCGCCGCGCTCGGCGTCGAGAGCCGGAACCTGCTCGGACAGGAGGACATCGAGGACATCGGTGGTGCGCTCGATCCGAATTCCACGGCCGGCCTGATGATCTGGGAGAACGTCTGGGCGGCCCGGTTCGCACAGTCGCTTCGCGACGCCGACGGGATCCTCATCGCGAACGGCCGGATCCCGGTCCAGCTCGTCGAGGACCTCATGGCCGAGTCGGTCTCCTGACCGCTCGCCGGCCGTTCAGACCACAGTCGATCGATTCGAAAAGGAGTCACTCACGATGATGCGACGCCGAGGTGGCCTCGTCCGGGCCGCCGCCACGACCGCAGTCGTCGCCGGGACCGCCGGCGCCGTCTCCCACCATCAGCAGCAGAAGTACGCCCAGCAGGCCGAGGCCCAGGCGTACGAGCAGCAGCAGGCTGCAGCCGCGGCGGCTCCCCCGCCCCAGCAGTACGCTCCGGCTCCGGCCGCTGCTCCCGAGGATCCCCAGATGGCGCAGCTCCAGAAGCTGGCCGATCTCCACAACCAGGGCATCCTCTCCGACGAGGAATTCGCGGCCGCCAAGGCGAAGGCGCTCGGGATCTGATCCCGGCCATCTCCCGCTGACCCGTGGCGCGGGTCGGGTCTCGCTTCGGCAGGTCCGGCCCGCGCCTCTTCATGTCGCGTCGAACCGGTTCCGCGGTCAGCTGCTCGGGACGATCGCCTCCGCTTCGGGTCCGGGGACGGTCGCGCCCGAGAGCGTGATCGCTGAGGCGTCCGCGTCAGGTGCGATCTCGGGGGAGGGTGGCCGGTCCCCGAGGACCTGGAGGATCGACCGCCAGCTCGCTGAGATCACACCGAGCACGGGCACGGCCAGGAACATCCCGACGACGCCCGCCAGCTGCCCGCCGGCGGGGATCGCCAACAGGACGATCGCGGGGTGGAGGCTGACGGCTTTTCCGTAGACCAGCGGCGCGATGATGCTGCCCTGGACGATGTTGAAGACGACGGTCCAGATGACCATGATCACGATGTCGCTCGTGTCGCCGACAGCGATGGTGATGAGAAGGGCGACGCCCGTTGCGAGGAAGCTCCCGATATACGGGATGAACCCGAGGAAGAACGACAGGACGGCGACCGGTGCCGCGAGCGGGAGCCCGAGCACGACCATGATCACGAACTGGGTCCCGGCGCCGAAGGCTGACAGCACGCCCGTGCTGATCATGTAGCCGCCCAGGATCTCGACTGCCCGTGAACCCGCCCGGTCCACGATGTCGTGGCGCCAGCCGGGAAGGCCCCTGGTCAGGGCAGCCCAGCCGCGAGAGCCATCGCGGAGGACGAAGAACGACAAGACCGCGGAGAGCACGAGCCCGACGAACAGAGCGGCCAGACCAGTCAGTACCTCGCGGATGGTCTGGAGGATGCCACCCCCGAAACCAGCCGCGATGGCCGACGGCCAATCGACGCCTGCAAGGGCCGACGAACCCTGCTCGCTCGTCGCGACCATGGCCGCGCCCTGGTTCGCGAGGACGATCACCGACAGGACCGTGAAGACGACGACCACGGCCCAGGCGACGACCGCGACGACGATCGACGCCTGTCCCCGCGTCCAGCCACGACGCATCAGGGAGTCGACGGCCGGTATCAGCGTCGCCGCGAGGATGATCGCGACGGTCATCGGTCCGACCACCAGCGGGACGGCGGCGGCAGCCCCGATGGCGAGCCAGGTCAGGCCGAGCACGATCAGCACCCGCCAGCTCCACTGGGCCAGCCGGTCGAGCCATGCGGGGACTTCGAGGGCGCCCGGCACGCGCGCGGTTTGCTCGTCGGGGTCTTCGTTCAGGACCGATGCTGCGGCCCCCCAGACAGCCGGCAGGAACGCGGCGACGGGGACGGCGAGGAACAGGCCGACGACCCCGGCGAGGGCCAACCCGGTCGGCAATGCGACAAGGATGACGGCCGGGTGGAGATTGACGGTCTTGCCGAAGATGAGCGGCGACAGGCGTCGGTGCTTGATCACGTTCGTTGCAGCGATCAGGGCGATGAGGGCGAGGACCACGACCGGCCCGCCACTGGCGAACGCCAGGAGGATGAGGGTCAGGGTCGCCAGGAAGTTGCCGACATACGGGACGAAGCCAGCGAAGAAGACCAGCACGGCGAGTGGCCCCGCCAGGGGGACTCCGAGGACGAGCAGGAACACGAAGTCCGTCACTGCGTCCACGGCGGCGTTGACCGACGAGCCGCGAAGGTAACCGCCGACCTGGAGGAGCGTGTCGTGCCCGGCCTGCTCGAGACGCGCCCGGCGCCACTCGCGGGCGGGCCGGATCAGCCAGGCCCAGGCCTTGTCGCCGTCCTGAAGCAGGAAGAACACGGTGAACAACGACAGGACGCCGATCGTGCCGAGCGTCGCCGCGGCGTCCGTCAGTCCGGACGTCTGTGCCGACAACCACGTCTGGAGGCCGGTCACGATGTCCCCGACGATGGCGGCGATCTCGGGTGGCAGGCCTGTCTCGGTGAGGACCCGCTGGAGGTTGGCGATCGCGCCCTGGACCGCCTGGAGGACCTCGACGATATACGGGACGACGGCAAGGGCGATGAGGACGACCGCCCCGAGGATCACCCCGGCGGCTGCGAGCGTCCCGGCCGCGGCGGCCTTGGACCTCGACCAGCCGCGCGCTCGCAGTCTCTGGATGTACGGGGAGCACGCGGCAGCGATCAGGATCGACACGATGACCGCGACCGTCGTCGTCGAGAGGGCCGCGGCGATGAGCACGAGGAAGGCGCCGAGCGCCAGGGTCACCAGGATCCGCCAGCCGATCGCTCCCAGCCAGCGGAGCCAGTCCGGGGCTAGGCGGTCATGGTGCTCGGCGGTGTCGAGCTCGATGCGGGTGACGTCCACCGACGCATCTTAGGCCATGGTGGAAGCCACAAGCCGCCCGGGTCAGGCCGGGCTGCCCTCGTCCACGGTTGCGCGCGGCTGCATCCCACCTCCGAACCGTCGCGCGGCACGGACCTTGAGGCCGTCGACGAGCGAGTAGACGACCGGGATGACGAGGAGCGTCAGGAAGGTCGAGCTGAACAGCCCGCCGATGACGACCGTCCCGAGCTCGGCGGCGATGATCGAGCCCTCGTTGAACCCCGCGGCGAGCGGGACGAGCGCGAGGATCGTCGCGATGGCTGTCATCAGGATCGGCCGCACACGCGTCCGGCCGCCCTCGATGAGCGCGTCCTTCGTCGAATAGCCCTCCGCCCGCAGTCGTTCGACGAGGTCGAGCAGGACGATGGCGTTCGTCACCACGATGCCGATGAGCATCAGGAAGCCGATGAGCGCACTGACGCCGATAGGCCGCCCCGTGAGGTACAGCGCGGGGAAGGCGCCGATGGTCGCGAGCGGGAGCGTGAACAGGATGATGAACGGCGTGACCAGCGAGTTGAAGGTCAGGACCATCATCACGTAGACGAGCAGGACGGCCACGCCCATCGACGCGAACAGACCGCCGAACGCCTCGCTCTGCTGCTGGCTGACCCCGGCGAGCTCGGCCGTTGTGCCGGGCGGGAACGTGCCCGCGGCCTCGAGCGCATCAAGCTCGGCTTGGACCGATTTCGAGACGGCGCCCGTGTCGTCGCCGGCGATCTCGGCCGTGATGGACGCCGCGGGCCTCTGGTCGATGCGGGTGATGCTGCCCTGGACCTCGACCTGCTCCACGGTGGCGATCGTCTCGAGCGGTACCGTCGCGACGGTCCCCACGGGCAGGATCTTGAGGTCGTCGACAGAGGCAACCGCCGCGGGGTCGAGCTGCACGACGACCTGGACGGTCTGTCCGTCGGCCGACTGGATGGAGGTCGCGGTCTGGGCGACGAGCGCACCGCGGACCTGGCCGGCGACCTGAGCGGCCGTCATCCCGACCGTGATCGCCTTGTTGGGATCGACCGTGACCTGGACCTCGGGGGTCGCCTTGACCAGGTTGCTCTTGAGGTTGACGAGGTCGGGCTGGTCTGCGAGTGATGCCAGGATGGCGGTGGTGGCCGTGTCGACGTCTGCCTTGGTCTGGCCGGTGACGACCACGTTCAGCCCACCTGCGCTGAACCCGCCGGAGGAGACCGTCGCGTCGTAGCCGTCGGTCTTCACGGGCTCGAGAGCGGTGGCAAGCCGGGCAGATGCCGCGTCGACGTCCGATCCCTGCTTGAGCTTCACCGTCATCGTCGCGCTGTTGGCGGCACGCCCCTGGAGCGCCGACTGGAACACCTGCGAGCTCGTGTCGCCTTCTGCCGGGATGCTCGTCTGGACGAGTTCGACTTCTGGATCCGCGAGCAGGATCGTCTCGGCCTGGATCGTCCGCTCGAGGACCGCGGCGGACGTCGCGCCGGTCGGCGGCGAGACCGTCACGACGAGGGTGGCCTCGGACCCTGCGCTGATGAACTGCGTCGGCAGCAGCGGGGCGAGCGCAGCGGACGCGAAGAACAGGATGGCGGCCACGGCGACGACGCCGAGTTTGGTCGCCCGGCCGCGAAGGACGAACCTGATCGCCGGCGTGTACGCTCGGACCCAGAACGATCGAGTCGGCTCGCCGGTCTCATCGGTGGCGGCGCGGACATCACGGATCAGGAAGAAGGCGAGGACCGGGACGACGGTCAGGGCGCAGACGAGCGATGCGAGCAGAGCGAACGTCACCGTCAGCGCGAAGGGCAGGAAGAACTGCGACACGAGTCCGCCGACGAAACCGAGCGGGAGGAAGACGGCCACGGTCGTCAGCGTGCTGGCGGTGATCGCCCCCGCCACCTCGCGCGGGCCGTTGATCGATGCGGTCCTTCGGTCTTCGCCGAGCGAGCGGTGCCGATAGATGTTCTCGAGGACGACGATGGCGTCGTCCACCACGCGACCGACGGCGACCGCCAGGCCACCCAGGGTCATGATGTTGATGGTCACCCCCGTCAGCTGCATGATCACCAGCGCCGTCAGGATCGACAGCGGGATGCTGATGGCGGCAACGACGGTGGCCCGGATGCTGAACAGGAACAGGAAGATCGTCAGGATCGCGAACAGGGCGCCGAGGCCGCCCTCGCGGACGAGCCCGTCGCGCGACTCCTTGATGAACGAGGACAGGTCGGAGACCGTCGTGACGGTCACCGTGTCCTTGTACTGCTCGCCGAGGTCGGTGAGGACGGCCTGGACCTCCTCGGCCACCTGGACGGTGTTCGCGTTGGACGTCTTGGACACCGACAGCGACAGCGCCGGCTTGCCGTCCGTACGGGCATAGCCCGTCGTGGCGACACACACGACCTCGACCGTGCCGAGGTCCGCGATGGTGACCGGGGTCGGCGCCGCGGGCTGTGCGGGCGGGGCGGACGCGGGCGGGGCGGACGCGGCCGGGTCGGGCGATGCGCCGGCGCCGGGCGCCGCGGGCGCGCCTGCGCCTGCCGGCGGAGCGACCGGCGTCTTCACGCCGACGACCATCGCCTTGATGGCAGCGACGTCCTCGATCGAGCCGATCGTGGAGACCGGGATGTTCGACGAGTCGGAGGTGATCTGGCCCGACGGGAAGGTGATGTTGTTCGCGGCGAGCACGCCCGTGACCTGGGCCGGCGTGACGTTGTTCGCGGCGAGCTTGGCCGGGTCGAGCGTGATCGTGATCCGCTGCTCCTCGCCGCCCGTGAGGTCGACCGTCGCCACGCCCTCGAGGCCCTGGATGGCGGGCACGATCTCGTCGTTCGCGATCGCGGCGGCGTCAGCGAGGCCGTCGTCCGACTTCGCCGCGATCGACGCGATGATCACGGGCGAGGAGTTGATGTTGAGCGCGTTGACCGTCGGCTTGACGGTGTTGGGCAGGCCCGCGTTCTGGATGTTCTGCTCGATCGCCGCGCGGATCTCCTTGACGTCGGAGCCGAACGAGAACTGCGCGATGACGAGCGACAGCGAGTTCGCGGATGTCGACTGGATCGTCTCGAGCCGGGGAACGCCGGCGATCGCCTGCTCGATCGGCTTCGTCACCTGCGCGGCGACGTCCGCGGCGCCGGCGCCCGGGAGCGGCGCGATCACGGTGATCACGGGGAACTCGATGTCCGGCAGGAGCTCCTGCTTGAGGTTCCCCCACGCGAGGAAGCCGGCGATGAACACGGCGCCCGCGAGCAGCAGCGTGACGCTGCGCTTGGTGACGGCAAACTGCGACAGGCGGCTCATGCGGGATCCTTTCGGGTTGCGACGGGCTCCGGCGCGCGTCGGACGCCGGCGGAGGAAGGGGTGGAGACGGGGGAAGGAGTTGCCCGCGAGGCGGCGCGGGTCAGCGCGGCGAGCGCGTCACCGAGCTGGACGAGCTCGGTGTCGTCGAGGGCATCGAGCAGCTCCCGCATCTGGCGGGCGTTGAGCTCCCGAAACCGGTCGATGAACGCGACGCCCGCGGGCGTCAGCCCGACCAGCACCTGGCGCCGGTCGATGGGATCCTCGCGGCGGGTCGCGAGACCGTGGTCCACGACGCGGTCCACGAGGCCGCTCACCGTCGAGAGCGAGACGCCGAGCCGCTGGACGAGCGCCGACATGTGGAGCTCGCCCGATGCCCCCAGCAGGTACAGGAGCTTCGCCTGGGGCATCGTGATGTCGATCTCCAGGAACTCCGGGGCGTGGCGGTCTGCGAGGTGGCGCATGAGCGCCTCGTACCCCTCGATGACGGAGTCGACGGCTGCGGCGCGGGTGCGATCTGTTGTCACGGGATCCTTCGGCTTGGGCTGATGCTTCGTTCAGGCCGAACCATTCGGTCGCAACGATACAACGCATCGCGGGGATGTGCCGTGGAACCTGCGGCCGCCCCCGCGGGGTACCATCTGTGCCCGCGCCACCGGGCATCACCCGGCAGCGCGGCCGATGAGGAGAACCCATGACCACCAGCAGCCGACGCGGCCTTCGTCGCGTCGCCTTGATCGCGACCGCGGCCGTCATCGCCGTCGTCGCGGCCGCCTGCACCACCGGCG
>JBJMMQ010000111.1:0-9141 GCA_045804705.1 Chloroflexota bacterium
CACGCGTTTCACCGATGACGGTGTCCTGGCAGACATCCGGGAGGCCGAGTCGGAGATCATCGCTGCGACCGGCATCGACCCTCGGCCCTGGTTCCGCTGCCCATTCGGGGAGGGCGCCGACGATCAGATCGTCCTTCGGGCGATCGAGGCAGCCGGATACCGGCACGCCGGCTGGGATGTCGACGCCGTTGATTGGGAGGTCGGTCGCACCGCATCGTCGCTCGAGGCGGACGTCGTGAGCAGCGTCCTCGAGCGCGGCGGAGATACGGTGGTGCTGCTCCACACGTGGCCGGCGGCTACGCCTGCCGCACTGACAGGCATCATTCGCGCGCTGCGCGACCGCGGCGCAGCATTCACGCGCCTCGACGCGTTCTCCGACGTGCCAGTCACCGCCGGCGAGGCAGGCGGGTGACTCGATCCGCTGCAGCGATCCTCGCGGTCGACGGCGGGAACTCGAAGACGGATCTGGCGCTGATCGACGGCGATGGGGGACTGCTTGCGCGGCTGACAGGACCGACGACATCGCATCAGCAGGTCGGCCGTGCCGCCGGCATCGACAGGCTCGTCGGACTCGTCGCGGAGCTGTACCGCGTCGCCGGCCTCGCGCCGCGGGCTCCACTGGACGTCGGCGTCTTTGGCCTTGCCGGAGCCGACACGCCGGGCGACACGCGCCGGCTTCGGACGGACATCGAGGCACGCGGTCTCGCCGCCAAGGCGATCGTGATCAATGACTCCTTCACGCCCATCCGTGCCGGCACCGACCGAGCCTGGGGCGTTTCCTTGATCTGCGGATCGGGCGTGAACGCGGCGGGGATCGCCCCCGACGGGAGGACGGCGCGTCTCGCCGCGCTCGGCGATATCTCGGGCGACTGGGGTGGTGGCGGCGACATCGGGACGGCCGGTCTGGGGGCGGCGGTCCGGGCACGCGACGGACGCGGTCCCGCGACCGTCCTCGCGACCGAGGTTCCCGCCCATTTCGGGTTGAAGCGTCCGATCGACGTCACCCGTCGCGTGGAAGCGGGGGCGTTCGGCCGCGACCACCTCCGGTCGCTCTCCCCGGTCGTCTTCACAGCGGCGGCGCGTGGCGACGGGGTCGCCCGGTCGATCATCGACCGGCAGGCGGACGAGCTCGTGGCCATGGCCGGCGCGATCATCCGCCGATTGCGCATGACACGGCTCGCGCCCGACGTCGTCCTGGCCGGCGGTGTCTTCGCCGCGCGGGACGAGCCCTTCGAAGCCCGCATCCGGGCCGGGATCCAGGCGGTCGCTCGCGACGCCACGATCCGGCGACTTGACGCCCGGCCCGTGCTGGGCGTCGCGCTGCTCGGCCTCGACGAGATCCACGGCTCGGACCCTGATCGGCACGCTGCGGCCGTCCGCAGGCTCCGGTCCGAGCTGGGTTCGTGGGCGCCAGGATCGGATCCGGTCGAACGAGGCTGACCCGGACGCGACGGATGTCCGTGCGGCGACGCGACGGTCGTCCGTGGCGGATGGAGGCATTCCCCGCCATCCTTGTCGAGTGACCCTGCCAGCCCTCGATCCTCGAGACGGCCTGTGGCGCCCCGATCGGCGCGCCCTGACGACGGGTCTCGTCCTGACCGTCACCCTGATCGGCTTCGAGGCGCTCGCCATCTCGACCGTCATGCCGATCGTCTCGGCCGAGCTCGGCGGGATCGAGCTGTACGGCTGGGTGTTCTCGGCGTTCTTCCTCGGCTCGCTGATCGGCATCGTCGTGGTCGGTGGAGCGATCGACCGCGGGGGATTGGCCGTCCCATACGGAGCCGGCCTCGCTCTCTTCGCGATCGGCCTCCTCGCCGGCGGCCTCGCCCCATCGATGCTCATCCTCGTGGCGGCACGCTTCGTCCAGGGCCTCGGCGCGGGCACGCTCCAGCCGATCGCCTATGTCGCGATCGGTCGAACCCTGCCCGAGGCGTTGCGGCCGCGCATGTTCGCCGTCCTCTCGACCGCCTGGGTCCTGCCGGGAGTCATCGGTCCGGCCATCGCCGGCACCGTCGGGGAGAACATCGGCTGGCGCATCGTGTTCCTCGGACTCCTGCCGCTGATCGCGCTCGCCGGGGCACTCACGTTGGGGGCGCTCCGCGACGTCGCGCCGGCGGCCATCGACGCGGACGACCCGGCCGCGGCTGCCCGGCGCGGGAGGCTCCCGCTGGCTCTCGCGGTCGCACTCGGCGCCGGCCTGCTCACGATCGGTCTCACGACGGGGCAACCCGTGCCCACGGTGGGGCTGAGTGTCATCGGGGCGGTCATCCTCATCGCCGCGCTGCGGCGGCTCACTCCTGCCGGCACGCTCGTCGCACGGCCCGTCCTGCCCGCCGCCGTGCTGCTGCGCGGCATCCTCACCTGTGCGTTCTTCGGCGTCGACGCATTCGTCGCGCTGACCCTTGTCGGCTGGCGTGGCGTGTCCGCGACCGAGGCCGGCATCGCGCTGACCGCCGCGACCATCGCCTGGACCGGCGGTGCCTGGATCCAGGCCCGTGGCGCCGGACGCTGGCCCACCCACCGGTTCGTCCAGGCCGGGTTCGCCGTCGTGCTCATCGGACTCGCGGGGATGCTCCTCGCGCTTAACCCCGAGGTCACGTGGCTCGTCGCGGTGCCTGCGTTCGGGATCGCCGGGCTCGGGATGGGCCTCGCCTATTCGCCGCTCGCGCTGATCGTCCTGCGCGAGTCGGCGGTCGCGACGCAGGGAGCGTCCACCAGCGCCCTGTCGCTCACGGACTCGGTGGGGACCGCGCTCGGGACCGGGATCACAGGGGCGATCGTCGCGGCCAGCGTTCGAGCGAACGGTGAGCCTGCAGCCGGGCTCGCCGTCGGGTTCGCGGTCGCGATCGCGATCGGCCTCGTCGGACTCGGCCTGACCCGGCGTCTCCGGCCGAGGACCGTCCCTGCGTCCAGCCTGGCCTTCTCGGCCGCGTCCCCGCCGCCGTAACGCGCCGGACGCCTGCGGTAGACTTCGGGCGCTCAGGCGGCCGCCGCTCCGGTGCCGCAGGCCGGTCCATGGAGGGCTCCGACATCGTGTCTGCCGAGGAGCTGCGCGCGAAGATCCGCGAGGTCCCGGACTTCCCGAAGCCGGGCATCCTGTTCTACGACATCACGACCCTGCTCAAGGACGCGGCCGCGTACAAGGAAGCGATCGACCTGATGCTCGCGCCGTACGCGGGAGAGCCGATCGACGTCGTCGTCGGGATGGAATCGCGGGGCTTCATCTTCAGCGCGCCGATGGCCTACCAGCTCGACGGCGGACTCGTCCCCGTCCGAAAGCTGGGCAAGCTCCCTGCGGAGACGATCACCGTCGAATACGCCCTCGAGTACGGCTCGAACACGCTCGAGATCCACCGTGACGCGATCACTCCCGGCCAGAAGGTCCTCATCGTGGACGACCTGCTCGCGACGGGCGGCACCGTCCATGGCACGATCGAGCTCGTCGAGCGACTGAAGGGCGAGGTCGTCGGCCTCGCCTTCCTCGTCGAGCTGGAGTTCCTGAAGGGTCGCGACCGGCTGGAGGGGCGCCGGGTCACGAGCGTCATCAAGTACTGAGACATCCGAGCCGAGCCTGACGATTGAGCGATCCCGCCACCGACCCGACTGCCGCGACCCCGCCGACCGACCCAGCCGGCCAGGCCACTGACGCCGCGCCCGCGGCTGACCCGTCCGCCGAGACGGCACCGACGTCGGTCGACCTCGGGCGCCGCAAGTTCTTCCGGGCGTTCGCCGGAGAGCTCGTCCAGACCGCGGCGACGATGGTCGGTGCGGCACAGGCCCTCCAGCAGGTATCGGTCGAAGCGGCGAGCGCCATCCTGAACCCCGAAGGAGCGGCGACGGCTGCGAGCGCGACTGCGGCGACGGACGGGCCGGGCGCGACGACCACCGCGCCGGGTCCGAGTGGTTTCCGGACACCATTCCGCGAGGACGGCGGGATCCTTTACCTGATCGACCAGCGGAAGCTCCCGGACGAGCTCATCGAGTACCCGGTCAGGTCGGCCGGCGAGACCGCCTGGGCGATCCGCGAGATGGTCGTCCGCGGCGCGCCGGCGATCGGCCAGGTCGCCGCCATCGGTCTTGTCATGAGCGCCGAGAACCAGCGCGATGGCCGCCCGTATGCGCGCAAGGCCACGATCCGTGGCTCGGCCAACGCTCTCATCAACGCCCGACCGACGGCGATCAACCTGCGCTGGGCTGTCGAGCGCGTCCTTGCCCGCTATACGGAGCTCGACGAGCTCTCGGAGGACGGCGGCGCCATCGCCGATGCGATGCGCGAGGAGGCCGACCGGATCGTCTTCGAGGCGACGACCGACCACGGCCGCCTGGCGACCTTCGGGATGGACATCCTGCCGGCGCCCGGCGACGACAGGCCCGTCCGGATCCTGACCCATTGCAATACCGGGCCGCTCGCGTGCGGCCAGTACGGCACCGCGCTCGGTGTCGTCCAGGCGGCCCACCATGCCGGGCGACCGCTCCACGTCTGGGTCGACGAGACACGGCCGTACCTGCAGGGCGCGCGGCTGACGACCTGGGAGCTGGCACAGGCGGGCGTCCCTCACGCGCTGCTCCCCGACGTGGCCGCCGGGCACCTCATGGCCCGGGGCGAGGTGGACGTCATCCTCGTCGGCGCGGATCGGGTCGTGGCGAACGGCGACACGGCGAACAAGGTCGGGACCTACACGCTGGCGGTCCTCGCCAAGCGCCACGGGATCCCGTTCTACGTGTGTGCGCCGACCAGCACCGTCGACCTCGGCACGCCGGACGGGGCGGCCATCGAGATCGAGGAACGACGGGCGGAGGAGGTCACCGAGTTCCGCGGCGTGCGCATCGCACCGCCCGGCACAGAGGTCCGCAACCCGTCATTCGACGTCACACCGGCCGAGCTCATCACCGGGATCGTCACCGAGGAGGGCGTGATCTCGGCACCGTACGAGACGGGCCTGCCGGCGGCCGTCGCGAGTGCCGCGGCCCGCTGGGCAGCGACTCCTGGCTATCACGCCTTCCGACCGGCCGAAGCCCCGCCCGTCCCCGACCCGGGCGACGCATCGCCGGCCGAGCCAGCACGGGTCCCTGACTGATGGCCTCGGTCGCCGTCGGGCGGCGCGGCGGCGTCGTCACTCGGACCACCACCGACAAGGCACTCCTGCGCGCGTTCCTCGAGCGCGACCGGCTGTATGCCGCGTACGCGATCTGCGACCTGGAGGAGCGGGAGTTCGCACGGACTCGCTGGGCGATGGCATGGGAGGGCGACGCACCGGTCGCGCTGGTCCTCGAGTACAACGGCCCGACGCCCCAGCCACTCTTCGTGATGGGCCGCGAGGACGGCATCAGCGCGATCCTGCGCGACGTCATCCGGCCGCGCGTCGCCTACCTCGCCGCGCCGGCGTCCGTGCTGCCGGCCGTCGAGAGCGCATATCGGGTGGATCCTGGTCCGTCGATGGTCCGGATGTGGGTCGATCGCGCGCACTTCCGCCCGTACCCCTCGAGCGTCCAGCGGTTGCTCCCGGCCGAGATCGGCGACCTCAACAAGCTCTACCAGCTCGGCTTTGCGTCGTGGCTTCCGTCATCGGCCATCGCCGACGGGGTCTATTACGGGATGCGGGTCAACGGCCAGCTCGTCGCTGCGGCGGGCACGCACGTGGTCAGCCACGGCGCCCGTCTCGCGGTCGTCGGCAACGTCCTGACCCACGCCGACTACCGGGGCCGCGGCTTCGCAACGGCCGTGACGGGCGCGGTGACCGCGGAGCTGCTGCGGAGCTGCGACCAGGTCGTGCTCAACGTCCGGTCCGATAACCCGCCCGCGCTCAACGCGTATCGCCGCCTTGGGTACGCGGATCACGTCCGGTTCGAGGAGCGTCTCGTCCATCGGCTCGGCTCGCCCTGGCCGGACTTCGCGGCATCGTTACGCCGCTTCTTCGCCCGCAAGGAGACCGACGACCGATGACGACAGCGAGCACATCCAGCGCCCACGACGTGACCGACCTCGCCCTCGCCGCCGAGGGCGTCCGGCGCATCGAGTGGGCGGAGCGCGAGATGCCCGTCCTTCGCCTCATCCGCGAGCGCTTCGAGCGTGACCGGCCTCTCGACGGCCTGCGCATCGGTGCCTGCCTTCACGTCACGACCGAGACCGCCAACCTCATGCGCACCCTGCAGGCCGGTGGCGCGGAGGTCGTGCTGGCGGCGAGCAACCCGCTGTCGACCAAGGACGACGTCGCCGCGGCCCTCGTCGCGGAGTACGGCATCGCCACGTTCGCGCGCCGGGGCGAGGACAACGACACCTACTACTCGCACCTTCGGTCGGTCGCGGACACACATCCACAGCTGACGATGGACGACGGTTGCGACCTCGTGAACCTCCTTCACACGGAACGACCGGACCAGGTGGCGGAGATCCACGCCGGGACGGAGGAGACGACGACCGGCGTCATCCGGCTTCGGGCGATGGCCGCCGACGGGATGCTTCGGTTCCCCGTGATCGCCGTCAACGAGGCCCAGACGAAGCACCTGTTCGACAACCGCTACGGCACAGGCCAGAGCACGCTCGACGGCATCCTGCGTGCGACCAACATCCTGATCGCGGGGCGCAGGGTCGTGGTCGCCGGCTACGGCTGGGTGGGGAAGGGGATCAGCTCGCGGATGGCCGGCCACGGCGCGCACGTGGCGGTCGTCGAGGTCGATCCGGTCCGCGCCCTCGAGGCGCTGATGGACGGCTACTCGGTGATGACAGCGGGCGAGGCTGCGGCGTGGGGCGACCTCTTCATCACCGCGACCGGCAACGTCAACGTCTTCCGCCGCGAGCACTTCGAGGCCATGCGCGACGGCGCGATCATGGCGAACTCGGGCCATTTCGATGCCGAACTGGATCTGACCGCACTCCGGGCGCTCGCCGAAGGCCATGTCCGCGAGGTCCGCGATAACGTGACCGAATTCGACCTTGGCGGCAAGAAGCTCAACCTCGTCGCCGAAGGCCGGCTGGTCAATCTCGGGGCCGCCGAGGGCCACCCGGCCGCGGTCATGGACATGAGCTTCGCGAACCAGGCGCTGTCGGCGGAATATGTCGCGCGACACCACGCCGAGCTCGAGCCCCGTGTGTACGTGGTCCCGGAGGCGATCGACGCCGAGGTCGCCCGTCTGAAGCTCGCTGCGCTCGGCATCGTCCTCGAGCCGATGACACCCGAGCAGATCGAATACGTCGCCTCGTGGCAGCACGGGACGTGATCGAAGGACCCGAACCGACAGTCGCGCCGTACGGCTCCTGGCGTTCGCAGATCCGCATCGATGACGTCGTCGCCGACGTCGTCCGCCTTGGCGAGCCGTGGATCGACGGCGATGACGTCTTCTGGATCGAGGGCCGCCCGAGCGAAGGCGGCCGGAACGTGCTCGTCCGCGCTGCGGCCGACGGTTCGACGGCCGACCTGACGCCGCCACCGTTCGATGTCCGGAGCCGCGTCCACGAGTACGGCGGCGGCTCGTACGTCTCTGCCGGCGGCATGGTCATCTTCTCGAACTTGGCCGACGGCCGGCTCTATCGGCTCGACCCGGGCGCCGACGCGCCCGTCGCGATGACCCCGGAAGGCCCGTGGCGGTACGCGGACCTCCGGCCCGATCTCGCTCGCCGCCGGTTCGTCGCCGTCCGCGAGGACCACGAGGGCGGCGGGGAGCCGGTCAACACGATCGTCGCGATCCCGCTCGACGGTGGCGACCCGCGGGTCCTGGTCAAGGGCCCTGACTTCGTCTCCTCGCCGCGTCCTTCACCGGACGGCTCGATGCTCGCGTGGCTCGAGTGGGACCACCCCGACATGCCGTGGGACGCGACCCGATTGCGCGTGGCGGCGTTCGCGGCCGATGGCACCCTGGGCGACGCGAGCCTGGCAGCGGGCGGCCCCGACGAATCGATCGTCCAGCCGGAATGGTCGCCCGACGGAACGCTCCATCTCATCAGCGACAGGACCGGCTGGTGGAACCTCTATCGGATCGTCGACGGCCCGCGACTCGAGCCGATCGCCACGACCGAGGCCGAGTTCGCGGACCCTGCCTGGATCTTCGGCCGCTCCACCTACGGCTTCCTCCCCGACGGCGCGATCGCGGCCGTCGCCCGTCGGGCGGGGCGGGATCACCTCTACCGGATCGAGCCCGGCCGTCTCCTCGGCGAGCTCGACATCCCGTTCACGGAGCTCGACTCGCTGCGCGTCACCCCCAACGGGATCGTCGCACTCGCCGGGAGCCCGGGCGATCCGTCGGTCGTCGCGCGCTTCGACCCGGTCACGCTCGCTCCCGCAGGGGTCCTGCGTCGGTCGAGCTCCGTCACCATCGACGCGGCCGCCATCTCCATGCCCGAGTCGATCGAGTTCCCGACGACCGGTGGGCGGACCGCGTTCGCGCTGTACTACCCGCCGACGAACCCGGCCTTCGTCGGACCCGAATCGGAGAAGCCGCCGCTCGTCGTGATCACCCACGGCGGCCCGACCTCGAACGCCTCCTCAGCGCTCGATCCCGCGAAGCAGCTTTTGACCAGCCGGGGCATCGCCGTCGTCGACGTCGACTACGGAGGAAGCACAGGCTACGGTCGCGACTACCGACGTCGACTCGAGGGTCAGTGGGGCATCGTCGACGTCGATGACGTCATCGCGGCCGCCCGATCCCTCGTCGAGCGGGGCGACGTCGACCCCGATCGACTGGCCGTCCAGGGCGGCAGCGCCGGCGGCTACACGACCCTCGCCGCGCTTGCCTTCCGCGACGTCTTCGCGGCCGGCATCAGCCTCTTCGGCGTGGCCGACCTCGAGCTCCTCGAGAAGGACACCCACAAGTTCGAATCGCGCTACAACACGCGGCTTCTCGGCCCGTACCCGGAGTCCGTCGCCCTCTACCGCGAGCGGTCGCCGATCCACGCCGTCGATGCGATCTCGGTGCCTGTCCTGATCCTGCAGGGGCTCGAGGACAAGGTCGTCCCGCCCGAGCAGGCGGAGCTGATCGCCGAGGCGCTGGCCGACAAGGGTATCCCCCACGCCTACATCGCGTTCGAAGGCGAGGGTCATGGGTTCCGGGGCGCGGCCGCGATCCGGCGCATGTACGAGGCCGAGCTCTCAGTCCTCGGCCAGGTGTTCGGGTTCGAACCGGACGATGCCATCGAGCCGGTCGTCC
>JBJMMQ010000112.1:0-8372 GCA_045804705.1 Chloroflexota bacterium
TACTGGCTGAACGTGGACGATCGCGACATCGGCACCTACCTGCGCTGGTTCACCGAATTCCCGCGCGAACGGATCGAGGCACTCGAGGGGGAGGTCGCCACACGCCCGGAAGGGCGTACCGCGCAGCGCGCGATGGCGCTGGACATCACGACTCGAACCCATGGCGAGGAAGCGACCGCCCAGGCGATGGCCGCTTCCGAAGCGCTCTTCTCAGCCGAAGCGATCACCGACCCCACCGTGCTCGCGTCGCTGTACGGCTCCGCGGGCGGGTTCGAATTCGATCCGTCGTGGGTCGCATCGGGCGCGGCAGTCCTGCTCGCCGAGGCCGGCGTCTTCGCGTCGCGTGGCGAGGCGCGACGGATGATCGCGGGCGGCGGCGTGACGATCAACGGGATCCGTGTCGCCGACGCGGACGAGCGGCCCGAACCGATTGCGGGGGAATGGCTCGACGTCCGCATCGGGAAGCGCCGTCGGGAGATCGGGCGCCGGCGCGCGTAGGCCCGGGTTCTAGGTGGACGGGCGATGTCGCCCGCGGAGCGTCTCGATCACGGCCGACGGTGCCAGATCCCGTTCTGCGAGCAACACCAACGCGTGGTACAGCAGGTCGGCAGCCTCACCCGCGAGGGCCGCTCGCGTCGCCGTGCGATCGGCCGCAGAGGCCTGCGCCGTCGCGTCGTCCTTCGCAGCAAGCAGGACCTCGGTGGCCTCCTCGGTGACCTTGCGCGAGGCAGCGTCGACACCTGCATCCAGCAGCGACGTGGTGTATGAGCCGGCCGGGCGCTCTGCCGCACGTGCTGCGATCGTCGTCCACAGCTCCTCGAGCCAGACGAAGCCCTGCGTCGCTCGTTCGCCAGGCGCGGCGTCAGGATCGAAACAGCTGCGCGTCCCGCGGTGACACGTGGGTCCCGTCGGCTCGACCTGCAGGAGAAGCGCGTCGCCATCGCAATCCGCTGCGATCCCGACGAGGCGCAGGCGGTTGCCGCTGGTCTCGCCCTTCCGCCACAGTCGATCACGCGAGCGCGAGTGGAAGTGCACGTCACCGGTGGTCACGGTCGCGGCCAGGGCCTCGGCATCCATGTGGGCGACCATCAGCACCCGGCCGTCGTGGACATCCTGGACGACCGCGGTGACGAGTCCGTCCGCGCCGTACACGATGGGCGGCATCTCGATGGTCACGCCACGGCCGCCGGGACGTGTCGGACGGGCATGCCGGCGATCGCCATCGCGGCCTTGACCTCACCGATGCTGTGGATCCGTCGATGGAAGATCGAGGCGGCGAGGACCGCGTCGGCGCCGCCATCGCGGATCGCTGCGACGAAATCGTCCGGGCCGGCGGCGCCCCCGGACGCGATGACCGGGACGTGGACCCGCGCCGTGATCGCGTGGAGCAGGTCCGTGTCGAAGCCGGTGCCGGTGCCGTCCCGGTCGATCGAGGTGACCAGGAGCTCGCCCGCGCCGAGATCGGCGGCGCGTTCGGCCCACTCGACGGCCTCGAGACGGGTCGCTTCCCGCCCGCCCTTGACGACGACCTCCCAGTGCCCCGGGGCCGTCGCGCGCGCGTCGATGGCGACGACGACCGCCTGGCGTCCGAAGCGGGTCGCGCACCGGTCGATGAGCGCGGGGTCGGCGACGGCCGCCGTGTTGAGCGAGACCTTGTCGGCGCCCGCACGCAGCACGTCGCGCATCTCCTCCACGCTCCGGACGCCGCCTCCCACGGTCAGTGGGATGAATGCGCGGCGGGCGGTGCGCTCGACGATCTGGAGGAGCGTCCCGCGACGTTCGGGCGCTGCCGTGATGTCGAGGAAGACGAGCTCGTCAGCACCTTCCGCGGCATAGCGCTCGGCGAGCTCGGGCGGATCACCCTCGTCCATGAGGTCGACGAAACGCGTCCCCTTGACGACCCGGCCGTCGGCGACATCGAGGCACGGGATCACGCGCCGGCAGAGCATCAGGCCGCTCTCACCAGATCGACGAAGTTGGCCAGCAAGCGCAAACCGTCGCGGCCGCTTCGTTCGGGGTGGAACTGGACGCCGAGGAGCGAGCCCCGGGCGACCGCCGACACGAACGTCTCGCCGTGATCGGTCGTGGCCAGGATCGCGTCGTCTGCCGTGGAGTCGGGGACACCGGCATACGAGTGGACGAAGTAGAAGTCGGCGTCGTCTGCGATGCCGTCGAACAGCGGATGGGCCCGCCTTCGCTCGACCTGGTTCCAACCGATGTGCGGAAGCGTGGGGGCGTGGGTGAGCCGAGCAGTGCGGCCGGGAAGGATCCCGAGTGTCGCCGCGTCGTCCTCATCGCTGGCGTCGAACAACAGCTGGAGCCCCAGGCAGATGCCGAGGAAGGGTCGGTCGCCCGCGGCCCAGCTTCGGACGGGACCCGCGAGGCCGGCTGCCTCGAGACGTGCCATCGCGGGTCGTGCCGCCCCGACCCCTGGGACGATGAGTGCGTCAGCGCTGGCGACGGCGTCCGGGTCGCGTGCCACGACGACTTCGGCGCCGACCGTCGTGAGCGCCTGGTCGATGCTGACGAGATTGCCCGCCCCGTAGTCGACGACTGCGATCCGCGGCGGGGCGGGCGCCGTCACCCGAGGGCGCCTTTCGTCGAGGCCACGCCGTTACGTCGCGCATCGATCTCGCAGGCGACGCGCAACGCGCGGCCGAGTGCCTTGAACGCTGCCTCTGCGAGGTGATGGTCGTTGCGGCCGTTGCCGGTCACGTGGAGAGTCGTCCCCGCCGTTCGGGCGAATGCCTCGAGCGCGTGCTCGATGAGCTGGAGCGGGAGTCCACCTGCTCGGTCGCCGTGGAATGGCAGGTCGATGACGGCATAGGGCCGGCCCCCGACGTCGACCACGGCCGTCGCGAGCGCCTCGTCCATCGGCACGGAGCTCTGTCCGAACCGGGCGATCCCCACGCGGTCCCCGAGCGCCTCCGCGAAGGCAGCACCGACGACGAGCGCGACGTCCTCGACGGTGTGGTGCTCGTCGACCTGGAGGTCGCCGTCGGCATGGATCGCGAGGTCGAACAGGCCGTGATGGGCGAGCGATCCGAGAAGGTGGTCGAAGAACCCGATCCCCGTGTCGATCCCCGTATGGCCCGAGCCGTCGAGACCGAGCGTCACGGTGATGTCGGTCTCGTTCGTGGACCGGGCGATCGTCACGCGACGGCCCTCGCGCGGGCCGATCTCGATCTCGCCGAGGGGCGTCGTCATGCCTGGGTCTCCTCGAATGCCTGGGCTGCGGCGATGAGCCGGTCGTTCTCGCCTGGGTCGCGGACGGTGAGGCGCAGGTGGTCCGCGAGCGGATGCCCGGAACCGAACGTGCGCGGGACGAGGCCGCGCGACAGGAGGCTCTCGGCGACGCTCGCCGCGCGCTCTGTCGTCCCGAAGTCGACGAGGATGAAGTTCGTCACGGACGGCCCGACGTCCCAGCCGATGGCCCGGAGCGCAACGGTCAGTCGTTCACGCTCGGCAACGACGCGAGCGAGGTTCGACTCGAGCACGGTCGGGTCGCGAAGCGCCTCTGTCACGAGGGTGACCGACACCGTCGAGACCGAGCCTGGTGGTCGGAACGGATTGAGCCGCGCGATGACCTCGGGACGTGCGACCCCGAAGCCGACGCGGAGCCCGGCCAGCGCATAGGCCTTGCTCGCGGTGCGGACTGTGATCAGATCGGGGTACGTGTCGCGCAACCCGAGAAGGGACGAGCCGACGAACTCGGCGTACGCCTCGTCGAGCACGACGACCGGCGCTGGCCGTCCTGCCGCCGTGGCGTCTGCGGTCAGGCCGGAGAGGAGCGTGGCGATCACACCCTCGGGCTCCGCGAGAGCGGTGGGGTTGTTCGGGCTGCACAGCCAGACCACCGACGCCTCGCTTTCGAGCACCCCTGCACGTGTCGCGGGCACGTCGAGCGCGTAGCCGTCATCGGCCCCGAGTCGCGGGACGGCGACCACCGTCGCGCCGCGTTGTTCGGTGAGGACGCGGTACATGGCATACGTCGGGACGGGGACGACCGCGTGGCCACCGGCCGGCACGTGGACCTTGGCGACGATATCGAGGATCTCGTCGGCACCTGCTCCGACGAGGATCTCGGATCGATCGACACCGTAGCGCGTCGCGGCCGCGTCGACGAGACGCCGGTAGTCCGTGGGCGGGTATTCGGAGAGCGGTGCCTCGAACCGGCCCGCAGCGAGGAGGCGGGAGACGAGCGCCGGCGGGGTGGGGGAGGTGTTGAGATCGAACCGGACGATCGTCGCGGGGTCCAGCCCGTAACGCGCGGCGACCTCCTCGTCGGTCGCCTCCCAGCTGTACGACGACGGCGCAGAGGGCGAGGTGAATGTCACGGGTGTCGGGCTCATCGTGCCGACTCCGCGAAGCGGATCTCGACGGCGTCGCGGTGAGCGAGGAGGCCCTCCGCCTCGGCGAGCGTCCCGATCGTCTCGCGGATGTGTGCCAGCCCCTCGCGGTCGATGCGCTGGACCTGGCTGAACTTTCCGAAGCTCTCGACGGCGAGAGGACCGCACCCGCGGGCGAGGCCGCCGGTCGGCAGGACGTGATTGGCGCCGGTCGCATAGTCGCCGGCCGACTCGGGTGCCCAGGGGCCGACGAAGATCGATCCCGCGTTCCGAACCCGTGCGACGGTGGCCTCCAGGGGCTCGACATCGACCGAAAGGTGCTCGGGCGCGTACGAGTTGACGAACGCGATCGCGGCGTCGAGGCTCGGCGCGAGGACGAGGCGGCCGTGGTCGCGGAGCGCGGCGGTGAGCGTGTCCCGCCGCGACGCCCCTTCGAGCAGACTCAGGACTGCGGCTTCCACCTCGTCCGCGAATGCCGCGTCGGTCGTCACGAGTATCGCCGGAGAGTCAGGGCCGTGTTCGGCCTGGGTGATGAGGTCCGCGGCGACGCGAATGGGATCGGCGGGCGGGGAGGCCAGGACCATTCCCTCTGAGGGGCCTGCCGGAAGGTCGATGCCGACATCGCCGAAGACCTCGATCTTCGCGGCGGTGACCCAGGCGTTGCCCGGGCCGACGATGCGATCGACGGGCGGGACTCCCGCCTCGGGCAGGCCGTAGGCCAGGGCGCCGATCGCCTGGGCGCCCCCAGCGACGATGAACGTGTCGACCTCAAGGAGCCCTGCGGCCCCGAGAAGCACGGGATCGAGCGCACCGTCGCGGCCCGCCGGCGAGGCGACGACGATCCGCTCGACCCCCGCGACCTGGGCTGGGACGACGGTCATGACGAGCGATGAGGGGTAGGACGCAGAACCGCCAGGCACGTACGCGCCGACCGCCGTGAGTGGCGTCCAACGGCGTTCGATGTCGATGCCGCGCGCGATCGTGGTGGTCGTGGATGTCGGGCGCTGCGACTCGGAGAACCGGCGGACGTGTTCGATGGCCTGATCGAGCGCGCGGCGGGTCCGCGGTTCGAGCTCGTCGCGTGCTCGGACGAGATCACCGGGGTCGAGGACGAGGCGCCCACCGGGACGGCCGCCGCCGACCCGTTCGTTGGCGGCACGAACCGCCTCGTCACCGCGGGCGCGCACATCGGCGAGGGTCGTGCGGACGGTCTCTCGGACGCGGGGATCGGGAACAGCGCCCCGCCGGATGAGGCTGTCGTGGTCGCGGCGCGCGGCCGGGTCGCCGGCTACCGAGGCGGCCAGGTCGAGCCTTGTGAACGTGAGTGCCTGAGTCGGGATCGAGGTGCTCACGGGACGATCTTCTCGATGGGCAGGACGAGGATCCCCGAAGCGCCGGCAGCCTTGAGGCGCGGCAGGAGGCCCCACACGTCGTCGGCACCGACCACGGAATGGATGGCGATCATCCCGGCGTGCGCGAGAGGGATGACGGTCGGTGATTCGAGCGCCGGAAGGAGTGCCTGCAGGCCGTCAAGGCATGCGGCCGGCGCGTTCATCATCAGGTACTTGCGGCCGCGAGCGGCGATGACTGCGCTGAGCATCGTGTCGACCGCGGCGAGGGCGTCCGGGCGGTCGACGGTCGCTGCAGGATTGGCGATGAGGACGGCCTCCGAGGCGAGGACATCGCCGACCTGGCGAAGGCCGTTCATGGCGAGCGTGGAGCCTGTCGAGACGAGGTCGACGATCGCTTCAGCGAGACCGAGCCGTGGGGCGACCTCGACGGCGCCGGAGATCGGGATGATCTCGACATCCACGCCGCGCTCGGCGAAGAAGCGGCGAGCCGTGTTGGGATGAGCGGTCGCGACCCGCAGGCCCGCAAGGTTCTCGATCGTCGTTGGAGAGGTGTCGGTCGGGACGGCAGCGGCCAGACGACAGCGACCGTACCCGAGTGGTCGGATCTGCGGAAGCTCTGCCCCGGTCTCGCTCAGGAGGTCGAGCCCGGTGATCCCGAGATCCGCCACGCCGTCGCCGACGAATTCGATGACGTCGTTCGTCCTGACGAACAGGATGTCGAGGTCGTAGTTCTGGACGAGAGCGACGAGGCTCCGGTCATGCTCCTCGAACACGAGGCCGGCATCATGGAGCAGGCGGAGGGTCGGTTCGACCATCCGTCCCTTGTTCGGGACGGCCAGCCGCAGTCGACGGCTCATCGATCGCCCGCGACGGGGTAGGAGGCCGTACCCGCGCGCGACGCGCTGTCAAGCTTCTCGAGCATCGAGCGATAGCCGTTCTCGCCATGGTTCAGCCAGGAGGCGATCCGGGTGATGGTCGCGGTGCTGGCTCCCGTCCGACGCGAGATATCGGCGTAGTGGAGGCCAGCATCGAGCATGCGGACGACCGCCCAGCGCTGTGCCATGTCGCGGAGCTCATTGAGCGTGCAGAGGTCCCGGAAGAAGCGCTCCGTCTCGTCGGTGCTCTCGAGACGCAGGATCGCCTCGAACAGCGCGTCGACCTCGGGTGTCTTCCAATCGTCGGCCATATCAACCCTGGCCCTTCGTCTTTGATGAACCTGCGCCCGCAACAGCGTTGTAGCGTTTTAGCGTGCTACTACGGTACCATGCCGATATGAAGACGGCAAGACCTTTCGACATCCTGCCGGCGATCGACTTGCGCGGCGGGCTCGTCGTCAGACTGCAGGAGGGCGACTTCGCGCGTGAGACGGTGTTCAGCGACGATCCATCGACGGTCGCGACGCGGTTCGCGGAGGAGAGAGCGCGGTGGATCCATCTCGTCGATCTCGACGCGGCTCGCGGCCGCGATGGTCAGTCGGAGGCCGTCGCGGCAGTCGTCGCAGCGGTCGGAACCCAGCTCTCGGTCGAGCTCGCCGGCGGCCTTCGCAGCGACGACGCGGTCGCACGAGCCCTTTCGGCGGGTGCCGCACGCGCGGTGCTCGGGACGGCCGCGATCCGTGACGCTTCATTCGCGGGTCGGATGGTCTCGATCCACGGTCCGGCGCGGATCGCGGTCGCGATCGACGTACGGGCCGACCGCGCCGTCGGCGACGCCTGGTCGACCTCGGATCCCGGCGTCGACGCAGCGGAGGCCATCCGTCGACTCGCCGATGAAGGCATCGAGACATTCGAGGTGACGGCGATCGATCGTGACGGGCTGTTGTCGGGCCCCGACCTCGCTCTGTACGAGCGGCTGGTCGGTCTACGCCAGGGCGCCATCATCGCATCGGGGGGCATCGCAAACCCGGAAGACATACTCGCCGCGCGGAACGCTGGATGTGCCGGAGCGATCATCGGCCGAGCGCTCTACGAAGAGCGGATCACGTTGGCCGAGGCACTCGAGGCGAGTGCCCGCTAGCCGGGAGACTCGGGCCGGCTCGATCTCGGGCGGACGTCCGGTCGCTCAGTGGCCGCCGGCCGCCTCGAGCTCCTTGCGGTGCGACTCGATCACCTTCTCGGCGATGTGCGAGGGCACGTCCTCGTAGTGGTCGAGCGTCGCTGTGAACGACCCGCGGCCCTGCGCAAGTGATCGAAGCTCTGTCGCGTAGTTGAACAGCTCGGCCTGGGGCACGTGCGCGGTGATGATCTGCATCTCGCCGTCGCTGTCCATGCCGAGCACCCGTCCTCGACGGCCGTTCAGGTCGCGATTGACTTCGCCCATGTAGATCTCGGGGATCCGGATCTCGACCGTCATGATCGGCTCGAGCAGCGCGGGCTTCGCCTGGTGGACGCCGTCCTTGAGTGCCATGGAGGCCGCGATCTTGAACGACAGCTCGTTCGAGTCGACAGGATGGAACGACCCGTCATAGAGCGTGGCCCGGAAGTCCGACAACGGATAACCGGCGATCACGCCGCCCTCGGCCGCCTCGCGGATGCCCTTCTCGACGCCCGCGAAGAATCCCTTGGGCACCGAACCACCAACGACGCGCTCGGCGAACTCGACGCCACCGTCCGGGTTCGGCTCGAGCTCGAGCCAGACATCCCCGAACATCCCGTGCCCGCCGGTCTGCTTC
>JBJMMQ010000113.1:0-13361 GCA_045804705.1 Chloroflexota bacterium
TGGCGCCATGCAGCAGATGTACCACCCGTCGGACCTTGCCTCCATGGATCCGCTCGTGCTGATGAAGAACCTGGACCACGTGCGGATGACCAGCCGACGCCTCTCGTACATCCTCCAGCAGCAGGTCCACCTCTACACACCCGAGGCGAACCAGATCCGCGAGCAGATCGACCGCTACGTCGAGGCGGAGCGGCAGATCGAGGGCGAGATGGCGAGGCGCCGCATCCGAGCCTGAGGCTGCGACGCGCACTCAGGAATCGAGGACCCCCGCCTCTGGGGGAAGACGGGGGTCCAGGTCCGTCGATACCGACGGGAAGAGATCGGGTGGCGGTCAGGCGCCGGAGGGCACCAGTGACAGACGGATCGGGACGTCGAACGCTCGCTCGTCCTTGAGGCTCGGGGGACTCGAGACCGGGACTGACACTGGCTCCTGTACGGCGGGCTCCGTCACCGGCGGCTCGGCCGCGAGGACGACTCGGACCGGACGTCGCTGCGCCTGCTCCTCGCTCACGATCTCAGCGGCGATCGCCGCCAGACCGGGCATGTCGAAGAGGGTGAAACCGATCCCGATGCCTGAGAGATCGTCGGCGTCGTAGCCGCGGAACAGGGCGCGCCCTGCTACTGCACACATCTCGTCATACAGCTCCGGCCAGCCGACCCGGCGGCGGCGGTAGCAGAACCGCACGAATTCGATGGCGTCCGGATCCGGCGCTCGCGTGGCGGCACTACGTGGATCCATCGATGGCATGCCTCCCTCCAGGTCGGACGACGCGCGGAGACGCCACGCGCCGCTCCTCAGCGAAATGAACCAGGTCCGACAGGCCGGACGGGGCGGTCCTGCATACGGACTTCGGGCTTCGGGGCCTCCCGCCGGCTCTCCCTCGCGGGGTCTCGGCCAGCGGTGGACGCCAATGGTAGGACTCGGACGCACGGCCCGGAAGGGGGCTTGTCCACGACTTCTTCCACCAAGTTATCCACACGAACGGACGTTCATGCGAACACCCGTGCGGTCCGTGAGGGGAACGGTCAGGACGCGGTTCTTACCAGGCCGAGGCCGGGTCGTCGGGACAGGATCCAGCGATGGTCGGGGTCGAGTTCGAGCCCATCGAAGGGATCGTCGGCGAGCAGGAGGCAGCCGTCCAGATCGACCCAATCCGCGAGCGACGCGACCACCGCCGATCCCGCGATGCCGACCGACGTCTCCTCCATGCACCCGAGGAACGTCTTGAAGCCGAGCGCGCCAGCTCGTTCGAGCATCCGCTTGGCCGCGCCGATCCCGCCGCATTTGGCGAGCTTGACGTTGACGCCGGCGACGACGCCGACGAGGCGGTCGAGGTCTTCGGGCAGGACACAGCTCTCGTCGGCGACGATCGGCAGCGGCGACCGTTCCTGGAGCCAGCGGAGCTGGTCAAGCCGGCCCGCCGGGAAAGGCTGCTCGATCAACTCGACCCCGAGACGTTCGAGCTCGGGCAGGAGGTGGACGGCCTGCTCCGGATCCCAGCCGGTGTTGGCATCGACACGGATCGGACCGTCGTACACGGCGCGGACGGCTTCGAGGGTCGCCACGTCCTGTGGGCCGCCACACTTGATCTTGAGCGCTGGGAAGCCGGCGGCACGCGCGGCACGCTCGGCGACGACGGTCGGCTCATCGATCCCGATCGTGAAGTCGGTCGGTGGGATGTCCGCGGAGAGTCCAAGCAACTCGTGGGCCGGTACGCCGGCGACCTTGCCCACGAGATCGTGCAGCGCGAGGTCGACCGCGCACCGCGCGGCGCCGTGACCCCGGATCGCCGCCTCCATGGCGAGACCTGCAGCCGCGAGGCCCGCCTCGTCGGGATCGATCCCTTCGGCGGCCTTGAGCAGCAGCGGGATGACGACCGCCATCGTCTCGGGCGTCTCGCCGTAGAACCGGTCCGGGTAGCCCTCCCCCAGCCCGACGAGGCCCGGCCAACGGTCATCACGCAGCTCGACGACGACCGTCGTGATGCGGAGGTCGTCCGTTCCATGGTCGCTCCTCGCGATCCGGAATGGGTCGCGCAGGGCGAGGTGCAACGTCTCCTGGGTGAGATGCACGCTCATCGCGCGGCGACCCACGGCAGGGCGTCGACGCCTTCACGGATGGCGGCCCAGAGACGGTCCGGCCCGAACCGGAACGGGTCGTCCACGGGGAGCCCTGTCTCGGCCGCGGTGTCGGCGATGATGGTCCGCGCCTCTTCGGGGTCCGGGTAGAGCGAGGTGTTGAGCGCCACCGCGACGACCTTCGACGGCGCTACCAGGGCTGCGATCTGCTCGTGCAGAGAGATGAACCCAGGCAGTCGCGCGATCGGGAAGGAGGCGTCGGGCAGGTGGGCGAAGTCGTGCTCGGCGAGGCCCGGTTTGTGGACCATGACCATCGCGTGCGGCGTGGCGCCGTGGATCAGGGCGAGCGTCACCGACGAGTACGCGGGGTGGTCGAGCGACCCTTGGCCCTCGACCAGCACCCAGTCGCCGAGCTCCTCGCCCTGCTCGACCAGCCACTCGACGGTGCCCTGGGCAAAGTCGCTGATGAGCCGGTCGACCGCGACGCCCCACCCCTCGATCATCATCCCGGTCTGGCCGGTGGGCACGAACGAGGCCGTGTCCCCCGCAGCAAGCGCGGCGCGGCGCAGCTCCAGCGCGACCGACATCTTGCCGATCGCGCAATCGCTCCCGACGGTCAGGATCACCCGCTTTCCTGGGCCGTGACGGCGCCCGACCGCGGTCTCGAAACGGTCGGGTGGTCGGCGGTAGTCGACGATCGCTGTGCCGCAGGCGGCAGCGGCAGCGCGAAACTCAGCGTCGTCGCCAAGGAACGTGTGGAGGCCCGACAGCACGTCGAGCCCGGCTGAGATGGCCCCGAGGATGACCGTCCGCCAGGCATCAGGGAGGCGGCCGCCGGTCGGCGCGATGCCGATGAGGAGTGCATCCGGACGGTTCGGGATCGAGAGCGCCTCGTCCAGTGTCGCCACGATCGGGATGTCGTGCCCCGGCAGGTACGCATCCACTGTCTCGCCGGCTTTGGTCGAATCGATCACGGCGACGACCTCGTCGCGACCGTACCGGATGACGCCGAATGCCGTCTTGCCGCTGTGCGGCCCGAACTGACCCTCGGCCAGGATCGCGAGGCGGCGATGCTCCTGCGGACGCATCACCCGAGTGTGACGGATTCGGTCGACACCGGGATGCGACGATGGACGGGATGGACGGCGTTCGCGCACTCGACGACGACGATCAGGCGTTCGAGCACTGGTACGGGCCATGGGATCCACTCACGCCAGTCGCAGTCGGCGCGCTCCTCGCCGATGTCGCCATACCGTGGTGGATCGTCGGTGGCTGGGCCATCGACGCGTTCACTGGTCGCCCGCGCGACCACCATGACATCGACGTCGGCTTCTTCCGGGCCGACCTTGGCGCCATGCTCGAGCACCTTGCGCCGGCGGTGTGTGTGTGGTCCAACGCGAGCGGCACGCTTCGACCGTTGATCAGTCCCGAGGACCTGCTCGAGGATTGCCGCCAACTGTGGGTCCGTCGCGACGGCAGCAGCCCTTGGATCCTCGACTTTGCGATGACACCGCACGACGGCACGACGTGGATCTCGCCTCGTGACGAAAGCATCCGGATCCGGCTCGAGGAGGCGATCTTCACAGCCGCCGACGGCCTGCACTACCTGCGGCCCGAGATCGTCCTCAGCTTCAAGGCCCGGGCGCATCGACAACAGGACGAGGCCGACTTCGACGCCGTCCTGCCGCTCCTTGACCAGGCTCAGCGGAGGTGGCTTGGCGACGCGATCGCTCGGGAGCGCCCCGAGGACCCTTGGCTCGCGCTCCTCGGGTGAGAGACTAGGCACGCACGGACATTTCCGTGCAAGCTCGTCTCCGGGAGTCACCCGCCGGATGCCATCCGCCGCGGATCGTCGCCTGCCCACGGGCACGGTGACCTTCCTGTTCACGGATATCGAGGGCTCGACGCAACTCGTGAGCGCGTTCGGCGCCGGCTACGGGCCGATCGTGGAAGCCCACGCCGCCATCATCCGCGCGGCGCTGGTAACTCACAGCGGAACAGAAGTGGGCACGGAGGGCGACGCCTTCTTCGCGGCCTTCCCATCGGCTGTGGACGCGGTCAGTGCCGCTGCTGAGATCCAGCGGAGGCTCTCGGCGGAGCCGTGGCCGGAGGGAGCAACCGTGCGCGTCCGGATCGGGTTGCACACAGGCGAGGCGCTCCTCGGAGGTGACGACTACATCGGTATCGACGTCCATCGTGCGGCGCGGATCGCGGCCGCAGGCCACGGCGGCCAGGTTCTCGTCTCGGACGCGACGCGCGCGCTCGTCGCGGCCTCACTCCCGGACGACCTGTCATTTCGAGATCTGTCCGAGCACAAGCTGAAGGATCTCCCGGCGCCCGAGCGGATCTGGCAGCTCAGCATCAGTGGACTCTCGGAGGATTTCCCGCCCATTCGCTCCGTCGATTTGCGACGTGGCAATATCCTGCCCTCCCCGACACCGCTGATCGGCCGGAGAGACGAGCTGACGGCGATCACCGATCTCGTCATGCAGAGGCCACTCGTCACGTTGATCGGCCCGGGCGGCACGGGCAAGACGCGCCTCGGTCGGGCGGTCGCCGAGCAGCTTGCGACAGACTTCACTGATGGTGCCTACTTCGTGAGCCTCCAGGACGCCCGCGACCAGGCGGCCGTCGCCGCGGCGATCGCCGACGCCATAGCCGTCCGTGAGCGTCCGGACCGCGACCTCGAGCAGGGCGTCAAGGAGCATCTTCGCAACCGACACTCCTTGCTCGTCCTCGACAACTTCGAGCAGGTGGTCGACGCCGCCCCGTTCATCGCTGAGCTGCTCGCGGCGTCCCCCGGCCTCAGGGTAGTCGTGACCAGCCGTGCCGTCCTCCATCTATCGGGCGAACAGACCTTCGAGGTACTGCCGCTGCGAGTGCCGGACGGGCGGGACCTCCCGCCCGTGGCCGAGGTCGGTCGCTACGAGGCGATCGCGCTGTTCGTGGAGCGCGGACGCGCCGTGAAGCCTGGATTCGAGCTCACGGCCGACAACGCGGCCGCGGTCGTCGAGATCTGCCGACGACTGGACGGCCTGCCCCTCGCGATCGAGCTTGCCGCAGCCCGGATCAGACTCCTGTCACCGATCGCGATCCTCGGTCTGTTGGCGGACCGGTTGCTTCTGCTCGGAGCGACGGCCAGAGACGTGCCTGCCCGGCAGCGCACGTTGAGCGCGGCGATCGACTGGAGCTACGACCTGCTCGAGCCCGCCGAGGCCCGCCTGTTCGAACGCCTCGCCGTCTTCGCCGGGGGTTGGACGATCGAGGCCGCCAAGATCGTCTGCAACCCAGGCGCGGAGCTCGGGATGGATACGCTCGACGGCCTGACGTCGCTTGCCGACAACAGCCTGATCCAACCCATCGCAACGGATCGTGGCGAGCCCCGGTTCGGCATGCTTCAGATCATCCGCGAATTCGCCGCCGAGAAGCTCGCGTCGGCGCGAGATGCGGCCGAGGTGCGACAGCGGCACACGCTCCATGTACTCGAACTCGCGGAGGCGGCGGGCCCGGAGCTTCGGTCTTCAGTCCTCCGCATGTGGCAGCACACATTGCGATCCGAGCAGGAGAACATCCGAACCGTCCTGCGTCGGACGACGGACGGCGGCGATGTCATCGTTGGTCTCCGGATCGCGGGTGCGATCTGGGACTACTGGCATTACTGGGCCGAGCTTCGCGAGGGCGCCCGCTGGCTCGAGGCACTCCTGACGATGCCAGCGGCAGCCGAGCCAACGCTCGTCCGAGCCCAGGCACTGAGGGCACTCGCCGGTCTCCGGTACTGGCAGGGTGACGGGCATCGCGCGCTCGTCCTTTACGAGGAGGCACTTGGGATCGTCCGAACGCTGGGCGACGACGGCCTGATCGCAGCCACGCTCCACGACAGTGCATGGGGCGCTATCGCCATCGGCGACCTCGCGGCAGCGATCCGCCGCGGTGAGGAAAGCCGCGACCTCTACGTGCGGATCGGCGATGAGACGCGGGCGACCATCGTCTCCTCCTGGCTCAGTGTCGCGCCGATCGTGACGGGTCACGGTGGCGACATCGCAGCGGCGTTCGACGGGATCCAGCAGGCGATCGACGCGAACCAACGGCTAGGGCGAACGCATGAGGTGGCCGACTGGCTCGAAACCCTTCCCATGTTCCACCGGGCGGTCGGCGACTTTGCGAATGCCCGGGCCACGGCCCGTGAGAGTCTGCGCCTGTGGTACGAGTTGGGAACGCTGGGGCGCCTGCCACTTGGTCTGAAGATGCTCGCCGCGGCGGAGCTTGGGATGGGTGATCCGGAGCGGGCCGTTCGCCTGGGTGCCGCCGCCGAGCGTTTCAACGACGAGATCGGCGGCGAGGTGCCGGACATCATCGCCCAGCTTGGTACGCCGGTCGAGGAAGCGCGACCGATGCTCGACCGTACAGACCACGCCCGGGCGGTCACCGAGGGGCGCAGCATGAGCCTCGACCGATTGATCGCTTACGCCCTCGAGTGAGCCCAGCGGTGGCGCGCAGGGCGAGCGTGCTACCTGGCGACGCGGTACTTGATGTGCGTGACGCCTGGAGCCTCGATGACTCGAACCACGTCGAGCTTGACCTCCGGCCCGACTCCGGCGAAGAGGCGGGCCCCACCGCCCAGGATGATCGGCGCGACGTGCAGCTCCAGCTCATCGAGGAGTCCGGCGGCGAGATATTGATTGATCGTGTCCGCGCCGCCGCCGATGAAGACATCCTTATCGCCGGCCGCCTCACGCGCCCGCTCCAGCGCGGCTTCGATCCCGTCAGTCACGAACGTGAAGGTCGTGTCTGACAACGCGAGCGGCTCGCGTTCGCGATGGGTCAGGACGAAGACAGGCTTGTGGAACGGTGGATCGTCACCCCACCAGCCCTGCCACGGATCGTCGCCCCATGGTCCGCGCGCCGCCGGTCCGAACTTGCCTCGACCCATGATCTCGGCGCCGACGTTCGTGTTCACCTCGTCGACGACACGACTGCTGACGTTCTCCTCGCCACCCTCCATACCGGCGCGTTCACGCCATGCCTTGAGCCTGACCAACCAGTCGTGCAGCCCTTCGCCACCTACGCCGAGGGGCTCCTCCTGGGTCTGATTCGGTCCCGCGACGTAGCCATCGACCGAGATCGCGATATGGGCCCTGACCTTGCTCATATCCCTCCCTCTCGGTGGCCGGAGTCATGGGCAACCGATGAAGAAGCCCGATCCGGAATTGGATCGGGCCTGAACCATCGCGAGCTTGGTACCGCATACCGGATTCGAACCGGTGATCTCCGCCTTGAGAGGGCGGTGTCCTGGGCCTCTAGACGAATGCGGCCCCGTTGGCGCGGGAGAGGCCCCGGGCCGGTCGGCATTCTACCAGCGACCCGACGACCTCGTCGACGGAGGCTAGAGCCGGTTGACCTCCAGGAACCCGCGGATCGAGTCGGCGACCTGCTGGTAGCTGTTCTCGCCGACGACGAGCCCGTAATGCGAGTGCGCCGCGAATGGCTCGTAGCCCGCGTCGAGCCACTCGGCGAGTCGCTCGGACTCGTCGAGGGTGACGGTCCGGTCGAGCCCTGCCCCGACGACGAGGCGCGGAACGTCGGTGAGCCCGCGGCGATCGATCGGGATGCCCCCGAGCATCTGGCGGCGAGCAGCGCCGGCCTCGTGTGGCTTCTGCCCGAGGAGGTGCTGGATGCGCAGGATGTCGGGAAGGGTCAGGTCGCGCTCGTCACGCAACAGCCGCTCGGGGAGAGTCTCCCAGCCGATGACAGACTTCCCGTAGACCTCGGGGATGTCGCGCAGCTCGTGCTGGCGAGCCGGGATGCGCAGGTCGCGCGGCAGCTCAGAACCGAGGAGGACGAGACCCGAGATCGGCATCCGCTCGGCGGCCTTCAGGGCGAGGAGCCCGCCCATCCCGTGGCCGATGACGACCACACCCGCCGGGAAGCGCTCGAGCGTCGCAACGACGTCTTCCGTGTACGTGTCGAATGACAGGGTCGCCGGGTCGGCGGTCTGCGACCAGTAATGATTCCGGAGGTTGAGCGCGTGGCCCTCCCAGCCACGCGCCGCGAAGTAGCCGAGATAGCGCTCCCACAGCCAGGACCCCGCGAGCTCGCCGTGGATGAACAGCAGGGGCTTGCGCCGAGAGCGTCGTTCAGGCAGCCACGACTCGACGTAGATGCCACGCTCATCGAGCTCGATCTCGTCCTTCCGGACGGGCCGGCCGTTCGCGGGCGGGACCTGGGCGCGAGCCAGGATCTGCTCAGGCGTCGTATCGGACATGCAGGTTCACCATTCGTGCGGGTTGATGACGAGGCCGGTCAGGGCCTTCGGGTAGAAGTAGGTCGATTTCTGCGGCATCACGTCGCCCTCGCGGGCGACCTCGATGACCGAGGTGATCGGGGTCGGTTCGAGCAGGAAGGCGGCGTCCGCGCCGTCGATGCAGCGGTCGACGCGATCGACCGCCTCCGCTGCCGACTTGGTGAACCGGACCGACCCCGAGGCTACCGCGTCCGGATCGAGCCCCGCGAGACGTTCGAGCGCGACACCGAGCAGTGTGACATCGAGTCCGCGGACCGCGGCACTCCCCGCCGGCAGGAGCGACTCGAAAGCGTCTCGCTGCGCCGTCAGCAACGCACCACCGCGCCGTGTCCACAGCCCGAAGATGCCTGCCCCACCGGTCGAGAGCGCCGCCGCTTCGAAACGCGCGATCAGCTCGTCGCGACCGACATCGCGGCGCACGTCGAAGAGCCCGCCGAGTCGATCCAGGAGCCGTTCGACACCATCATCGCCGAGGCCGTGCACGATCCGGTGGGTCGGCAGCACCGTCAGTTGCTCAGCGATATCGACGAACAGCGTGAGCAGGTAGTCGAAGGCCGGATCCTCCTCGCACGAGCGGCTCATCCGCCGCTCGTCCCGATAGCGAAGGGCCGTCTCGTAGCGATGGTGTCCATCGGCGATGAACACAGGGCCACCGGCCGCAGCGGCGATCAGCGGCGCAACCGTCGGCGCGTCCTCGCCGTCGGCGGACACGACCCAGAGGCGATGACGGACGCCATCGTCGTCCTCGATGTCCGATGTCGGTGGACTCGCCGTGACCGCATCGAGGACTCCCCTCCCGGCCGCGGACTGGTCTTCGTAGAGGACGATCACAGGACTCGTGTTGACGCCGGTCGCCCGCAACAGCTTGTAGCGATCCTCCCGAGCGGCCGGGAGCGTCCGCTCGTGTGGCAGGACGTTCGACCCTGGCCCGAACGGCTCGAGACGCAACCGTGCGAAGAACCCGCGCTGCGTTCGCGTCACATCGCTGCCGGGTACGCGATATGTCTGCTCGTACACGTAGATCGACGGACGGGGGTCCTTGTGCAGCGTCCCATCGGATCGCCAGGCCGCGAAGGTCCGAGCCGTTCGACGGTATCGGTCGTCGGGCTCGTCGCCCCGCTCCTCCGTTGGGAGGTCGAGCCTGACGACGTTCAGGGGATGCCGGGCGAGGAGACGCTCGTGCTCATCTGGTCCGATGACGTCGTAGGGTGGCGCGACGACGAGGCCGAGGTCCGGAACGGTCGAGCGGTCATAGCGAAGAGCGCGGAACGGACGGATCTCGGGCACGGAACCTCACGAACGGCGCGTCGCCAAGGGCTGTGGGACCGCTCCATCCTACGATAGCCGCCGCTCGGACGCCCAAGACCATCGAACGTCGCGTGCAACTTTCGAGACCTGTCGCGCGTCCTCCCTCCGACCAACGACCGACCACAACGTGGAGTGCTCGTGCTCCGTCACCCGCTCACGCCACGCATCTCTCCGGGCGCCCGGCGCGGCGCCCGCTTCGTGGCGCTCATCGCTCTCGTCCTGGGAGTGCTCGGGCCTGCTGCGCTTCCGGTGTCTGCTGCGGGCGGGCCGACCATGGAGGCACGCATCCTCGTCGGCGGACACGCCCGCGTGGGATCGTGGGTCGCCATCTCCGTCCACCTCACCAACGACGGCCCGCCGATCAGCGCCGAGCTGCGCCTCGCGGGCGGGACACAGGGCCAGACGCGGTTCGGGACACCGGTCGACCTCCCGACCCAGGCCGACAAGACCTACGTCGTCTACGCCCAGCCGCCCGCGTTCGGGTCGGAGCTCACAGTCGATCTCGTTGAGGGCGGCACGACGCTCGCGACGCGCAAGGCGCCGTTCACGATCCATGACGCGACCCAACTCGTCGTCGCCGTCGTCGCGGAGCATCCCGAACGACTCGTCGGGAGCATCGACCTCCCCCCGAACATGAACCAGGTCGCGCCGCTCATCGTGAGCCTGACTCCCGAGGACCTGCCCGAACGCGTCGAGGCCTGGGCGTCGATCGACCGGATGGTCTGGCAGGACACCGAGACCGACCGCCTGTCGCCCGCGCAGCTCGATGCGATGAGAGGCTGGCTCGCGGGCGGGGGCCGCCTGGTCATCGCCGGCGGCACGGTCGGACCGGCCGCGCTCGCGGCCTTCCCGGACACGATCCTCCCATTCCGTCCCGTCGTGACGACCGACCTGCCCGCCGAGAACCTGACCGGTCTGCTCGGCCAGCTGCCGACGGGCGCGGCGACCGTGCCGGCCCTGTCCGGCGAGCTCATCGCGGGCCGCACGCTGGCCACTGCCGGCGACCGCGTCGTTGCCGCCGAACGACCATACGGTTCGGGCGGGGTGACGCTCCTCGGGTTCGATCCGAGCGTCGACTGGATCTCGAGGAGTGATGCCTCGCACGATCTCTGGCGGAGGATCCTCCCGGCAAAGGGCGCTGGGGGCCTCTCGTTCGTGGACGACAACCTGCTGATCAGCGCGGTGTCGCAGCTGCCCGCGCTGTCGCTCCCGCCGATCGGCGGACTGATCCTGATCCTCCTCGTCTACATCCTGCTCATCGGGCCGATCAACTACCTCGTCCTCGTCCGCCTCGACCGTCGTGAGTGGGCGTGGTTCACGATGCCGGCCCTGATCGTCGCCTTCGCTGTCGGCGCGTACGGGTTCGGTGCGGCCCTGCGTGGGAGTTCGGTCGTCGTCAACGAGGTGGCCGTGGTCCGCGGCGCATCGGGCACGACCGACGGCACCGCCCAGGTGTATCTCGGCGTGTTCTCCCCGACCCGTGGCGTCTACCAGGTCAGCGTTCCCGGTGGCGCACTCCTCTCGGCGCCGATCAGCGGCGACTTCTTCGGGACGACCGGCACGGCCAACACGCTCGACGTGCTCCAGGGCGACCCCGCCCGGGTTCGCGACCTCGGCGTCGGGTTCTCATCGCTGCGCGCGATCCGGGCTGAGACCGCGATGAAGGTGCCGCTCATCGAGACCGACCTTCGGCTGGAGGACGGCCGGCTGAAGGGCACGGTCAAGAACAGTTCGCAGCAACGACTCGAACGACCTGCTGTCGTCCTCGGCCAGACCGTCGTGTCCGTCGGCGACCTCGAACCGGGGGCGACCGCGACGGTCGACGCCCCGACGACGTTCGTCCAATTCGGCCAGTCGATGTCGGACAAGGTCGTGGGTCAGGGCGTGTTCGGCGAGATCGGCACGACGCCCGGGGCGACCCGGCAGTATGTCCGCCACAACATGATCGATGAGCTGACCTACGACCCGCAGTCCCAACCTTCGAACGTCCTCCCGGGCGACGGCGCGGTCGTTCTCGCCTGGGGGTCGGATCCGCTCCTCGATGTCACCGTGGAGGGCCAGAAGCCGGAGCATCTCGGCAACGTCCTCTACTACGTCCCGACCGATGTAGCCATCCACGGGAAGAACACGTTCCGCGCCGACCTGCTGGGATCCACCGTCGTCGGGACCGATTCTCAGATGTTCTCGAGGGATCCGACGATGATCAGCTTCGGTCGGGGCAACGCGACGCTGGCCTACCGGCCGATCGGCTTCGACGGACGATTCACCGCGAGCGAGCTCGTGATCACGATGAACGGCGACCCGAGCGGTGGTGCGGAACCGGTGGCCATCGAGCCGCTCGCGTCGAACCCGCCGGCGTGCCCGGATCTTCCCGTCGACCCCGCGACCGGCGTCTCGTCGGCCCCGCCGTCGAAGGAGTGCCAGTCCTTCCTCAACGACGGCCTCGCGGAGGTCGAGCTGTTCGATCTCGAGGGCCAGGCGTGGCGACGATTGCCCCACTTCACAGCGGGCACGCGGTACGCGGTCGCCGATCCTGCCCGCTATGTCGACCCCACGTCCGGGACGGTCCTCATCCGCTACGTCAACGACCGGTCCGACCAGGTCGGCGTGCAGGTCGATGTGGCATTGACGGGCACGGTCGAATGACGGCCATCGTGCGCACGAACGGGCTCATCAAGCGCTACGACCGGACGGTCGCGGTCGCGGGGATCGACCTCGACATCGCCGAGGGCGAGATCTTCGGCCTCGTCGGCCCGAACGGTGCCGGCAAGACGACGACGCTCAGGATGCTCGCCACGCTGCTGCTGCCATCCGCAGGACAGGCGGAGATCGCGGGTTGGTCGGTTACCCGGAACCCCGATGAAGTACGCCGCGTCCTCGGCTTCATGCCGGATGCGTTCGGGGTCTACGACGACATGAAGGTCTGGGAGTACCTCGACTTCTTCGCTCGGTGCTACGGCCTGGAGCCAGCCGCGCGTCGACGGATGATCGGCGACCTGCTCGACCTCGTCGACCTCGGCGAAAGGCGCGACGCCTACGTCCAGACGCTCTCGCGCGGGATGCAGCAGCGGCTCTGTCTGGCCCATGCCCTCGTGCACGACCCGAAGGTGTTGCTCCTCGACGAACCCGCGTCGGGCCTCGATCCGCGGGCGCGCGTCGAACTCCGCGAGCTGCTCCGTGAGCTCCGGTCGATGGGCAAGACGATCGTGATCAGCAGCCACATCCTCCCCGAGCTCGAGGAGCTGTGCACCAGCGTCGCGATCGTCGACCGCGGGCAGGTCCTGGCCCACGGCCGCGTGGCGGACATCGAGCAGCGGCTCCGCGTCGGCGCGGTCCTCCGGATCCGCGTGCTCGGTGACGACGAGGCGCTCGCGGCGGCGCAGCGGCACTTCGAGGCAGCGCCGTTCGTGGCGTCGGCCTCGATCCTCGAGGACGGCACGCTCGAGCTCGGCTTCCGCGGCGACGATGACGCGTCGGCGCGCCTCCTGGCCGACGCCGTGACTGCCGGGATCCGGATCGCGAGCTTCGCTCGCGCGGCGAGCGACCTCGAGGAGCTGTTCCTCCAGGTGACCGCCGGCAGCGTCGCGGCGCCCGCCGCATGAGCATCGCCCGATGAACGATCAGCAGCCGGGTCGTCCGATTGACGGCCGCGACGAGCCGCCCCCCGACGACG
>JBJMMQ010000114.1:0-9438 GCA_045804705.1 Chloroflexota bacterium
CCTCGAGCCACGTGATGACCACGATCACACCGCCCATGGCTGCGACCCAGCACACGATCAGCGCGAGGCGCAAACCGTCCATCTGGTCGGAGGGTCGAGCGATCGTGAGGACCGCAAGGATCGTAAGGAGTCCGATCGACACGACCAACAGCGCTGCAGATGCGCCACCGACCACACCCGCGAGGGCACCGAACAGACCGAGCAGCATCCACGGCGCGAGAATGGCAGGTCGTTCCCGCGCCCTCCGGACCAACCGATTCGTGACCGCATACCGCCCAACCGCCTCATCCAGAGGCAGCCGTTCGTCATTTGGACCGCGCCGACGATAGGGGCTCGGCATGGGGGCAGTATTACAGCGGCTGACCGCCGCGCGACTAGCCCGTCAAGATCGCGCCATCGTCGCTCGGATCGCGAAGGAAGCCACATGAGCCGACCCACGCGCCGGCGGCCGGAACGCAACGCAGGAGCCTTCCTCGGCCCGGACTTGCTCGTCCCGGTGCCGATGCGAACGCTGGACGAGGAGTATCGCGACAGGGCGATCGACCTTGCAGGTTCCGAGCCCGAGGCCGAGGTCGAGCCCGAACCCTCCGGGTTCGTCCATCGGATGATCCTCAGACTCACGCGGCGATCCGACCGCGGGCACTGAACAGGACCGCACTTATCCACAATGAGCAACATCACCTAGGTTCGACCCATTGCCGCCGCGGCGATCCCGACGTAAGATTTCCAGCCCGACGGCAGACAACGGCGCGCAAGTTCGAGTGCCGATCGAGGGATCGCGGGGAGCGCGAGATGTCCGACAACCAGTCCGAGGTCAACCCGGCGAGCCCGGAAGGCGAGTCGCTGAACGGGTCCTTCAGTTCGAATGGGAACGGCCCCGGCGCGATCGCCACGGACGCCACCGGCGGGGGCCAGGATCTGTCGTTCCTCGACGACCTTGCCAAGGCGATGCGGACGACCGCCGCCGCGGAACAGGCGCGCGACTCTGAGATCACCGACCAGCGCCGCCAGTCGCACCTCGATGCCATCCGCGCCCGCGAGGCGCTCGAGGCAGAGGAGCTGCGCGAGCTTGCCAAGGAGGACGTCAAGGGCATCGATGCCTGGTCCGACGGCGAGATCAAGCGGATCAAGCTCGAACGAGAGCGTCGGATCGCATCTCGTCGTGAGCAGCTCCAGGTTCGCCTCGAAGAGCATCGCCTCGTCATCGCCAGCGAAGTCGAAGCCGTCGAGAACGCTATCTCCGGGTACCGCCTCGAGACCGAACGGTTCTTCGACCGGCTTGGATCCCAGACCGACCCTGTCGAGATCGCCCGTCAGGCCGGCACGCGCCCGCCGTTCCCCGATCTCGACCAGATCGGCCCTCAGCAGGAGGCCGCGCCGGTCGCCGCCTATCAGGCACCGGCCTACGAGCCGCCCGCCTACACACCGCCCGCCTACACGATGAGCGTGACGTCCATCCCGGCCGCGCCCGCGACCCCCGCCACAACGGAGGCGGTAGCAGACGCAGCGGACGCTCCCGCCGATGGCCCGGCCGAGACGCCACAGCCCGAGGCGACCGAGAGGACGGAGGCATCCGCCGCCGAGCCCGTCGGGGATCCCGAGCTCGCGGCTCTGGTCCAGACATCAGAACCAGGCGCAGAGACGGTCGTTGCCGAGGCGCCCGAGCAGGCCGAGACCGCGCCGATCGACCCGAACATCCTCATCGGTGTCATGGACCCGGCCGCAGGCCATGACGATCAGTCGGGGAACGGCTCCCCGTGGGCCGGAGGCACCGACGCGGTCGGTGAGCAGGCACCGGTGGGCGACCCGATCGCCGATGCGGTCGTCGCTGTGGAGAACTCGGGCGCCTCGGACGGCTCGGACGAGCCTGTGTCCGTCGGGGCCGAAGCGCGCGTCGTCATGCCGCGCACGACCGGCGGCGCGGGCTCATGGCTCCGCTGGCCGAACAGCTCGATCGATCGGTCCGACCCGAGCCGCTAACCGACCGTCATCGGGCGCGTGGAGACCATCCTCGCGCTGATACCGGGATACCAGGAAGGGCCGCGGATCGCCGCGGTGGTCGAGGGCGCCCGCGCACATCTGCCGGTCGTCGTCGTCGATGACGGCTCGACCGACGATACGGCCCTGCAGGCGGAGCTCGCGGGCGCGACGGTGCTGCGCCAGGTCCCGAATGCGGGGAAGGGTGCCGCGATCCGGATGGGCTTCCGCCACGCCCTCGATCACGGCGCCGTCGCCGTCGTCACCCTCGATGCCGATGGTCAACACGATCCGGCCGAGATCCCGACCTTTCTCGCCGCCTTCGAGGCGGGACGGCCCGAGCTGATCATCGGTCGGCGCGACTTCGGCTCGATGCCTCTCGTCCGTCGGCTGTCGAACACGCTCGGCGGCCTCGTCTTCTCGGCAGCCGTCGGTCGCCGGATCCCGGACAATCAGTCGGGGTATCGGCTGATCGGTCGTCGGCTCATGACAGCGCTGCTCGACAGCGACGAGCATGGCTTCGAATTCGAGGTCGAGATGATCGCGCGCTGCATCGCGCTCGAACTGCCGATGACTGATGTCTCGATCCGGACGATCTATGCCGGTGAGCCCAGCCACATCCGGCCGTGGGCGCACCTGACGAGCTTCCTCCGTGTCAGCCGCGATGCGCGTCGGATCGTTCGCGGCGGCTGACGAGCAGCCCTAGACCCCTCGCCGATACGGCACGGCCGCGACCAGGATGTTCGCGTGGCCGATGAGCCCTCGCTCGATCCGCTGACCGTTCTCGTTGTACAGGAACCGTTCCCACCAGTGACGCGGGACGTACTCGGGGAGAAGGACGACCACGACGTCGTCGGGATGCTCCTGGGCAGCATCCTCGAGGAAGCGGACGAGTGGCTGGACGAGCGACCGGAACGGCGACTCCACGATGACCAGCGGGATCCCGGGGAGCTGACGTTCGAATCGTGTCCGGATCCGTTCGCCCGCCTCGCGATCGTCCGTGACGTGGACAGCGGTGACGTCGTCCGACATCGTCAAGGCGAATCGGATCGCCTGGACCACGTCTCGGGTCACGTCCGCGGCGGGGACCATCACTCGCTGGTGGCGCCGCGGCGGTCCGATGATCGTCTCCTCGCGGACCGCGGTCTCCACCTTCCGACGTCGGTATTGGCGTCCGATGAGCAGCATCGCCGCCACGAGGATCGGGATGATGATCACGATCAGCCAGGCACCCAGAGCGAACTTCGCGACGGCGAAGACGACCGCCACGATGCCGGTCGCCACCGCACCGACGCCGTTGATCGTGATGCTCCGTCGCCAGCCATCGCCGCGCTCTCGGTTCCAGTGGACGACCATGCCGGCCTGCGACAACGTGATCGAGGTGAAGACGCCGATCGCGTACAGCGGGATCAGTGCCTCGACGCGACCGCCGAACGCCGCCAGGACGACGATCGAAAGGATCGCCAGCGCCACGATCCCCGTGTTGAACGCGAGGCGCTCGCCGCGGAACGCGAATCGGCTCGGCATGAAACCGTCGCGAGCGAGGAGCGATGACAGCCGTGGGAAGTCGGCGAACGAGGTGTTCGCGGCGAGGACGAGGATGGCCATCGTCGAGAACTGCAGGACGTAGTAGACGACGCTCGTGCCGAACACGGCCCGGCCGATCTGCGAGATGACGGTCTCGTTCGCGCTGGGGACGGCGCCGACCACGCCGGCGAGGTACGAGGTACCGAGGAACATCAGTCCGACGAGGGCGCCCATGACCGCCAACGTCGTCCGAGCGTGGGCGGCCTCCGGGCGCTTGAAGGCCGGCACTCCGTTCGAGACCGCTTCGACGCCCGTGATCGCGCTGCAGCCATCCGCGAACGCGCGCATCAGCAGCAGGATGCCCAGAGTTTCGACGGGGACGACCACAGGCGTGACGTCCGACACCTGGGGTGCGTCGCCGAGCAGGGTCCGGCCGACGCCGATGGCGATGAGTGCGAGCATCGAAACGAGGAAGACGTAGGTCGGAACGGCGAACACGCTTCCGCTTTCGCGGATGCCCCGCATGTTGACCAGCATCACGGCCAGGATGCAGGCCGTGGCGACCGGTACGCGGACGTCGGTCGAGATCCCCGGGAAGGCGGAGGTGATCGCCGCCACGCCCGCCGCGACGCTGACCGAGACCGTCAAGACGTAGTCGACGAGGAGTGCCCCAGCCGCGACCAGCCCGGGGATCTGGCCGAGGTTCTCCCTCGCGACGATGTAACTCCCGCCCCCGTTCGGATACGCCCGGATCGTCTGGCGATAGGAGACGACGATGATCCCGAGGACGGCGACGATGAGGATCGAGATCGGGATGGTCAGCCAGAACGCGGCGGTCCCGGCAGCGAGCAGCGTGAACATGATCGCCTCGGTCGCATACGCGACCGATGACAGGTTGTCGCTCGAGAAGACAGCGAGGGCCTTCGGGATGGACAGGCGTTCCTCGGCCTCCTCATCGCTGGCCAGCGGGCGACCGAACAGAACCCGGCGGGTCCTCGCGGCTGCCTGGCCCAGCGGATGGATCGGGGCACTGGCGGCGGGACGTGCGGTGACCCTGCCCGGGCCGGCGTAGCGGAAGTAGGGAGAGGTCTGTCTGTCGATCCGGATGCGGCGATCAGCCGCGCGGCGTCCGCTCTTCGGCATGCGGTCGGCGCCGTCCGCCGACCGCTTCGGTGATGGCTTCATCCGACCCGCTGGCGGTGAGCTCGCGGACCGACGGTCAGGACCGCCGCTCCTTCCTGCCCGCGATCGACCTCGAATGCGAGTCCTGCGGCTTGCGCATGTGCGAGACCGATCGGAGCCACTCCATCCGGCCGCAGAAGCCCGACGAGACGGATCCGCGTCGCAAGGCCGCTGAGGATGAGTTCGATGGCGGCATCGACCTCCGCCAGGTCGCGCTCGAGGGGGGAAGCGGATGGACGGGTGGCGGGCAGGTGGGTGATCGGATCCATGCCCTCACCGTACGGACAGGCCCAAGAGGAGACCGGGGTCGTGACCTCCTCAGGCGCTCAACGATCGCTCAAGTCGCCGTGTGGGAGTCCTCGGTCGCGTCGCCGATCCTGTAGCCGACACCGGGTTCCGCGACGATGAGTCCGCTCGCGCGACCGGACGGATCTGCCGCGTCGAGCTTGCGACGCAACCGGCTGACATAGACGTGGAGGTAGTGACCCTCGTCGCCGTACGCCGCACCCCAGACGGCGCGCAGCAGGCGGCCGCGAGTGAGCAGTCGGCCGGGTTGAGCGACCATCGTCTTGAGCAGCTCGTACTCGCGCGGCGTCAGTTCGACGGGCATGTCGGCGACGGTGACCGCGCGGTGCGCGACGTCGATGACGATCGGTCCGAGGTTCAAGCGGCCGTCGGGTTCCGCGGCGGCCCCGCCCGAACGACGGATGAGCGCACCGACCCTCGCACGGAGCTCGGGCAGCCCGAATGGCTTGGTCACGTAGTCGTCGGCGCCTGCCTCGAGGGCGATGACCTTGTCGGGTTCTGCGTCACGAGCGGACAGGACGAGGATCGGCGTCGTCGCATCACGCCTTACGTGGCGGATCAGGACCAGCCCGTCTGCGTCGGGCAGGCCGAGGTCGAGCAGGATGACGTCGGGCCTCGACGCCTCCCAGCGCTCGAGCGCCGTCCGGACGTCGTCTGCCTCGACGAGCCGGTAGCCGTGCGCGACGAGGTTCGCGGCCACGGACCGGCGGGTCGCCTCATCGTCCTCGACGAGGAGGATGTGCGCGCCGCCGAGCGTCACCGTGCGTTGGGCTCGGTGGGTGTGGAGACCGCCGGCAGGTCGATATCGATGGCGAGTCCGCCCAGGTCGCTGGCGCGCGCTGTCGTGACGCCGCCGAGCACCTCGGTCATCCCGCGAACGATCGACAGCCCGATGCCCATGCCACGTCGCGCGCGCTCGCCCGGCTGCCCCGCTCGCTGGAACTTGTCGAATACATGGCCGATCTCGCCAGAAGAGACGCCCGGCCCGGCGTCCTCGATCGTGATCCGCACGTGCTGGGTGTCGGCCGCGGCGATGGCGATCCGCACCGGCGTGCCGGGCGGCGTGTGATCGGCGACGTTCTCGAGGACGTTCGACACGATGGCATCGAACAGGACCTCATCGACACGGATGAGTGGGGGAGTGCCCTGGATGTCGTAGGTCACTTGCCGCTCGCGCAGGACGGGTGCGAGGCGTGCGACAGCGCGCTCGATGAGGGGGACGACCTCGAACATCTCGAGATCTGGCCGCAGGGTGCCGGATTCGATCCGGCTGAGATCAAGGACCGAGCGCACGAACCGATCGAGCCGCTGAGCCTCCCCGTCGATGCTCTCGGCGGCGTCACGAACCTCCGCCGGCGACATGGAGACGTCGGGATCCGCGAGATTGCCCGCGGTCGCGCGGATGCTCGCGAGGGGCGTCCTCAGGTCGTGCGACACCGAATCGAGCAGCGCGCTCTTGAGCGCATCACCGCGCCGCGCGACCTCCGCGCTCGTCGCTTCCTGGCGTAGTCGGTCACGACGGAGGCCGAGGGCGACCTGATCGGCCGCGAGTGAGAGCAGCCGCGTCGCCTCCTCTGATGGCGTCTCGCCATCGACGGTCCGGGTCGCCCAGAGCGACCCGAAGACCGTCCCGCCCGTCTCGACCTTGATCCGCAGGACGTCGCCGGTGGCGGCGGCACGCTCCGCTGTGGAGGGTCGGGATGTCGGCGCGTGAGCGCGGATCCAGCGGGCGGGCACGTCACCGGGCATCCGGACGAGGGTGGTGATGATGGTCGGCGTCGGCACAGCCCCGGATCCAGTGTCGGCGAGGACGTGTTCACGACCGCCGGAATCGAGGCCGATCCAGACGCGCTCGAGGCCCGCGTCGCGCGACAGGAGGTCGACGATGGGCGCCGCGACCGAGGTCGTCGTCTCGGCTGTCGCAAGCAGCCGGCTCACCGAGAAGAGGGCCGTCGCTTCGGTGGCACGGCGCTCCGCTTCCGCAGCGCGCTGACGGCCGAGTCCGGCGAGTCGTCCGACAGCCAGGGCCACGATCAGGACCAGCACGAGGTTGAGCAATTCGGCCGGGTCGGAGATGGCAAGGGAGAGCCGCGGTTCCGTGAACAGGACGTCGTAGACGAGGAAGGCGACGAGAGCCGTCGCGACGGCCGGCAGCGTGCCCCCGACGATCGCCACGGCCACGATCGCGACGAGGTAGACCGCCGAGGCATCGGGGATCGCCGTCATCTGCTCGACGACGGCGATCACCACGGTCGCAACGACGACCGAGGCGACCGCGAGGACTCCCACGCCGACCGAGGGACGGGTGGGGCGGCGCGGGATCGCGAGAGCTGCGGCGATCCGTTCCGACATCCGGGCGATGGTACGTCGCAAGGTCCGTGACGACATCGACGGTGACAAATCCGGCATTGACACGCGATGGGCGGCGACGTGTACTTCGGCGCGTGGGATTCGATGGCGCCGGACCGGAACGCGACTCACTGCCGACCTGGCGGGGAGTGCTGATGACGGCGCTCATCATCGTCGTCGTGGTGGCGCTGATCTTCCTGGCGTACTCGTTCGCGCTCACGGAGACGCGGGCGCGCTAGGCACCCGCCACCGGCGCTCGGCGGGTGGTACCTCCCGCCATACCAAAGTACGGCTAGTCGCACCCACTCCCGCACTCATACGCTCTGCCACGCAGCGAGCCGGACCCTACCCCGTAGCACTTCATGGAACCGGACCTGTCGAAACGACTGCAGAGCGAGGCTATAAACCACATGGCATCGATGGCCGTCAACGAACTTGGACCGATGCTCACCGCGACCGAAGTCGCCGACATGCTTCACCTGCACGTCAACACGGTGAAGCGGCTGGGCGACCGCGGCGAGCTCCCGTTCTACCGTGTGTGCAAGCGTGGCGACCGTCGATTCCGACTCGACGACGTCATGAAGTTCCTCTCCCAGAACCGCTGATCCGGTCCAGGCGCGCTCGACGCGAGCCCCCGGGGGCCAGTGCGCCCTCGGCGCCTGGCGCGCGTCCCTGAGACGCACATCCGCGACAACCGCACGCGCGGCGCACCTAGATCGGCGTCTCTTGCACGATCTGTTGGTGTCTCACGCTCGGATATCCAAAGTGCGCGTCCGAGGGACGCACCGTCATGCCGCGAGCCGGCGGGCCGCGTCCCGATAATCGCGATATGGCGCCGCTGAGCGCCGCCCATCCACCCGAGATCCCACGATCCAGCTACGTCGATGGCTGGCTGGGTCGATCAGCCCGAGTGCACGTGCCGGAATGGCTGCTGCGCCGTCCTGGACGAGTGAAGACATCTGGCGTCCGCGTCCGGGGAATGCCTGGTCGAGGACGTCTCTATTCACTCGGATCGTGGCCTCGACCTCCTCACTCGCAAGCACGAGGAGCCAGCTGACGGCACGTCTCGCGTTCCACCCGAGTTCGTGCGCGAGGCCGAACGCCGACCGGGCGTACCAGCCGAGCTGGCGTTCGGCGGCGCCGACGTCGTCCAACCTCGTCTTGATCTCGATGACGATGACCGTCCCCGTGCTCGGGTCGAACGCGATCAGGTCGACCCAGCCGTGCGACCGGCCGTGGACCACCTCGACCTCTCGAGCCGTGACCCAGCCTGCGCTTCGGAGACGTCGATCGACGAAGCCCGAACATCGAGCGTGGACGAGGTCCCTCTGCCCACCGCCTAGTACGACGGCAGGCCGCCCAACGAAGCCGATGTCGATCTCGAGCGCGCTCGCGATCCGTTCGACCAATCCCAACGGCGGATTCGCCCGACCGATCTCGATGTTGGCGATGTGGCCACGAGAGACGCCGACGGCATCGCCGAGCTGCTGTTGAGTGAGACGAAGGCGGACCCTGTTGTCGCGACAGAGGGAGGCGAACGCGATACGCAGGGGCATGAGGTACTGAAGTGAATCACGTCCCGCTCAACGCACGCTTATCCCGCCATCCGCGTCTCCTGCACGCAAATCCTCTACGTCTGAGCGCGGTGGTTTGGCAGGTCGCGCCCAGCGAGGCCGTCTGGACAGTGAAGCACGCTGGCTATCTGTTTTTGGCGTCTACTAGACGCACCTGACGCCCCGAACCACGCTCTATCTCGGCATGCCCGCCAGCGTCTCGCCGAAGATCTCGACCGCCTCGGCGATCTCGGCGGCGGTGACGTCGATCGGTGGGATCCAGCGGACGGTCTCGTGCTGCCGCCCGCAGGTGAGCACGAGGAGACCGGCATCGGCGCACGCCGCCATGAGCTGGTCGGGCAGCGAGGCGTCGGTGAACTCGACACCGACCATCAGCCCGAGCCCTCGGATATCGCCGATCCGGTCGTCCTCGGCGGCGATCGCCCCGAGGCCGGCGACGAGCTCCGCGCCGCGTTCCACAGCGTTCTCGACGAGTCCCTCATCGCGCATCGTCTCCAGGACGGCGAGCCCGGCCGCGCACGCC
>JBJMMQ010000115.1:0-9967 GCA_045804705.1 Chloroflexota bacterium
GCCATCTCCAACACGCGGCTCGTCTCGGAGATGGTGGACCTGGAGCTGCCGTTCGGCCAGCTGCGCCTGCCTCATTTCCCGGTGCCCGACGGACACACGGTGGAGAGCTGGCTGCGTGCCGAATGCGAACGCGGGCTGAAGGAGCGCTACGGCGAGGCGACCGAGCCGCTGCAGCAGCGCCTCGACTACGAGCTCGAGGTGATCATCCGCATGGGCTACGCGGGCTACTTCCTGATCGTTGCCGACTTCGTCCGTTTCGCGCGCCAGGCCGGCATCGCGACGACGTGTCGAGGCTCGGCGCCCGGCTCGATCGTGACGTACACGCTCGGGATAACTCCGGTCGACCCCATCCTGTACGAGCTTCCGTTCGAGCGCTTCCTGAACCCCGACCGCGTGACGATGCCCGACATCGACGTCGACTTCGAGGACGCCCGGCGCGGCGAGGTCATCGAATACGTCACGCAGAAGTACGGCACCGACCACGTCGCCCAGATCATCACCTTTGGCACCATGCTCGCGCGGGCGGCGATCCGGGACGTCGGCCGCGTCCTCGGCTTCTCGTACGGCGAGGTGGATCGCATCGCCAAGGCCGTGCCCAACCAACTGGGCATCAAGCTCGAGGAGGCCCTCGAAATCTCCCCGGCGTTGCGCGAGATGCGCGATGGCGACGGCAACGTCAAGAACCTTCTGGATCTGGCACACCAGCTGGAGGGTGTGGCGCGTAACGCATCGACGCACGCAGCGGGTGTCGTGATCTCACGCGAGCCACTCACGGATCTGATGCCGCTTCAGCGCGCCACGAACTCTGAAGGGTTGATGACCCAGTACGAGATGCACGGCGTCGAGGCGCTGGGACTCCTGAAGTTCGACTTCCGGGGCCTGTCGAACCTGACGATCCTCCGCCAGGCGGTGGACCTCATCCGCGAGGAAAGGGGAGTCGAGATCGATCTGGACCACTTGCCTTTGGAGGACGCCGCGACCTTCGAGCTCCTCGCCTCGGGCGAGACGACCGGCGTGTTCCAGCTTGAGTCGCCGGGCATGCGCCGTTACGTCAGGGAGCTGCGCCCGACTTCAGTACTGGACCTGGCCGCCATGGTCGCCCTGTTCCGACCGGGACCGATGGACAACATCCCTGCGTACATCCGGCGCAAGCACGGCCAGGAGAAGGTCACATACCTGCATCCGCTGCTCGAGCCCTACCTCAAGAAAACGTACGGGATCTTCGTCTATCAGGAAGACATCATGGCCGCGTCGATGGCCCTCGGCGGGTTCACAGGCCCGGAGGCGGACACGCTTGGCTACGCGATTCGCAAGAAGAAGTCGGACGTGCTGCGCGCGCAGAAGGACAAGTTCGTCCAGCAGGCCGCCGAACGCGGAGTCGCGCCGCACGTCATCGACGCGGTGTTCAAGGCGTTCGAGCCGTTCGAGCGCTACGGGTTCAACAAGGCGCACGCGACGTGCTACGGGCTGATCGCCTACCAGACCGCGTACATGAAGGCGAACCACACGGTCGAGTACATGACCGCCGTCCTGACCGCCTTCCGGTCGAATGAGGAGAAGGTCGCGGCAGCAGTCGCGGAGTGCCGTCGGATGGGGATCGAGGTCCTGCCGCCGGACGTCCATACAAGCCACCTCGAGTTCACGGTCGAGGGCGACGCCATCCGGTTCGGGCTGCTGGCTGTGAAGAACGTCGGGCAGGGGGCCATCGAATCGATCATCGCCGCACGGACCGACGGCGGAGACTTCCACTCGCTGACCGATTTCTGCACCCGGATCGACCTGCGGCTGACCAACCGCAAGGTGCTCGAGGCACTGGCCAAGGTCGGGGCACTCGGCGCGTTCGGCCATCCCTCGCAGATCCTGCTTGGCCTCGACGACGCGGTCGCTGCGGCCCAGGCGACCCAGCGTGATCGGGTCAGCGGCCAGACCTCGCTGTTCGACCTCGGGGCGGACGGCGCGGCGGCCTTCGAGCGACCGCTCCCGACCGCGACCGAGGTCCCGGTCCGCGAACGGCTCCGCTGGGAGAAGGAGCTGCTCGGGCTCTACCTCTCCGAGCACCCGATGGGCGAGGTCGCCGAGCGGATCGCGCAGTTCGTGACGGCCTATTCGAGCGACCTCCGCGACGAGTCCCTCGACGGTCAGAGGGTCGTGGTCGGCGGCATCGTCACGGGCGTCCGGACCGTCATCACGAAGGCCAAAGCGACGATGGCCATCGTCACTCTCGAAGACCTCCAGGGAACGATCGAGGTCGTCGTGTTCCCGCGGCTGTACGAGCAGACGATGGGGACCTGGCGGGACGGCGAGATCCTGCTCGTCGCGGGCCGGATCGATCACAAGAGCGAGGACGTCTCGCTGCTCGCCGACCTGGCCGTCGATTGGGACGAGGCATCAGCTGCAGGCCAAGAGGCATTCGCCCGGCAGGTAGCCGCCGGCGAGCGCGGTGGTGGCCGACGCGGCACGAACGGATACACGAACGGCAACGGGCGCAGCGGCAACGGCAACGGCAACGGCGTGAGACGGCCCATGGTCCCGGTGGGTCCGGGGCAGCAGACTCCTGTGGCGGTCGCGGCGGGTCACGACCCGGTCCAGGCGGTCGCCTATGTCTCTCCGCGACGGGGTGGCGACGTCGCTGGCGACGCACCACCCGCGGGCCTTCCGCCGATCGCTCCGGCCGAGCCCGTTTCGACCTATCCGATCACCGCCGGCGTCGCGCTTGGTGGCGACTCCGACGACGAACCAGCGGTGCCCGATGAAGCGAGGTCACGCATCGTCGCTGACGCGACCGCCGATGCCCCCACCGACGCCGGCCCGGGCACGATCCTCCACGTCCGTTTCGCGGGCAACGCCCCGGCCGACCGTGTCGTCGGCGCGATGGAGGCGTTCAAGACGGTGATGCGCGACCGGCCCGGCGCGACTCGCGTCGTGATCCATGTTCCGGGACCGGGCGGCGGCGAGATGGAGCTGCGGCGCGGGGTGGCTTACGACGCCGAGATGCTGGCCGAGGTCCGGCGCAGGCTCGGCGAGGGCGTCGTGGACCTTCGCCTGATCTGACGCCGCCGCCGTCGGCCGGGTCAGGTGCCTCTAGCAGGTCAGGCGCCTCCGGCGACGCGACGGACCTGCTGGACCGACGAGAACTGCTCGTGGAAGTCGGCGCGGATCACGTTGAGCGTCGCATCATCGATGTCGAGCTCGTTGGCGATCTCGTTGAGGACCGAGGTCTCCTCAGCGGAGATCGTGCCGTTCGCCGCCATCACCGCGAAGCACGCGCGCAGCACGACGACCCGCTGGTCGTTGTCCGAAAGCGCCTTGAACTCGCGGGTCACGACGTAGTCCTCGGTCGCGCCGACGGTCTTCGCCTGGAGCTTGGCCATCTCGGTCACGAGGACGGCGGTCGCCTCGTCGATCGATTCGTGACCCTGGAGCTCGCGTTCGATGGCGGCGGTCTCCTCGTCGCTGATGTCGAGATCGGCGTTCGCTGCCCTCGCGAGCGTGTACGCCGCCGCCGCAAGGAACCGGGCCTGGTCGGGCGGCATCGCCTCGAGCTTCGCGACGATCCGGCGAACGGTCGCCGTATCGCCTGCGGCGTCAGAGGGGGGCGCAGGTGCGGGCCGCTCGACGATGCCGTCGTCAGCCTTCTTGGGATGCAGGAACTTGTCGAACATGAGACTCCTCTACCAACGCTCGTACGCCGGGTGATCGGGACCGACGGCGACGAACGTGCCGCGGCATGTGGCGGTGATGATGCCACCGGACGACAGTTCCGCGTCGACGACGACCCGGTCGCCCTCGGTGGACACCGGCCACGCCCGAAGGTGGACGGGCGTCTCGACCGGAGTCGGGCGGCGGAGGCGGATCGCGTAGTCCGCGGTGACGCACCCGGGCGGTCCCTCGAGCCCGCGCTCGCGCATGAGATGCATGGCCGCGGTCCAGTTCGCGTGGCAGTCGAGGAGCGCGCCGATGATGCCGCCATTGAGGACGTTGGCGAACGCCGCGTGATGGGGCAGCGGCTGCCACTCCGCAACGAGCTCGCCGCGCTCGCCGCCACCCTCCATGCTCTCGATCCGCAGTCCCTCGGCGTTCGCGGGCCCGCAGCCGAAGCAACGCGACGACGGAGCGTATCGGCGCTGGAGGCTGGTCTCCGACACGGTCCGCACCCTACCGGCGCAGGTAGCCCGGGATCTTCGGCTCCGGTCCGCGCCACATGTCGAGCTCCTCGGTCGCGAACCGGCCGTAGTAGTTGATGAAGTGGCCGCCGTGGCTCTTGAGGATCGCGTGAGCCGCGGCCTTGGGCGCGTCACCATGGATGTGGACCATCACCACGGCCCGACCGTCGCGCAGCGCCCGCTCGTACACCGCGAAGTCGACCAGCTGATCCATCAGGGTGAAGTCGAACGTGCGGCGGAGCCGCCCCAGCCAGCCCGACACCTCGCCCGTCCCGTCCATCCGGTCGGCGCCTTCGTCACCTCGGAGGATCTCGAGATCCCGGGTCGCTACGCCGGCTGCCCCCAGGTCGGCCATCGCGGCGGCCGCCTCGGTCGGTTCGTCGACCACGGCGAGGAGTCGGTTGGTCGGGTAGCGGATCGCGCGGCGTGTCGGCACGGATGGAGCCTACAACGCGTCAGTGGCAGGCAGTCGACCCGGTATCGGTCCATGTGCTGCCGGCGACGGGCATGAAGCGCCATGTGTAGCTCGCTGCCTTCAGCTCAAGACGGAGCACCCCGAGGACGGTCGACTTTCGGACCTGGGAGTTGGCCCGCGTCGTCGAGAACCGACGAAGACCCACGCCGCCCGTCCCGACGACGAACTCGCGGATGCCCTTGGCCGCATCGCCGGTCCCATCCGGCCGCTGGGGTGCGAACCGTTCGTAGTCGTGGTCGTGGCCGTTGATCACGATGTCGGCGCCTCCCTCGTAGAGCGCGTTCCACAACCCGCGTGTCGCGGCGTTGTTGCCGTGCTCTCCCGAGCTGAACAGCGGGTGATGCCAGATCGCGGCGACGCACGTTCGCGGATTCGCGGCGAGGTCCGCGCGCAACCACGCCTCCTGCGGCGACCCGGCTCCGCAGCCACCCACTGCGGAACAGTTCGAGTTGAGGCTGTAGACGCGCCACGTACCGACGTCATAGGCGTACCAGCCCTGGCCGGGGCTTCCGGCGCGCGCCCCGAAGTAGGCGAAGTAGGGGGCGGCGCGAGCGGTCTCGTACTCGTGATTACCTGGTACAGGCCTGGTCCGGCCCTTGAACCGTCCCCACATCGGGTGGTAGCAGTTCGCGTATTGGGCAGCCGATCCGGAGTCGTAGGCGTTATCACCGGCCGTGAAGACCGTGCCCGGGATCCGTTCGAGAACGCGGGTCGTCTTCGCGTCGCCCGAGTTCGCGCACGACGAGATGTCGCCCGCGCCGACGAGGACCGGGTAGGTGCTCGCGCTGTCGACCACCGCAAAACCGTCGATGGCCACCCGCGGGTGACCCGCCGTCCCGAGGACCCTGATGGTGATGCGGTGCCTGCCGGTCGTCGGGAAGGCGTACGTGAAGACCGCGCGGCGTGACGAGCGGGTCGCGCTGTACAAGCTGACGGTCGCCACGGCCTTGCCGTCGACCGACACCCGAGCCGACCCACGCGTCGGCCCGCGCGGCGCGATCCAGGCGACCTGGTTCCCGCTGAACGAATAGGTGGCCGCCGCACCGCGGACGCGTGACGACTTGGTCGCGCCACCGAGATATGCGCTGGAGGTGCTCGTCGTCCACCTGCCCGAATAGCTCATCGAAGACGCTCGTTCGGATGCGAGACGCAGGTGGAAGCCGCTGCCCGTCCGCCAGGCGCTGGCGTTCCCGGCGCGGTCGATCGCCCGGACCTCGTACTGGACCGCGCGTCCCGGCGGCAGACCCTGCGAGACGCTCAGGCTCATCGGCGAGGGCAACGCGACATCCGCCCACGCGCCGCCATCGAGCTTCCTTCGGAGCTCGTACCTCTGCACCCCGGTCCCGATCTCGACCGCCGCCGGCCAGTTGATGGTCAGCGGTACGGACCCAGCGTCGACAGTGGCACCGCGGCGGATGCGTGTGACTGGCGAGGACGCGAGCGGCGCGATCGTGTCGGGGACGACCGCGACGGTCGCACCCCCGGAGCGCGAGCCGACGGCCGCGGTGATCGTCGCGTCGCCAGGATCGGTCGCGCGGAAGCTGCCGCTCCCACTCAGCGTCCCGGTGCCCCCCGTCTTCGACCAGGTCACGGGCAGGCCCGCGATGCTGACGCCGTTCATCGCGGCGTCGACCCCAAGCGCCTGGAACGGGATGATCTCGCCGACGACGACGCGGCTGACGCCGGGCCGAACGACGATGTCAGCGAGTGGTCCCGTCGGCGTCGATGAGATGACGAACAGCGCGTCATCGACCGGTCGCTCAAAGCCGTCCGAGGGTCGGTTGACGAGGGTCGCCTCGACATCGCCGGGCCGCCGGACGAAGGTCGTCGTCGACCCGCCGCCATCGAGCATGATCGCCTTGACCGCCCCCTCGTCGACGAAGAGGTCCGCGAGCTCGCTCGCCGTGACCCCGACGCTGTAGCCGGCCTGCCTGCCGTCGACCGTGGCGAGGGCCAGTGTCCCGTCCGCGCGGAGGCCGATCGCCGTCCGCGGATGCGTCTCGGTCGTCAGCGTCGAGACGGGCCGGACGCTCTCGTGGCCGCCTTCCACGAGCCACTCTCGGCCGCCGATCGCCTCGACGGTTCCCTCCCATCCGGCCGTGATCGAGGTCGCGATCGTGACCGTCGATCCGACTGTGAGCGTCGCGAGCTTCGCCGCGTCCGTCCCCAGCGCCGACAGGACGAGCGAGCCTGTCGGGATCACCGTGTCGTGGCCGGTCGGCTTGACCGAGGCAACGGTCGCCGTCCATGTGCCGCTGACCCGGAGAGGCAGCGCGGCGCCGGTCAGGACGACCTCGGAGCCTCCGCCCGACGTGTGCGTGGACGCGCCCCACCGACGCGTGTAGAGGACGAGGTCGCCGCTCTGGCGTGGCTTGTTGAGTCGGTCGATGGCGAGCTTCGTGATGCCGTCGGCGAGAACCATCGATGCTCGCAGTGACACGTCACCGAGGCGAGCGCTCTCGTCGGCATCGAACCCGAGCGTCGGCTTGGTCGTCGTCGAGCCCGTGATGACCTCGCCCCGATGGACCTGGAGGCCGGCGGGGGCGCGCGTCGTCGCGTCGACCGCTCCGAACGTGTCGCCGTTGATCGCAGCGATGACCCGATGGCCGTCGCGTGACGCACGAGCGGCCTGGCTGCGGACCGTCTCGAGGGCGTTCGGGCCGGCGGCGGGACCCGACACCTCGAGGCTGATCCCAGGCGCTGCAGGGTCCACGTCGATGACCTCGACGACCTGCGGGCCGGCCGACGTCGTCCACCGGCCGTGGCGCCGCTGCACGCCGGCTGCGACGGGGTCCGTCGACGTCGCAGCGAACGGGATGGTGGTCGAGGCAGGTCCGAGCGGAACGTCCGGCGCCATCGCGGCAGGATCGGCGAGGACGGGACTCGACCATCCGACCGACGCGACGAACGCGGCGGCGAGCAGGGTGGCGCGCACTCGGGGGTGGGTCATCGGCGCTCCAGGACTCTGTGCCCTCATCCTGGCGACGGGTCGCACCGGGTTCTCTAGTCCGATGGTAGCAGGCACGAGAGGTGCCATCGGACGCTCGTCAGTGGTGCCGGAGACGAGACTTGAACTCGTACGGGGTTGCCCCCAACGGTGTTTGAGACCGTCGCGTCTGCCGATTCCGCCACTCCGGCCAAGGTGACCCGCGACATCGTAGTCGCTCCCGTATCGTGGCGACGTGACCGACCTTCTGCTCGCGCTGTTCATCGCGGGCTACGTCGTCGGTGGCTGGCGAACGGGGCTCCTCCGACGGCTGGCGGGCCTCGTCTTCATCGCCATCGGGTTGATCGCGGGCGCATACCTGCGGGTCCCGGTCGGGACGCTCGTGACGGGCTTCTTCACGGACCTGCCGCCGGAGTACGCGGACATGGTCGGCTATGCGGTCACATTCGCCGTGATCGTCATGGCACTCAACCTCGTGAGCGGCCCGATACTCTCGCGCGCGACGGTCGGAGGAGTGTCCCGGATGACCGATCGGACGCTCGGTGCGGTGCTCGGCGGCGTCGAGGCCGTGCTGATCATCTCGGCGGCCATCGTCATCCTCGACACGTACTTCGGGAGCGCGGGACCACTCGCAGGGATACCCGGCCTCGGATTCCTGACCTCCGTGAGCGAGGCGCTGGACGCATCCGCCATCGGCCGGCTCCTCACCAAGACGACCGTCCCACTCGTCCTGACGATCCTCGGTCCCTTCCTGCCCACGGACGTCACGTCCGTCGTGCCCGGGGTCATCCCGAAGATCCCGTAGGGAACCGGTCCGCGGACGGCGGCGTCTGGCCCGAGACCGATGCTAGACTCGCCCAGCCTCAGAATCGCCGTCCGGAGGGATCCCCCGACCGTGGAGGACCTTCGCTCGACGACGGTCACCGACGACCCCGTCCAGCGCCGCGACATCTCCCTTCTCGAGCGAGCCAGAGATGGCGACCTCGAGGCGTTCAACGACCTGGTGACGCTGTACCAGGACCAGCTGTTCGCCCTGGTGGTGCGGATGGTCCCCGATCGCGACCAGGCGTCCGATGCCGTCCAGGAGGCGTTCTTCTCGGCGTACCGCAACCTCACCTCGTTCCGCGGCGGGAGCGTCAAGTCATGGCTCAACCGGATCTGCGTCAACGCGGCGATGGACCAGCAGCGGGCCAAGAAGCGGCGTCCCGTCCAGCCGTACCCCGAACTCGACGACGAGACGTGGCAGCCGCCAGCCGGCATCGAGGCCGACCCGGAGCGGACGGCGCTCGACGGCGAGCGGACCCGGACCCTCGGTCGCGCGCTCGCCCAGATCACCGATGACCAGCGTGCTGCCATCGTCCTGTACGACGTCGAAGGCTACGACTACGCCGAGATCGCGGAGATGACGGGTGTCTCCCTCGGGACGGTCAAGTCGCGCATCCATCGTGGTCGCCTCGCGCTGCGCGGCCTGCTCGAGGATCGGATGGAGCTGTTCCGTGGCTGATGCCGCCGAGCGACACGACGGTCACGATCCTGCGCTGGTCGCGAGCCTGTTCGACGGCGACCTCGGAGGTGGGGATCTCGCAACGGCCCAGCTGTGGGTCGCGACCTGCCCGGCGTGCGCGTCGCTCCACGCGGACCTCCTCGCGCTGTCCCAGGCGACCAGGGCACAGCCGACGCCGTCCCGTCCGCGCGACTACCGCCTCACGCCGGACGACGCGGCGCGATTGCGCGCGGAACCGGCCGACGCCGACGCTCGTCTGACACCCGTGATGAACGATGTCCCGGCCGCGACCGCGCACTCCAGCCATGACGAGACGCTCGTCGCCTCGCTGGCCGACCATTCACTGCCAGCGACGGAGCGGCAGGCCGGGATGGACCTGGTCGCCTCGTGCCCGGACTGCGCGGCACTCCATGCCGACCTCGTGGCACTTGTCGCGGCGACCCGTGCGATGCCGACGCCTCCCCGCCCGATCGACTACACCCTGACCCGTGGCCACGCCGCCCGACTGCGCCCGAACCCGTGGCGTCGCCTCGTCGCCGTCGTCGGGTCCGCGCACGACGGCGCCAGCCGGCCGCTGGCGTTGGGCTTCACTGCACTCGGTCTCGTGGGCATCCTCGTCGCGTCGGCGCCGACGATCCTGCAACCGGCCTCCGGCGCCGGAAGCGGGGCCCCGGCGAGCGAAGTGGTCGGGCAGTCGCTGCCGATCAACGCGGCGGCCCCGGCACCAGGCGCCGTCGACACCGCCGGGGAGGCACCTGGTGGCGCCGCTCTCGCGTCCGGCGCCGCGAACGCCGCCGCGGCCTCGTCTGACCCGGAACGTGCCGTAGAAAGCGCACCGGCGTTCGGGGTGGCCCTCCCGGCGCAACCTGGGGGATCGG
>JBJMMQ010000116.1:0-5289 GCA_045804705.1 Chloroflexota bacterium
CCCACCGACCGCGCCGAGCAGGATGGCGTCGGCCTCGCCGCACGCGTCGACATCCTCGGGCCGGATCGCGACCCCGAACGCGTCGATGGCGGCGCCGCCGACCAGGAAGTCGGACCAGGCGACGCCGAATCCGAACCGCGCGCCCGCGGCGTCGACGACGCGCCGGGTCGCGCCGACGACCTCCGGGCCGACCCCGTCGCCCGCGATCGTCGCGATGCGGTACGTCGTCATGGGAGCGTCTCACCCTGGCGCGGGGCGACGAACGCCACAGACACCCCGTTGATCTCGGCGCCGTGGAGCTTGTTGACCGCCACGAGGTACGCCTCGAGCGAGGCCTCGATGATGTTCGTCGATAGCCCGTGCCCGGTGACGACGAGCGCTCCGGCGCCTTCATCCGACGAGCGGCGGCAGCGGACGAGGACCTGGCCCTGGGCGTCCTCGCCGGCCGAGACGGCCTTGATCTCGTACTCGGTCAGCGTCGGGTGCCAGCCGAGGACCGGCTGGAGCGCCTCGTCGACGGCCCCGAAGAGCGCGTTGACGGGACCGTTCCCGGTCGCCTCGGCACCCCGTTCCTCGCCGCCAACGCTGATCGTCACGGCGCCGGTCGCGTTTCCGCCGTGAGACGAGGTCACGCTCCAGCCGACGATCGCGACCGAAGCCGGGACCTCCGACGAACGCTGCTCGACGAGGGCGTGGAGGTCCGCGTCGGTGACCTCCTTCTTCGCGTCGGCAAGCGCGACCGCCTGGCGGTAGATCTCGTCGAGCGCCTCGCCTTCGAACTCGTAACCGAGCTCGCGCAGCTTGCCCTGGAGCCCGCGTCGGCCCGACAGCTTGCCGATCGTCAGCTGGCTGCCGGACAGGCCCACCGACTGCGGGGTCATGATCTCGTAGGTCAGCGGGTTCTTGATGACGCCGTCCTGGTGGATGCCCGACTCGTGCGCGAAGGCGTTCCCGCCGACGATCGCCTTGTTGGGCTGGATCGCGAACCCCGTCAGGTAGCTGACGAGGCGGCTGGCAGCCGTCAGCTGTTCCGTGGCGACACCCGATCCGAGCTCCGGGAACTGCGTCGGACGCGTCCGGAGGGCCATGACGACCTCCTCGAGCGACGCGTTCCCGGCGCGCTCGCCGAGGCCGTTGATGGTCACCTCGACCTGACGTGCGCCGGCCTGGACCGCCGCGAGCGTGTTGGCAGTAGCGAGTCCAAGGTCGTTGTGACAGTGGACGCTGACCGTCGCCTGGTCGCCGACGAGCGCGACGACCTTCTCGACGAGTTGGCCGAACTCGGACGGGATCGCGTAACCGACGGTGTCCGGGATGTTGACCGTCGACGCGCCGGCCTCGACCACCGCCTCGTAGATCTTGAGCAGGTAGTCGAGGTCCGTCCGCGAGGCGTCCTCGGCGGAGAACTCGATCTCGGCATCCCGCCCGAGCTCCTCGCGCCCGTGACGCACCCAGCGGACCGCCTCGGCGAGGGCCGTCTCGCGGTCGATCCGGAGCTTGTGCTTCAGGTGGATGTCGCTCGTCGCGATGAAGACGTGGAGGTGCGGGCGCTCGGCGACCTTGATCGCCTCGATCGCGCGCTGCGGATCGCCGTCCTTGCAGCGGGCGAGGGCCGCGACGGCGATCCCGCCGCGCGTCTCCTGGGCGATCCGGCGGACAGCCTCGAAGTCGCCCGGCGAGGCGGCCGGGAACCCGGCCTCGATGACGTCGACCTTGAGGCGCGCGAGCTGGCGGGCGACGTCGAGCTTCTCCGCCGCCGTGAGTCCGGCGCCCGGCGCCTGCTCTCCGTCGCGCAGGGTCGTGTCGAAGATGCGGACGCTGCCCGCGGGCACGAACGGCCCGGCGGGCCGGGGTACCGCGCCCATCAGGCGGCCCCGGGCGTCGCCGCGGACGCCTGTGCCTGCCCGGCGACGACCTCGACCGGATCGAGGAATTGCATCTGACCGCGAAGCCGCGACCCGACCCGTTCGATGAGGTGGTCGCGATCGGCCGCCCGCAGCCGCTCGAATTCCTTGCGGCCCGATTCGCTTTCCGCGATCCAGTTCCGGGCGAACGTCCCGTCCTGGATCTCGCGGAGGACATCCTGCATCGTCGCCCGGACGTGGTCGTCGATGATCCGCGGGCCCGAGACATAGTCGCCGTACTCGGCCGTATCGCTGACCGAGAAGCGCATGAAGTTGAGCCCGCCGCGGTACATCAGGTCGACGATGAGCTTGAGCTCGTGCATCGTCTCGAAGTACGCCAGCTCCGGCTGGTAGCCGGCCTCGACGAGCGTCTCGAAGGCCATCTTGACGAGAGCCGCTGTCCCACCGCAGAGCACGGACTGCTCACCGAACAGGTCCGTCTCGGTCTCCTCGGCGAAGGTCGTCTCGAGGACGCCCGCCCGGGTCGATCCGATCGCTCGTGCGTACGCGAGGACGCGGTCACGCGCCGTGCCGGACTCGTTGCGATGGACGGCGAAGAGTGCCGGGACGCCGCCACCCGCCCGATAGACCGACCGGAGGAGGTGGCCGGGCCCCTTCGGCGCGACCATCCCGACGTCGACGATGCCCGGAGGATCGATGCGTCCGAAGTGGATGTTGAAGCCGTGCGCGAACATCAGCAGGTGCCCGGCGTGGAGATACGGGGCGATCTCCTCGTCGTAGACCGCTTTCTGGGCCGTATCCGGGACGAGGACCATGATCACGTCCGCTTCCTGGACCGCGGGGCCCACGTCCGAGACGCGCAGGCCGGCATCCTCGGCGAGCGCGCGGCTCCTCGACCCTGGCGCCAACCCGACGACGACGTCGACGCCGGATTCGTGGAGGTTCAGGGCATGCGCGTGGCCCTGCGAGCCGTAGCCGATGATCGCGACGGTCTGCCCCGCCAGCGCGGCCGGATCCGCGTCGTTGTCGTAGTACATGGTCGCGCTCATCGCTTGCTCGCCTCCTCGATGGATCCGGATCCGCGCGCCATGACGACGGCGCCGGTGCGGACCAATTCCTTGATGCCATAGGTCCGAACGAGCGCGACGAACGCGTCGACCTCGGATTCGGTGCCGGTCACCTCGACGATGATCGAGCCATCGGCCAGGTCGACGACCCGGCCCCGCGACAGCTCGACGAGCTTGAGGACCTCTGCGCGGCTCGATTCGGTCGCCCGGATCTTGACCAGCGCGAGCTCCTGCTGGACGGTCGGTTCGGACGTGACGTCCTGCACCTTGAGCACGTCGATAAGCCGGTAGAGCTGTTTGGCCGCCTGCTCGACCGCGACGTCGTCACCGTGAAGGGTGATCGTCATGCGGCTCACGTCCTCGCTGTCGGTGTGGCTGACGGCCAGCGAGTCGATGTTGAAGTTCCGCGCGCGCATCAGACTCGACACGCGATTGAGGACGCCCGGCTTGTTGAGCACGACCGCGACCAGGACGTGCCGGCGCGTCTCGCCGCCGCCGGGGAGTGCGCGTGACGGTGGCGCGCTGTGAGCAGGCGCTGACGGGGGGGCTGCCGGGATACGGCCGTTGGACGAGGCGTCGCCGCTCATTCGTCCGCCCCGCCCCACTTCTCGATCAAATCCGACAGGCCTTTGCCGGCAGGCATCATCGGGAAGACGTTCTGCTCCTCCGCGATCTCGAACCAGATGAGCGCGGGACCGTCGACGGCCTGGGCCGCCCGGATCGCATCGTCCACCTCGCCTGGTGTCCCCGCCCGGAAGGCCGGGATGCCGAACGCGTCGGCCAGCTTCGCGAAGTCCGGGCCGGGCAGGCTCGACGAGTGGTAGTTGCCCGCGTAGATGATCTCCTGCCACTGGCGGATCATCCCGAGCTTCTTGTTGTCGAAGAGGGCGATCTTCACCGGGATCCGGTCCTGGACGAGCGTCATCAGCTCCTGGAACGTCATCTGGAAGCCGCCGTCGCCGGTGATCGCCCACGTCTCGCGGTCGGGTCGTCCGAGTGCCGCCCCCATCGCGGCCGGGACGCTGAAGCCCATCGTCCCGAGGCCGCCGGAGCTGACGTGCGAATTCGGCTGTCGGAAGCCCGTGTATCGGGCGAGCCACATCTGGTTCTGGCCGACGTCCGCGACGTAGGTCGCCGCATGACCGGTCAGCTCGCCGATCCGGCTCACGACGTAATCGGCGGACAGCAGACCGTCGCGCCAGGCGCCCGAGCCGTGCCAGGAGCTGCCCTCCGACTCGCGTCGCCACTCCGCGAGCTCCGCGAAGTACTCGGTGCGCGCCACGGGGTCGACGGCCGCGACGATCGGCGTGAGGGCTCTCAGGACCCGCCCCGCATCGCCGACGATCGGGACCTCCACCGCGACGTTCTTGCCGATCTCGGCCGGGTCGATGTCGACGTGGACGATCCTCGCGTACGGGGCGTAGGTCCGGACGTTGCCGGTGACGCGGTCGTCGAAGCGCATCCCGATCGCCACGAGGAGATCGGCCGACTGGATGGCGCGGTTGACGTGCTTCCAGCCGTGCATCCCCATGTAGCCGTAGGCGAGGGGATCCTCCTCGTCGATGGCGCCGATGCCGAGCAGCGTCCAGGCCACGGGGATCTGGGTCTTGTCGGCGAACGTCTTGAGCGCGTCCCAGCCCTCGGCGATGAGGACGCCGTGCCCGGCGAGGATCAGCGGGCGCTTCGCCTCGGCGATCTCGCGGGCCGCGAGCTTCAGCTGCTTCGGGTGGCCCTCCGTCGTCGGCCGGAACCCCGGCACGCCGGCGATGACGTCGTCGAGCGAGGGGTGCTCGGCGCGCGTCTCCTGCTGCAGGGCGTCCTTGGTGATGTCGATGTGGACGGGCCCCGGGCGGCCGTGCGACGCGAGGTAGAACGCCTCCGCGACGACGTGCGGGATGTCGTCGGCGTTCCGGACCAGGTAGTTGTGCTTCGTCATCGGCAGCGTGATGCCGGTGATGTCGATCTCCTGGAACGCGTCCTTGCCGATGAGCGCGTTCGGGACGTTGCCGGTGATCGCCACCATCGGGACCGAGTCGAGCTGCGCCGTCGCGATCGCGGTGACGAGGTTCGTCGCGCCGGGGCCGCTCGTCCCCATGCACACGCCGACCTTGTTGCTCGCGCGGGCGTAGCCGTCGGCGGCGTGACCGCCACCCTGCTCGTGCCGGACGAGCACGTGCCGGATCTCGGGGTAGTCACCGAGGATGTCGTAGATCGGCAGGATGACGCCGCCCGGGTAACTCCACAGGACGTCGGTGCCCTGGACGATGAGCGCCTCCATGAGCGCGTCGGCGCCGATCCGGGTCCGCTTCCGCGGCCGGACATCCTGGAGCATCGCCTTGCGCGCCTGCTCGACGGCT
>JBJMMQ010000117.1:0-27963 GCA_045804705.1 Chloroflexota bacterium
GTGGACATCGGGCGGCTCGACGTGTCGATCCTCGCGGGCTATCCGGGATCCGTGGCGGCCACCTGGCAGCAGTTCGGGCGCGCGGGGCGGCGCCAGGGCACGAGTGTCGCGGTCCTCGTCGCGTCCGGGGCCGCGGTCGACCAGTACGTGATCCACCACCCGGAGTTCCTGCTCGAGGGGACGCCCGAGGAGGCCCGCTGCGACCCCGACAACCTCCACGTCCTGCTCGCGCACCTCCGGGCGGCGACCTTCGAGCTCCCTTTCGAGCCCGGCGAGGTGTTCGGCCCGGCCCCGGCCGACGACCTGCTCGCGTTCCTCGGCGAGTCGGGCCACGTCCGGCAGGCGAGCGACGGGCGCTGGTACTGGTCGAGTGAGAACTTCCCGGCATCCGAGATCTCACTCCGGACCGCCGCGCCGGAGAACGTCGTCATCATCGACACGACGCCTGACCGCCCACGGGTCCTCGGCGAGGTCGACCTGTTCAGCGCCCAGGTCCTCGTCCACGAACGCGCCATCTACATCCACGAATCGGTCCAGTACTACGTCGACCGCCTCGAGTGGCACGAGCGGAAGGCGTACGTCCACCGCATCGACGTCGACCACTACACCTATGCCAACCGCGCGGTGACGCTGAAGCCGCTCGACGTGTTCGCCGACGCTCCCGCCACGGGAGGCCGGCGGATCCACGGTGAGGTGATGGTCGCGAGCCTCGTGACGCTCTTCAAGAAGCTCAAGTTCGTGACCGACGAGAACGTCGGCTGGGGGCCGATCGACCTGCCGGAGCTCGAGCTCCAGACGACCGCGTACTGGCTGACCGCAGAAGCATCACGGGACCGCTGGCGGCGGGACGAGCTCGACGTCGCGCTCCTCGGCGCAGGCCGCGCCATCCAGACGGTCGCAGCCATCGCCCTGATGGTCGACCCTCGTGACCTCGGCCTCGTGACGCAGGTCCGCTCGCCGCACTCCGAGCAGCCGACCATCTACCTGTACGAGGCGGTCCCAGGCGGGATCGGCCTCGCCGAGCGCTTATGGGACCGCCACGACGAGCTCCTGGCCGGGGCGGCCGATCTGATCGCCTCGTGCGGCTGCGATGCGGGTTGCCCGGCCTGTACCGGCCCTCGCCTCGAACCCGAGGTGGACGCCCGTGCCCTCGCGCTCCGGCTCCTCGCGGAGCTCGGGGCACCCATCGCCGCGGCTGCCTGACGCAACGCCGTGATCGACGGAACGACCACCCTCGCCCGGCGACTCGAGCGATACCGGGCGGCGCTGCCGACGGTCCTTCCGCCCGCGGCGATCGACGCGCGCGACGACACGGGACCGCCCCAGGATCTCGCCACGCGCCTGGCTGCCGCAGTGGATGGCGAGGTGATCGTGACGCCTGAAGGACGGATCGTCCGCTGCGAGATGCCGCAACGGACGTTGCCCGTGGATCGGGTCCGCCTTGCGACACTCCCCGGGCAACCGCCACCGGACGTGCCGCTCGTCTGTCTCGACACGGAGACGACGGGGCTGGCGACGGCCGCGGGCACCGCCGCGTTCCTCGTCGGCCTCGGGTGGTGGGAGGCCCGCGACCGCTACCGGCAGGTCCAACTCATGCTTCCCGATCATGGGGAGGAGCGGGCATTGCTGACCGCGATCGAAGCTGCGATCCCGCCCGCCGCTTGGCTCGTCACGTACAACGGCCGCGGGTTCGACTGGCCGCTTCTCACCACGCGCTTCCGGCTCGCCCGTCGGGCGGCTCCGCCCCACGCCGGCCACCTGGACCTGCTGCCCGTCGTTCGGCGCCTGTTCCGACATCGGATGGCCGACGCCCGCCTCCGGACGGCCGAGGCGGAGCTCCTCGGCCTGCACCGGATCGGCGACGTCGAGGGCTGGGAGATCCCGGGTCGCTACCACGAGTTCCTGCGCGGCGGATCGGCGCGGCCGCTTGCGGAGGTCGCCCGGCACAACGACCAGGACGTCCGGTCGCTCGCCTGGATCCTCGCGCACCTCGCCGACCGCTACGGCGACCCGGCAGAACGGGTCGATGCGCCGCCGGGCGATCTCGCCGGGCTCGCCCGCTCGTTCGCCCGCGAGCACCGGCTGGCGGAGGCGCTCGATTGCCTCGAGGCTGCCGCGGACCGGCCGATCGCGCGGACGGTCGTCCCGAAGCCGACATCGGCGGTAGCGGCGCAACGACCAGAGGACGTCCCGTGGTGGTCGCCACTCCGACCGGCGGATTTCGGCGGTCGGCAGCGAGCGCCGTCCATCACGTCGGGGACTCCCCAGGGAGCGGCACTGGCAGCGCCGTGGACGACCGAGCGGATCGCGGTCGATCGTGCGCACATGCTCCGGAGGCTCGGACGATACGGGGACGCGGCGGACGCCTGGACCGCGCTGGTAGCCGGCCCTGGCCGTGTCGCGATCGTCGCCGCGATCGAGCTCGCGAAGCTCCGCGAGCATCGTCTCCGCGACCGCCCTGGTGCACTGGACGCGGTGACGCATGGGCTCGAGGCCATCGAACGCCGGCGGCGGCTCGGGCGGCCGGAACCTGCCCTCGAGGCCGACCTGGCACGCCGCGCCATGCGGCTGCGACGGCGGCTCGGCCCTCGGCTCGAGGATGCAGCGCCGACCTCATCCTCCTGAGCTCTACCCCTCGACCGCTCCGACCTGCGAAACCTCGCTCGGGACGACCGCGCGGCGGACCCGTTCCCGCGCCCGGCGGACGAGCACGGCCCCCCGGTCCGGGACAGCGCTGAGACCCGGACCCTCGACCGCGAGTGATCCGGCCGCGGCCGCGAAGCGAAGGTCGGGTGATCGGCGCGACCGATCGCGCCCCACGATCGCCGGCCGCAGGACGGACGCGAGAAGGGCCGCGAGGAACGTGTCGCCCGCACCGGTCGGGTCGGTCTCGCGGTCCGTCGCCGTCGGCAGGTATCGGTACGCATCGCGCGCCCCTTCCTCGCCGACACGGACGAACAGGCCACCGGCCTGGCCCTCCGTGATGAGCAGGTCGGCTCCTGGGCGGAGGAACCCGGCGAGCGTCGCGATACTCGTGCCAAAGTCGAGGTCGTGGTGGCTGACCCCCACGAGGTCCGCGCGCCCGAGCAGCGCCGATGCCGCGGGCGGCCGCCTCGAGACTCGCTCCCCTGCTGAGAGGTCGCGCAGGAACCCCTGCCAGCCGAGTGTCAGATAGGCCCCGTTCGGGACCGCATCGGCCCATGTGTCATCGATCTCACCGGCGACCGGGACGACCGACCACGCCCGCGCCTCGCGCCACTCAGGCGGCACGTCACGGACGGCGAGCCGCTCCCCGACCGCGTGGCAGACCTGGACCCGGCCCCCGGGCGTCTCCTGGTTGTCGAACACCGGCGCCTCGCCGAGCCGCTCGAGGACGAGGTCGACGCCGGCAGACCTGAGCAGGTCGAGCTCGTCCGCGGTGGCGCCCTCCGCGTCGACACCGATGAGCGCCGCGGTCCGCAGCCCGAGCCGGGCCGTCGTGAGGGCGGCGTACGTGACGCCGCCGCCGAGCCGCCAGCCGCGTGGGTCGTCGCTGGTGAGGTCTCGGCTCGCCGAGCCGACATGCAGGACCTCGATGGTGCGAGTGACCACGATCTCCTCGTCTGCGGGGGCCGAGCGGGACCGGTCGTATACTTGCCGACCCATCCCCGACACCATCTGGAGCCGACGTGTTCTTCTACGAGCTGCGCGAGGGCGACAACGAGATCTTCAGCGAGGTCATCGTCGTCAGCGAGTCCGAATGGGAGCCCGACGAGTTCTTCGAGCTCGTCCAGTCGATCCGTCGCCGGATCCAGGACACCTTCGCCCACGATACCCTCATCGAGGCGATCGCCGTGGAGCTCGAGCGCGAACACGGCTTCATCTACGTCAGCGACGACGCCCTCGTCGCATCGGTCAACGTCAGCATGGACGATGCCGAGAATTTCCTTGCCCGGACGGAGGTCGAGATGGCCGACGCCGAGGAGGATGACGATGATGATGATGACGACGAGGACGAGGACCTCGATTACAAGGCGGTCGTCGTCGAGTTCGACCCGAGCAGCCGGCTGAACTGACGGGTCAGCGCGAGAAGAGGATCTCGACGACGTCCCCGTCCCGGACGCGATAGGTCTTTCCCTCCGACCGGAGGCGACCGGCCTTGCGCGCCTCGGCCATCGACCCAAGCGTGACAAGGTCTTCGTAGGCGACGGTCTCGGCGCGGATGAACCCCTTGGCAAGATCCGTGTGGATGGCGCCCGCGGCGTCGACCGCGGTCGAGCCCTCCGGGATCGGCCAGGCGCGGACCTCGTCGGGACCGGCGGTCAGGAACGAGATCAGGCCGAGCAGCCGATACGACAGGTCGATGACCCGGCCGAGACCGGATTCCGCGATACCGAGCTCCTCCATGAAGACCGCTGCCTCGTCGGGCTCGAGCTCGCCGAGCTCCATCTCGATCCGTGCCGAGAGCGCCTCGATGAGTGCGTGTCGGTGGTCGTACGCCGCCCGGATCCGCTCCACGAGCTCAGGCGCGGTGGCGATGTCGTTCTCGCCGACGTTGAGGAGCACGAGGACGGGCTTCTGGCTGAGGAACCGGAAGCCACGGATGGCCTTCTCGTCGTCGCTGTCGAGCGCGAGGTCGCGGATCGGCGTCCCTGCCTGAAGACCGGCGTGGATGCGACGGACGACAGCGTCCTCGCGCTCGGCCGCCTCACGTTCCGCGGGATTCCCGTGCCTCGCGCTCGTCTTGAGACGTTCGATCCGACGTTCGGCCATGGAGAGGTCGGCGAGGAGGAACTCGAGGTCGAGGCGCTCGATGTCGCGGGCGGGATCGACGCTGCCGTCGGGATGCGGGTTCGACGGGTCCTCGAACGCTCGCACGACGTGGAGGAGGGCGTCCGAATCACGCAGCCGGGCGAGATGGTCCGCCGGCAGCTCCTCCGTCCCGACATGGCCCTCGGTCGAGGGCGGCGGCGCCGGCAGGTCCACGTAGGTGACGTCCGCGTGGATGATCTTCTTCGGCTTGAAGATGCCGGCAAGGGTATCGAGACGTTCGTCGGGGACCTTGACGACCCCGACGTTGAGGGTGACGCCGCCGTACCCGCCGGTCTCAGCATGGCCGCGGGTCAGGGTGTTGAAGACGGTCGTCTTGCCCGATCCGGCAAGTCCGACGATGGCGATCTGCATCCGCGGATTGTCGCCGGGATCAGTAGCCCGCGCTGGGGTCGACCACGTTGAGCAGCGGCTCGCCGGTCGCGAACCGTCGGAGGTTGTCGCAGAACAGGTCGACGCTCCGGTCCAGGACGCGCGTGCTCGACCACGCGGTGTGGGGCGTCACGATGACGTTCGACCTGTCATAGAACGGCGACGAGGGCGCCAACGGCTCGTCGCTGAACGTATCGAGGACGGCGCCGCCGAGATGACCGTCATCGAGCGCGCGGAGCAGGGCGCGCTCGTCGATGAGCCGGCCGCGCGCGACGTTGATGAGCCAGGCGCCGGGCTTGACCATCGCGAGTGTGTCGGCATCGATCATGCGCTCGGTCTCGGCGGTCAGTGGCGCGGCCAGCACGATGAAATCAGATTCGGCCAGCAGCTCGGGGAGTGTCTCGGGCCCGCCGACCCTGTCGAGCATCACTTCGCCGAGAGGGCGTGCCTCGTCGTCGGGGCGGATCGGCCCCGCGTCAGCGTCGCCTCGGCGGCGGACCGCCACGACCCGACAGCCGAACGCGGTCGCCAGGGCGCCGACCGAGCGCCCGATGGACCCGAGGCCGACGATGCCGACCGTGACGTCGCGCAGCTCAGGGCCCTCGAGCGGCTGCCACGTCCGCTCACGCTGGAGCTCGAGCAGCTGCGGGAGCCGCCGACTGACGGCCAGGATCATCATCAGCACGTACTCGGCGATCGGCCGACTGAACACACCGCGCGCGTTCGTGACGACGATCCCGCGCTCGCGTGCCGCCGGGGTCAGCGCCCGCTCGACGCCCGACGTCGCCGAGTGGACCCACGACAGCCGCGGCGCACGGACGAGGATGCGGTCGAACGCATCCGAGCTGAGCCAGCCGCGGAGCATGACCTCGACCTCGTCGAGCGGCCCGTCAGCAAGGCCTTCCATCGAGACGGTCACGATGCGCGCGCCGGGCGCTGCTGCGCGGATCCGCTCGAAGTCGCGCGAGCGGTAGCGCGCCGACAGGATCGGGCTCAGCGCGATGGCAGTCGGGGCACCGCCCGGGCCGGACCCGGGCCCTGCCCGATCTCTGGCGTCAGTGCTCACGCCGTGCTGCCGGGCGCGGCCGTCCCGTCGAGGACGCGCGCGATCCAGCGTTGAGGTGCCTCGATCTCGCCGTCCCGCGGCAGCGTCTCGGGGCCCGTCCAGAGCGCCGTCAGCGCAGCCGGACCGCGGGCGTCGGCGATGGCGCGCACGAACCGCTCGCCCTTCTTGTACTGCTCGATCTTGAGGTCCATGCCCGTCAGCCTGAGCATCGTCCGTTCGAACGGCGTCCGCTTGTTGCGCCGTTCGTGGAACCGCTCGCTGATCCGCTCGACCCCCGGCACGAGATCGCGGCCGACCTCGTCCATGACGTAGTCGCTGAACCCCTCGAGCAGACTCATCACCGCCTGCGTCTCGCGGAAGATCGCCTTCTGTTCGGGACCCATCATCCGCTCGATCCAGTGCTCGCCGCCGCCCTCACCCCGAAGCGTCCGGCCGAGACCCTTGACCACCTCGCGGCCCATCCCCGACGCATCCTTGCCGAACAGCGTCAGCTGGCGCTCGAGACGCTCCGCGAGATACGGCCGGAGCCACGGATGCGCCTCGAATTCGAATGCGTGGGTCGTCTCGTGGAGCGCGATCCAGGTCCGGAACGGCCCGAGCGGCACGTCCAGCGCCCGAGCCGTGGCACGGATGTTCTCCTCGACGAACAGCAGCCGGCCGGGCGCGATCTCGGTTGAGAGCAGCGCCAGGTCGTACTGCCCGAGGACGCGGGTGCCCATGAACCCGAGCAGGAAGCCGAGCTGGCGGGTCGTCACCCAGCGGTTGGCGAGAGCCATCGTCGCCTTGGCCAGTCCGCCACCGGGCGGGATGACCTGGTCGAGCAGGTCCGCCTCGAGCTTTCCGATCAGCGACCGGAATGATCCGGTGTTGGCGCGGACCCACGCCGCGCGATCGACCACGCCCGACCGTTCGACGACTCCTGGGAGTGGGCTGCCGAGTGCCGCCGACAGGGCCGGCACGATCCGACCCATCGCATCTGCGTATGCAGGCTCCGCGGCTGCGAGCTCGCTGGGAGGCAGCGTTCCACGGGCGGAGCGAAGGCGTGAGATCGCGATCCGTTCGACCTCCGGCCAGTCGACGAGGCCGCCGGCTCGCGCGTTGCGTTCGGCATGGCGGCCCGCGACGGTCGCGGCGGCGCCGAGCGCCGATCCGACGAGGAAACCCACCTGCCAGACCCGGTCGTCGCGCCACGAGGGGCGACTGCCGGGCTCATCGCGGCCCGTGTGCCGGCGACCAGCGCCCGGTCGGTCGGTCATCGAGCAGCCACGGGGACGTCGATCTGCTCGACGTCCGGGAACGCCGCCCCGAAGAGTCGGCTGGCGAGCGCGTGGAACGTCTCGGGATCGCCCGTCGTGAGCTGACGATGCGTGCCCGGCGAGGCTGATGGGGGCGCGACACCGTCGGAGCCGTCCGCGCCGGCGGCGCTCTCGGCCGACTGATCGCGGGAGCGAAGGCCGTTGATGTCGAGCATGTCGGCCAGCGCGGACGCGGTCGCGGTGGCGGAGTCGACGATGGCGACCTGCGGCCCGGCGAGCGCCGCGATGATCGGCCGCAGCAGGGGGTAGTGCGTGCAGCCGAGGAGGAGCGTATCGATGGGCGCGTCTGACGGCCGGAACAGCGGGGCAAGGGCATCGGCGACCGCCGCTTCGGCCGTCGCTCCCGCCAGGACGCCCGCCTCGACGAAGGGAACGAGCGTCGGCGTCGCGTGCTCGACGACGCGGACCGACGGATCCTCGTCGGTGATCGCGCGGAGGTACGCGTGCGAACGGATGGTGGCCGGCGTCGCGATCACGCCGACCTGGCCGTCGCGAGTCGCCAGTGCGGCCGCCGTCGCACCGGGCCGGATGACGCCGAGGATGGGGATCGCGTAGCGGCGGCGGAACGCGACGATGCCGACCGCGGTCGACGTGTTACATGCCACGACGATGGCCTTGACGTCGTGCTCGACGAGCCGGTCGAGGCACTCCGTCGAGAAGGCCAGCACTTCCTCGTCCGGGCGGACGCCGTACGGGGCGCGCGCGTTGTCACCGAGGTAGATGGTCGATTCGGCGGGAGAGCGACGGACGATCTCGCGCAGGACCGTCAGGCCGCCGACCCCGGAGTCGAAGACCCCGATCGGTCGCGGGTCGGACATCGAAAGACTCAGGACCGCCCGGCCGTCGCGGCGATCCGGCCGGCGTTGAGGATCTCGCGCGCGACGCGCATCACGTCCTTGGTGATCGGCGCGTCCGGACTCGCCAGGACGAACGGGACACCTTCGTTGTTCGACTGGACGACGAGCATGCCGTCCGACACGACCCGATGCTCGGGCACGCGTCCGAGCGCGCGCTCAAGGTCGATCGGGTCGATCCCACCGGGCGAATCGGCGCGGTTGACGAGGTAGCGCACCTTCGACGCGGGGTAGCCGATCGAGCGGAAGGTGTCCGCCATGGCGACCGTGTTGTGGATCGTCGTCGAGTCGTAGGTGACGATCTCGATGATCGCGTCGCTCGCGTCGAGGAACGCCAGGTTGATGTCGTTCAGGTGGCTCGACATGTCGATGACGATGGCCTCGTACACCCGGCGCAGGAGCGAGAGCACCTTGTCGAGGTCGCGCGGCGTCATCATCTCGGCCATCTCGATCCGCGGCGGCGCCAGCAGGATGTCGATCCCTGAAGGGTCGCGCCAGAGCACGTCGGTCAGGTCGGATTCGGCGATCCGGTCGGTCGGCAGGTCGAGGATGGACGGGGCGTCGACCGGGACCTTGAGCAGCGAGCGCAGGTCACCGAACTGCAGACTGCCGTCGATGAGCACGGTCCGCTGCTCCAGCTGGCCGAGCGCGACCGCGAGGTTGAAAGCGATGGTCGTCTTGCCGACACCGCCCTTGGGTGCGAAGACGCTCATGACCCGGGTCGTCGCGACCGCCTGCTGTTCCTCGTACTCCTTGCGCGCGTTGCCGATCCGGGTCATCAGGTCGAAGCCCGAGAACGGCATCGACAGCACGCCGTGGATGCCCTTCGATGGATCGGGTTCGACGGGGTTCTGCGGGACCGTCAGGACGATCACCGGCACGCCGAGTTCCGCCTCGTGGATCATCTCGACGAGCTTCGGCCCCTTGATCCGACCCTGCAGCAGCGCGTCGACGAGGACGATGTCGGGCCTCAGCTCCTGGATCGTCGCCACCGCCTTGCTTCCGTCGCCGAGCACGTCCAGCAGCTTGACGCGGGCCTGGGAGTTGAGCAGGCCACGGATGTACTGGGCGACCTGCGGCACGTCCTCGACGATGAGCAGGCGCGTCTGATCGGGCTGTGGCATCGGCCGGACGATACCACGCGGCTCGCGCGTGGGGCCTACCACGAAGGTCCCGGTCGGTCGATGGCCAGGTGGTGGCCTCAGTGCTTGACGGCGAGCAGGATCGCACGGTCACTGCCGGGTCCGAGACGTCCCATCTCGTAGTCGCCCGCAACCATCTCGATCGAGAGGCCGGCATCTTCGGCGAAGCCGCGCAGCTCTTCCACCGAGACGAGCCGAAGCCGGTCGCGTCGGACCCAACGGCGGGTCGGTTCGCCCTGGCGGGCCTCCTCGAAGATGGTCGTGAGGGTGACGCTCGCGGTCGCGGCATCGTGCTGCGCGGAGGCGACCTTGGTCACGATCGCGCCGGTCTCCGGATCGAGTCTCGGCCACTCGAGGCTGATCCGCCCGTCGAAGCGCGCGAGGTCCAAGGCATCTGGCAGCCAGACGTCGACGACGGCCAGCCCACCCGGAGCGAGGTGGTCGGCCATGGCCTGGAGCGCGGCACGCTGAGCGGTCGGTGTCGGGAGCACGAGCAACGAGTTCAGGGCGATGAACGCGAGACCGAAGCGCGGCTCGCCCGGCAGGTGCAGACCGACGATATCGGCCTCGACGAGGGACAGGCGGTCCTCGCCGGCGTTGCCACGGACTCGCGCACGTGCGCGGGCCAGCATCGCCGGGTCGAGGTCGACGCCTGTGACCTGATGCCCAGCCTCGGCCAGCGGGATGGCGAGCCTGCCGCTCCCGACGGCGAGCTCGAGCACCGGGCCGTCTGCGCGGTCGGCCAATGCGAGGTACAGGTCGAGGTCACCGGGATCGTCGGCGAGATCGAGGTCGTACAGCCGCGCGAGAGCCGCCGCGGTGGCGGCGTCGGGTCGGTCGAGAGAGCCGGCGTCGATGGTCAGCCCTCCCAGCGGACGCGGCCGCCGTCACGACGCTTTGCGGCGAGGGCGCTGATCGCCTCAAGAGCGGCCCGGTTCGCAGCCGACGCGGTCGTCTCCGCCTGGTCGTACGGCGGCGACACTTCGACGATGTCCATCCCGGCAAGGTCGACGGCGCCCACGATCTGCCGGATCGCGCGGAGGACCTCGCGGGTCAGCATGCCGCCGGGCTCCGGCGTGCCCGTTCCGGGCGCCATGCCCGGATCGATGACGTCGATGTCGAGCGAGAGGTAGATCGAGTCGGCGCCGTCGAGCGCCTCCTCGATCGCGTCGGCGATGACGGCCTCGGAACCGCGTTCCTCGATCTCGCGCATGAAGTGCCAGCGCAGCCCCTGCTCCTGCATCCAGGCGAACGTCTCGGGCGGCGGCCAGTAGCCGCGGAGGCCGACCTGGATGAAGTTCTTGCCGTTGACCGCGCCCGACTCGATCAGCCGGCGCATCGGCGAGCCGTGGCTGGCGAGCACGCCCCAGGCATCGTTCGCGGTGTCGGCGTGGGCATCAAAATGGACGATGCCGATGCTTCCCGGTCGCCGCACCTCCGCGACCGCTGTTGCCGACGGCCAGGTGATCGAATGGTCGCCGCCGAGGACGATCGGGATGGCGCCGGTCCGCGCGACGTCGAGGACCTTGCGGTAGATCATCGCGTGGCCGCGCTCGATCCACGCTGGGACCACGTTCGCATCCCCGGCGTCGACGACCGTGAGGACCTCGAAAGGCCGGACGTCGAGCGCGAGCGAGTTGATCGAACCGGAGGTGTACTGCGCCTCGCGGATCGCCCGCGGCCCGAACCGCGCACCGGATCGGTGGGTCACGGCGTCGTCGAATGGCGCACCGACGATGGCGACGTCGACGCCAGCCGCCTTGATCGCCGCGGGGTCCGTCACCCACGGCAGGTTCATGAACGTCGCGGGTCCGACGTAGGTCGGCAGATCGAAGTCCTCGAACGTCTCGAAGTCGGCGTCCCAGCCGTTGCCACGGGCGTAGCCGGACTCGGCGTCGCGGTCGTGTGGGCGCTCAGCCACGGAGGATCCTCCGAAGACGGTCGCGGCGTCGACGCGCTGCGAGCTCCGTCTAGCTGGGGGGCGCCGCCGGTTCGTTCGATGTCCAGCGGGGCGCGCCGGTTGGATGGTAGCAGCGTTGGCCGCCAGCGATGCCCGGCCATTCGTGCGTTGTCGGCTGTGCGCGCTCGTTCACGCACCTTTGGTGCGCTCGCTCACTTGCTCGCCTCCGCCTTCGCCTGACCGGCCCTCACGGGCGGATTCTCCGAGCTCGTCAGTGTCCTTCGCGGAACTCCCGCCAGGCGGCTGCGACGAGATCGGGGTCGCGGTAGAGGTCGAGGGCGGTCTGGGCGACGAGGGTCGCAGCGAGGAGGGTCACCTCGTCGGCCAAGGGCGTCGCGGCAGCGTCGCGGAAGAGGATCGAATGCCCGGGTGTCCCCTCAGGGGCGATCGCGAGGTCCGGGTGGATCGTCGGACAGACCCACGAGACGTTGGCCATGTCGGTCGAGCCTGCGTTCGGGTCGTCGCCCTGGTCCTCGACGCCGTAGGCGGCCATGTTGGCGCGGAAGCGCTCGGCGAGGACCGCGTTGTTGTTCATCGTGCGGGCAAGGCCGGAGAACGTGACCTCGACCGTCGTGTCGGTGGCAAGGGCGGCGGCGGTGCACATGTCGCGGAAGCGATCGCGCATCGCGCCATAGTCCCGTTCATCGTCGCTGCGGATCATGAACCAGGCCGACGCCCGGTCCGGGATGATGTTTGCCGCCGTCCCGCCTTCGCGGACGATCCCGTGGACACGCGCGGTCGGCTTCAGCTGCTGCCGCCACAGCCCGACCGAGGTGAAGAGCAGGACCAGCGCGTCGAGGGCGTTCTTGCCGCGCCACGGGTCGGACGACGCGTGTGACTGGAGGCCCGTGAAGACGACGTCGACATCCTCGGATGCGAGCGGGAACGACTCGACGTGCGAGCGATCGCACGGGTGGTAGAGCAGCGCCGCGTCGATGCCCTCGAACAGGCCGTCGTCGATCATGATCTGCTTGCCACTCCCCCGCTCTTCCGCGGGCGTGCCGAGGAAGACGATCTCGCCGGGAAGGTCGGCGGCGATCGAGGCAAGGGCGATGGCGGCCCCGACCCCCGACGCGGCCATCGTGTTGTGACCGCACCCGTGGCCCAGTCCCGGGAGCGCGTCGTACTCGGCGAGGATGCCGACCCGCGGACCCGTGCCCGGCTGGCCGCCCCGTCGGGTGGCCCGGATCGCCGTGCTCAGGCTCCCGGCCGGATGCTTGACCTCGAAGCCGTGACGGGCCAGGACGTCCGCGATCCAGGCGGCCGCGTGGTGCTCCTCGAAGGCGGGCTCTGGGTCGGCATGGATGCGATGCGACAGGTCGACGATCTCGGCGCGAGCCGCCTCCACGGCGGCCGCGAGGCGGGCCTTGTCCTCCTCGTTCGGCGCGGCGGGTCGCGTGGCGGTCAGTTCGGGCACACCGACTCCTGGGCTGGGCAGATGTCCTGGGTCGAGGCAGCCTAGCGCGCCTCGGGTCTCGGCGCCGTCAGCGTTCCGCGGAGAGGGTCGCCTCGGCAACCACGACCAGCGCGATGATGAACAGGGCGATCGGCAGCTCGAGGAGTCCCTGGATACGCAGGATGACGATGATCGCGACGACGATCCCGACCCAGGCAGACCGACGGATGGCGCGCAGCCAGTCCCCACGATAGGCGATCCGGCGGTGGCGGCCGAAGGTCGTCAGCCACATGAGCGGGATGAGGGTCAGCGTCACCGCGAGCCCGATGAGTGCGGCGCCGACGAACCCGGCGCTGGGGTCGACGGTCGGGTCGCGGGTCGTCACGACGAGACCGACAAGGATCCAGACGACCGCCGCAGCCGCGAAACAGGCCAGGTTGGCGGTCCGGTCGCGGGGCTCCATCACGACCGAGTCTAGGGCCTCGGACCCGTCGGTCGTGACCCACGGCCGGATCCAGCGCGCGAGTGTGCCCATCGTCGATCCGTTCCCCAGCGTTGCCCCGACGGTCCGGGGATGGACGCGAACGATGAGCGTGGCGAGGTCGCCCGTCGAGTCGGGTGGATGCCCTATCTGCGAGCGACGCTGGCCGGGCACATGTCGCGGAAGGCGCAGTAGGTGCAGGCGAGGTAATCGGGGCGCGGGGTGTAGTCGCGTGCCCGCATGCCGGCCGCCGCTCCGGCGATCTTCTCGCGAGCCTTGGCCAGCCGGGCGGGGTCGACGGGCACCTCGCCGATCAGCCCGGACTCGAGGAAATGGAGGGAAAGAGCATCGGGGAGGCGGCCGGTCATCGCCTCGTAGCCCATCGCGTAGATCTGGAGCTGGAGCGATTCGCGCGCCCGCTGCCGGGCCTTGGCCGGGTCGCGGACGTCCGATGACTTGTAGTCGGTGATCGTCACGCGCTCCGGCCCGAGCATGCCAAGGGTCGGCGAGACGACATCGGCGCTCTGTTCGGGAACGGTCTCGAGGGCAGTGGCGGCAGCTTCCGTCGCGATCGGGACGACATCGACACGGTCCCAGCGGCCCCGAACACGATCGCCGTCCAGCGTGAAGCTGAACTCACGCTCGACGTAGGTCGGGATGACCGCGTCGGGCTCGAGCTGGGCAGCGCGGAACCGACGGAGCGCGGCGCGACCGGCGGCGAGCCGCGCTTCCTCGTGGTCGCGGCTCATGAAGCCCTCGTTCGACCACGCCGACTCGAACACCTCGTCGAGCTCGTCCTCAGTCATGACGTGGCCCTTCGCGTGGCGGTGGTGGAACAGCTGCACGGCCTTGTGGAGCGCCGCGCCGTAGACGATCGCGTGATGGGGCGCGAGCGGGACGCGCAGGACGTGGGCGAACTTGTACTTGAGCGGGCAGGTCAGGTAGTCGTCGATCTGGTAGAAGCTCAGCGACAGCGGCTCCGTGATCGGGCCGCCGGCGACGGCTCGACTCTGCGGCGAGGCCTCGAACGCTGCGAGGCGCTCGGCTGGGGTCGTCGTGCGGGCGCGGGCGCCTGGGACGCCGGCGGCGACTGGCAGATCGAGAGCCTCGAGGACGAACGGCGACACGCGCCGCGCCCGAGCGCCGCCGTAGTCGGCGGCGTGCGACAGGATCAGCTCGTCCCGCGCCCTGGTCATCGCCACGTAGAACAGCCGACGTTCCTCGCCGAGGGCGGCCTCCGCCGTCGGCGGCTCGCCGCGGCCGAGTCCCGCGGGAAGCGCGAGCGGATCGCCGCGACCGTTGCCCGGGAATCGCCCGGCGACGAGTCCGGGCAGGAAGACGACTGGGAACTCGAGCCCCTTCGCCTTGTGGACCGTCAGGACCGCGACCGCGTCCGCATCCGGGTCGAGCTCCGCGGTGGCGGGATCGTCGCCCGCCTCGATCAGCGTGGCGAGGTGTGGTGCGACGAAGACGGCCCGATCGTCCCGAAGGAGCGCCGACTGGGACCGCACGATCTCGAAGAAGCGCGCCACGTTCGCGAGCTGCTCTTCGGCCGCCGGCGTGTCGGTCGCGACGAGGCGGGCGAGTATCCCGCTGGCTCGCAGGAAGCGGTACAGGAGCTCACCGGCCGGCCGCTCGTGCGCTTCGTCCGCGTAGCCGCGGAGATCGGCGACGAGTTTGCGGACAGTCGCACGCGACTCGGGACCGATGCGGAGGATGCCCGGTTGCCGGTCAAGCTCGTCGAGGACGGCCCAGATAGAGCGGTTCCGCCGGCGGGCCATGTTGACGATGGCCGTGAGGTCCTCGCCCCCGAGGCTGTAGACGTCCGATGCCGCGACCGCGTACAGGTCGACATTCGATTCGAGATCCGCCGCGACCCGCAGGAACGACAGCAGGAGCCGGACCTCCGGCCGCGCGTACAACCCTGACGTCCCCGAGAAACGCCACGGGATCCCGGCCATGTTCAGCGCCCGCAGGATCGGGTCGGCGTGGCCGTTCGCACGGACGAGGACGGCGTGGTCGCGGGCGGCGGCGCCGGCTTCGATCCGGCGGCCCACTTCCGCCGCGATCCAGTCGGCTTCCTCGGAACCCGTGGCGAAGACCTCGAGCCGGACCGGCCTGGCAGCCGGCGAGACGCGCTGGGGTCGGAGCCGTTTGCCGATGCCGGTCCGCACCTCGAGGCGGTCAGGGTCGTTGAACCGGACGAGCCGATACGACGCGTCGAGGATCGGCGCGAGCGAGCGGTAGTTCCGACGCAGGACGACGGTGCGTGCTCCGAGATAGCGGTCCTGGAAGGCGAGGATGTTGTCGACCGCGGCGCCCCGAAAAGCGTAGATGGCCTGGTCGTCGTCGCCGACGACCGTGACGTTGCGATGGTCCTCCCCGAGCACGGCGACGAGCTCGGCCTGGGCGCGGTTCGTATCCTGGAACTCGTCGACGAGGATGTACCGGAAGCGGCCCGCGATCTCGCGCCGAGCGGCCGGTGAGGTCCGGACGAGCTGAAGAGCGAGCGCGACCTGGTCCCCGAAATCGATACAGCCGGCGGCGGCCATCAGCCGCTGGTAGGTCGCGTAGGCGCGGGCCAGCTCGGCTTGTCGTCGTGCCTCCTCGTCGACGGCGTCGGCGTCGTCCCCGGCCGCCTCGCGCACCCAAGCCGCCTCTGCTGCCACGCGCTCCGCATGAGCGCCGTAATCCGCCGGTGAGATGTCTTCGTCCTTGCACCGGCTGAACAGCGTCGCGAGGGCCGCCAGGAAGCGCGTCGGGTCGCCCAGCGGCCTGTAGATGTCGAGGTCGAACTCGAACAGGTGCTCACGCAGGAAGATGACGACTTCGGCCCGGGTCAGCACGCGAAGATCGGTCGGAAGCCCGAGCTCGAGCGCGTATTCCCGGATCAGCCGGTCGCCGAACGCGTGGAACGTGCTGATCGCCGTGTCGGTGTAGCCGTATGGGACGAGCTGATCAACCCGGACCGCCATCTCCTCGGCCGCCTTGTCCGTGAAGGTCAGGGCGAGGATCTCCGACGGCCGGGCGCGACGCGTCGCGATGAGCCAGGCGATGCGGCGCGTGATGACCTGGGTCTTGCCGGTGCCCGCTCCGGCGACGACGAGCAACGGCCCGGCTCCATGCGTCACCGCGCGCAGCTGATCCGGGTTCAGTCCGCCGAGGAGTGCGTCGAGGCCCGAGGCCGCCTCAGGGATCGGCGATGGGACCATCACCGGCACGAGCTCGCTCCAGGCGGGCAGCTGATCGAGCGGCGCCGGCTCACGCCTGCGGCGGACGCGCGATGGGGTCACCGGGATCGCATCGGTCGGTGGGGAGGTCGTGGGGGCCATGACCGGATCATCACTGACCATCGTGACACCTAGGCTGTCAGACCAGCGTCCGTAGGCGTCCCTTTTCAGGGACGGTTGTGGCGGGGTGCTATCCTCTGCCGTCGACAGACCGAACCGCCGGTCGCGCGATATGCGCCCGCGGTCCAACCGACGATCGATGGAGGCCGTCACACACCATGGCCAAGCGCTCCCGCGGCCACACGTCCCGACCGGGTCAACGGCCACCCCTGCAGCGGCAGGCGCCTCGACCGACGACCCCGGCCGCGACGGCTGCAGTCGTCGCCCGACCGGCCGGGCTGACCGACGAGGAGGAGGCTCGCGCCGCGCAGCTCGAGGCCGCCATCGTCGCCGAGGAGCGCCAGGCCGAGACGGCGAGCAAGAACGCTCGCGCTCCGCGACCCGAACCTGTCTCCCGCACGTCGAGCCTCGAGGTGTCGGCGGCCGAGGAATACGCGTACGTGGCGCGCGACATACGCCGCATCGCCCTGGTCGGTGGCTCGCTCGTCGCGCTCCTCGTCATCCTCTGGTTGGTCTCGCATTTCGTGGGGATCGGTCCGCTCTAGACAGCGGCCGCGGCGCCCCTCCGCGATACCATCACCGACATGCCATCCGCCCGGCGTCCGGTCGGCGCCCGACCCGAGGCACTCTTCCAGCCGCCACCTGAGCGGCAGCCCCTCGCGGCCCGGATGCGGCCGCGGTCCCTCGACGAGTTCGTCGGACAGGTGCACCTCGTGGGCGAGCGCGGCCCGCTCCGCCGGAGCCTCTCCCGCGGGCACCTCTCGTCGCTCCTTCTGTGGGGTCCACCAGGGACAGGCAAGACCAGCCTGGCTCGTCTTCTTGCGGCGGAGGTCGGTGCACATTTCACGACGATGTCGGCCGTCATGTCCGGCGTCGTCGAGGTACGCGGCGCGATCGCAGAGGCACAGGATCGGCTGAACCTGCACGGGACGCGGACGATCCTGTTCCTCGACGAGATCCATCGCTTCAACAAGGCCCAGCAGGACGCGCTTCTTCCGCACGTCGAGGACGGCACGGTGACGCTGATCGGCGCCACGACCGAGAATCCGTACTTCGAGGTCAATTCCGCGCTCCTGTCCCGGATGCGGGTGTGGCGCCTGGAAGCGCTGACCGACGACGAGGTCGCGGCAGTCGTCCGTCGTGCGCTGACCGACGAGGAGCGCGGTCTCGCAGGATCGCTCGGCCCACAAGGTGGCGTGGCCCTTGCTGACGACGCGTTCACGCATCTCGTCTCGCTGGCGGGGGGTGACGCCCGTTCGGCATTGAACGTCCTCGAGGGCGCGACCGCGATCGCCGAGTCCGAGGACATCCGGGACGAGAACGGTCACGTCAGTCCACGACTCGAGGATGTCGAGGCCGCGGCCCAGCAGCGGGTCCTCGCCTACGACCGCGCCGGCGACGGCCACTACGACACGGTGTCGGCGTTCATCAAGAGCCTCCGCGGCAACGACCCGGACGCCGCGCTGTACTGGCTGACCGCGATGATCACGGCCGGCGAGGATCCCAAGTTCATCGCGCGCCGACTGATCATCAGCGCATCGGAAGACGTCGGGAATGCGGATCCACGAGCGCTCTCGGTGGCGGTCGCCGCGGGTCAGGCACTCGACTGGATCGGTCTGCCGGAGGCGCAGTACGCACTGGCCCAGGCCACGACGTACATCGCGACCGCGCCCAAGTCCGATTCGGTCGGTCGGGCCTATGGCGCCGCCCTTGCCGACATGCTCCGGTCGGGATCACTGCCCGTCCCGTTCCATCTCCGGAACGCCGGCGACCGGAGGATGAAACAGCACGGCATGGGCGTCGGCTACACGTTTCCCCACGACTTCGAGGGCGACGACGTCGAGCAGCAGTACCTCCCCGACGAGCTCGTCGGCCGGCGTTACTTCGTTCCCGGTGACCAGGGCTACGAGGCCACGATCTCGGCACGGATGCAGGCGCGGGCGGAGGCTCGCACCGCGAAGCCCCGGCGCAAGAAGCGCGCGAATCCACCGACCGCGGGCATGTCCGACGCGCTCAGGCCACGCGAGGAGAACCGCAAGAAGCTCGCCCAGACCCAGAAGGACGACGCGGCGACCTGACCGTCAGGATGCAGCCGCCAGTTCGCGCCCGCCACCGGACAGCGCAAGATCGTCGTCCGCCTCGTAGATCGGCAGCCGGAAGCCGAATTCGGCGCCACCGCTCGGCCGCTGTCGCGCCCAGATGTCGCCGCCGAGTGCAGCGACGATGCGCCGGCACACGAACAGGCCGATGCCCGCGCCGGGCGCCTGCATCGCCGATCCGGGCGCACGGTAATAGAGGTCGAACAGCCGGTCGATCGCGTCACGGTCGAACCCGGGACCGTCGTCGAGGACGCGGACCGTCACGCCGTCGGGTCCGCCTTCCGCGACGATATCGATCCTCGCGGTCGTCCCGCCGTACTTCACGGCGTTGCTGAGCAGGTTTCGGATCACCTGCGCGACGTAACCGTCGTGGCCGCGCACCGTCGGGAGATCCGACTGGATCGTGACCGAGATGTCGGTCCCGAGCCAGAGGGTGCGTTCGCGATCGACGATGACCGGCAGCACTCGCTGGAGGAGGACAGGCTCGCCGCCCACCAGGTTTTCGCCGCGCTCGACCCGGGCGAGGACGAGAAGGTTCTCGATGAGCCGGTGGAGACGCTCGGCCTCGGCTGCGATGTCGCGCACCAGATCGCGGGTCAGGTCCGGATCGAGCCGCTCGCCGCGACCGAGGAGCACCTGGCTGCCGCCGTAGATCGCGGTCACCGGTGTGCGCAGCTCGTGCGACAGCATCCCGATGAACGTGTCTCTCAGCTTGCTGGCCTCGATCCGGGCGCTGATATCGATCATGACCGCGATCGACGACAACTCGCCCCGTGATTCGAACGTGCTCACCGCGAAGTCGACCGGGAACGTCGTCCCGTCGCGGCGCCGCGCCTCGCCGACACCCTGCCCTTCCTGTCCGGGCGTCGGGCCCTGGATCAGCAGGCGGTCGAGGGTGACGCGCGCGATCCCGGCCGCGGTGTAACCGAGGCTGTCGAGAGCCTGCTCGTTGGCGTATCCGACCCGCCCGCTCGGGTCGACCACGAGCAGGATCCCAGGGTGGGCCTCGAGGGCGGCCCGGAACCGTGCTTCGCTCTCGAGTTGCGCCCGCGACGTGGCGAGCTCATGACTCGCGTCCTCGAGCTCGCTTGCCAGGATGCCCTGCTGGTGCATCGCCTCGCGCCTCTCGTCCGCCCGTGCGGCCTGAGCCGCCAGGAGCTGCATCAGGACGAGGTCGTCCTCGAGGAATAACGAGCCGGGATCGGGATAGACGATCAGCTGGCCGAGCCGGCCGACGTCCGATTCGATCGTGACGACGATCTCTCCCACTTCACCGTGGGCGAGACGCTCGGCGAGCGGCGCCCGCGTCGGAGTCGCGAACGTCTCTCCGACGTTGGCAGTGATCGGCGGGGCTCCGTCGACGACGCGCACCCGCGGTGGATCGCCGAGCGCGACGATCGCTGCCGGCCCATTCGTGATGCTCCGTGCAGAGCTCGCGAGGGCGGACCAGATCGAATCCCTGTCGCCGTCGACCGGGGCGGCGAGCAGTGACTGGCCGATGTCGAAGGCGACGGCCCGCTGTTGGAGACGTCGCAGCGCGAGCGGTGGCAGGAACGCTGCGAGATATCCCAGACCGGCGGTGAGCGCGAGCACGCGGGCGACGAACGTCGCTGCCTCGCTGGCTCCATTCCCACCATTCGCGGCCGATCCCGCGCCGGAAACCAGGATCCCGACCGCGAAGAAGAGGGTCGCGCCCGACGCGATGCGGAGCCGCGTCCGGGCGTACCCGACACGCGTCCGGCTCGCTCGGAGGAGCAGGAACGCTGCGCGCGACTCGACGGTGACGAAATACCCGACGACGAGCGCGGTCAACAGGACGTTTCCCCGGACTCCGACCGCAAGGGCCAGCGTCGCGACGGCGAACCAGGCAAGGGCCGCGCGCGACTCCGCGGTCGACACATGCACGAAGTGGCGCGCGAGCCGCAGGGTGAGGTACGGCTGGAGGAGCAGAGCCGTCGCCGAAAGGGAGCTGATCCCGCGGGGCAGCTCCGGCCAGACCCTCACCGCGACATTCACCGCGAACAGGACAACGACGGATGCGAAGACCAGGACGAGGTCCCGGTGCACGTCGCGCGGTTGACGAAGGAACCGGACGAGGACTGCGATGAAGATGAGGATGAATGCGAGTTGCAGCGCGACGTTGATAGCGTCCAAGCAAACCTCAGGCGCTCGATGCGACACCGACGAACCGGGCCACACCGGCCCGGAACCCCTCTTAGGACGTTCGCCCGTTCGCACGATAGAGGCGCCGCCTCGCACGACCATTGCGTATGACTCCGAAGCGCTACAACCCCATCGCAAAACGCGACGCCACGTGACGGCGACAATGGGAGCGTGCACGCCGACGCAGACGGGTTCGCAGGGCTCGAGCTTGACCCGCGACTCCTGACGACCATCGCCTCCCTGGGGTACGAGGAGCCGACTCCGATCCAGCGGGAGGCCATCCCCCCGCTTCTCGCGGGCCGCGACCTGCTGGCCGAGGCGCCGACCGGCACGGGCAAGACCGCAGCGTTCGCGCTGCCGACTCTCCAGCGGATCCCGGTCGGTGCCGCCGGCGAAGGTGGAACGTCGGCCCTCGTCCTCGTGCCCACACGCGAACTCGCGATGCAGGTCGCCGAAGCGTTGACGAAGTACGGGCGTGAGATGGGCGCCCGGGTGGTCCCTGTCTACGGGGGCCAGCCGATCGGCCAGCAGCTGCGCGGTCTGCGTCGGGGCGTCGACGTCGTGGTCGCCACGCCTGGTCGCGCGGTCGATCACATCACTCGGGGCAGTCTCCGGCTCGATGGTGTGCGCGTCGTCATCCTCGACGAGGCGGACGAGATGCTCGACATGGGCTTCGCCGACGACCTCGAGGTGATCCTGAAGGCGACACCCGTCGACCGCCAGACCGCCCTCTTCTCGGCGACGGTCTCCCCCGTCATCTCCCGCATCGCGAAGCGCCACCTGCGCGACCCAGCCCGGATCAAGGTCCATGCGGAGAAGTCCACAGGCGATGGCGCGGCCCGGATCCGGCAGGTCGCGTATGTGGTTCGCCGGAACGACAAGCTGGCGGCGTTGTGCCGGATCCTCGACGTCGAGGACGGGACCTCGACGCTCGTCTTCGCTCGGACGCGCGGCGAGGTCGACGACCTCGCCGAGGCACTCAGCGCCCGCGGCCACGACGCAGCGGCCCTCCACGGCGGCCTCGTCCAGGAAGGCCGCGACCGGATCATGAACAGGTTCCGCGACGGCTCGCTGGACGTCCTGGTGGCCACCGACGTCGCGGCGCGGGGACTGGACATCGAGCACGTCTCGCACGTCGTGAACTTCGATGTGCCGTCGAACCCTGACGCCTACGTCCATCGCATCGGCAGGACGGGCCGTGCCGGACGAGAGGGCGTGGCGATCACCCTTGTCGAGCCTCGCGAGCACCGGCTGTTGCGGAATATCGAAGCGGCGACGCACACGAAGCTCGAGATCGCGCGGCTGCCGACCGTCGCGGACCTGCGCGAGCGTCGGACGGAGATCCTTCGCGCGAGCCTCCGGGAGGCGCTCCTGGCCGACGGTTACGATCGGTTCCGTGGCGTCGTCGAACCGCTGACCGAGGAGTTCGACCTCGTCGACATCGCACTGGCCGCCGTGAGCCTCATCGAGGGCGCCACGGGGCAGGACAGCGACGAGGTCGAGCTGGCCTCACCCCCGTTGGTCGCGCCCGGTCCCCCACCCCGTCCGGCCCGGGCGGGACCCTCTCGCGCGCCTCGGGCGGGTCCCCCGCGCGGCGCTCCGGACGGCTCATGGGTCAGGCTCTGGATCGGAGGCGGCCGCCGTGCGGGGCTTCGTCCGGCCGACCTCGTGGGCGCGATCACGAACGAGGCACACGTGCCGGGCAGCGCGATCGGGGCCATCCAGATCAACGACGGCTTCTCGTTGGTCGACGTCCAGGAGGGCGTCGCGGACGCAGTCGTGTCGGCGCTGGCGGGAGCGACCATCCGCGGACGCCGGATGCCGGTCCGCCGCGACAGATAGGGAGTGCACTCGTGACGCCGGTCGTCGCGACGTCGCGGCTCGTGCTCGATCGCGTCTTCCCCCGCGGGGCGATCCTGCTGTCGGTCCTGTCGCTCGGCTACTTTCTGGCCGGCATCGTGCGCAACCGGGTCTTCGCCAACACGTACGGGGCAGGCGCGGAGCTCGACGCCTACAACGCCGCGTTCCGTGTCCCGGAGATCGCCCTCGACGTCCTCGTCGCCGCGGGCCTGACCGCGCCCTTCGTGCCGATCTACAGCCGGCTCCGTCACGACCAGGGCGACGACCGGGCCGCCAACGAGTTCGGTCGGACCGTCCTGACCGGCGCCGTCGGGCTGATGGCCGTCGCAAGCGTGCTGCTCTTCATCGCGGCGCCGTGGCTGGCCGGCGTCGTCACGCACGGCTTCGACCCGGACACCCAGGACCTGTACGTGCAGCTCCTCCGCATCAACTGCCTCGCGCAGGTCCTCTTCGCGGCATCGATCGCGCTCGGCGAGATCCTGGTGGCGGACCGCAAGTTCCTCTTCTACGCGCTCGCGCCGATCCTGTACACGACGGGGATCATCGTCTTCACGGTCCTGTTCGCCGGCAGATTCGGGGTCGTCGCATCGGCGTGGGGCGCCGTGGCGGGTGCTGCGGCCCACCTTTCGATCCGGGCGATCGGAACCCGCCGGACATCCTTCCGGATCGGTCCCGGCTTTGCGATCCGGACGGCTGCCTTCGCCGAGTTCGTGCGGCTCATGGTCCCGCGCATGTTCTCGGTCGCCATCGACCCGCTCACGATCACCTACTTCACCCGCGTTGCTGCCGGGGTCGGCGTCGGCGCGGTGTCGGCCCTCAACTTCGGGCTCGACTACCAGGTCCTGCCCGTGAGCCTGATCGGCGTCTCGTTCTCCCTCGCCGTCTTTCCGCTGCTCTCGAGCGCCTTCGCCGACGACGACGGCGCCGCGTTCCGCGCCATCCTCGGCCGGAACCTGGCGACGATCGGCATCCTGACGACAGTCGCAGCCATCGGCCTCTTCGTGATGTCAGGGACCCTCGTCGAGGTGCTCCTCGGGGGAGGCAGGTTCGGCCCGGAGGACGTGGCTCGGACGTCGGCGGTCGTCGCCGCCTTCGCACTGTCGGTCCCATTCGACGCGCTCGCGTATCCGCTCTCGCGCGGGCTGTACGCGACGCACGACACCCTGCGTCAGGTGCTCGCCTCGTTCGCAGGGCTCGGCGTCGTCGTCGTCGCGACCCAGCTCCTCACCGAGCCGCTCGACCTGCTCGCCATCCCGTTCGGCTATGCCGCGGGCGTCATCGCCAAGGACGTGATCCTCGCCGTCTTTCTGGCCCCGCGCGTCCGGCGGATCGGGTCGGTCAGCTCGCCTTCCTGACCTTCGTCGGCACGACCGCGATGTACAGGCCGTCACGCGCCGGATAGAGCCCCTCCGGGCGCTTCCACTTGAGGTAGTTCCGGATCATCTCGTCGTTGTCCTGGAAGGTCCCGGGCGCGTCGGACGGTCCCCAGATGCTCGAGACATCGGGATACCACGGGTCGTTGATGTACGTGCCTTTGATCTTCGCGTCCGGGAAGATGGCCGGGTCGGCGTCAGCTCGGAAGCCGGTCATGACCCACGTGTGGGCGCCACGCCAGGCCAGCAGGATGACTGGCGCTTTCGTCCGCTCGATCGCCTTGGCGGCGTCGCGGAGGGCGCCCTGCCGCGTCTTGTACGCCCGGACCTCGTACCCCGGCACGCCGTACGCGTCGAGGGCGAGCGCCATGGCCGACGGTCCCCAATCACCGTTGTGGCTGTCCGCCCGGCTCTCCCAGTCGTGGACCCGAGCCTGGAGCTCGCGCTGGAAGGTGCTCGAGGTGTCGCCTTTGCCGTGCATCGCGAGGACCATCTGCACGCCGGCCGGCGCACACCAGGTGATCTTCTGCTCGTGGGCGAACACCTTCTTGTGGTTGCTCACGATGTCGACGTCGACCGCTTTACGGACGGGCGCCGGTACCGCGGTCACGCTCGGCGCGGCGACCGGGGTCGGAAGCGACGCGGCGGGTGTCGGTGGCATCGCTGACCCGGTTGCCTCGGCGGATGGGTCGACCTCATCGGGGTCAAGCTCAGCGGCGTCATGGCTCGCCTCGGGAACAACGACGGTGACGGGCGCCGACCGATCGGGGACGGGGCCTGCGAGGAAGCGGTCGACCTTTGCGACGGCGCGATCGAACAGGTGGCCCGCCCCGAACGTGTCGCTCGTGATGGCCAGAGCGCTCGCGACGGCGGTGACCAGGGCAAGGACGATCACACCGAGCGCGATGCGACGAGCGCGGCGGCGGCGAGGGGCGGTCGTTCGGGGTCGATCCACGGGTGTGGGGAAGCCTCATCGAGGTGGGTCGCCGATGGGACGGGGCAACGGCCGGGTTCGTAACGTTCGGTCCGGCATGAGAGCATATGCCGGATATCGACAGCAGCCATCCCAGGAGACACGTCGTGGACCGCTTCGAGCCCAACCTGCGCATCCCCGGACCGACCGCCCTGCCGCCGAGCGTCCGCGACGCGGGGGGCCGCCAGATGATCAATCACCGAGGCCCGGAGTTCGCGGCGATGCTCGGCCGGATCCTCTCCGGTATGAAGCCGTACTTCGGCACGACGAGTGACATCGCCATGATCACCACGGCCGGGACAGGCGGACTCGAGGCGGCTGTCGTCAACACGCTGTCGCCCGGCGACCGCGTCCTGGGCGTCTCGATCGGGTCGTTCGGCGACCGCTTCGCGAAGATCGCGCGGACGTACGGCGCAGACGTGACCAAGCTCGATGTCGAGTGGGGACTTGCTGCCGATCCGTCTGAGATCCGAGCGGAGCTCGAGCGGGCACCCGGCTACAAGGCCGTGCTGCTGACCCACAACGAGACCTCGACGGGCGTCATGAACCCGATCGCCGAGCTCGCGGCAGCCGTCCGCGAAACGTCGCCCGAGACGCTCATCCTCGTCGACAGCGTGTCGGGTCTCGGGGCGGTGCCATTCGAGATGGACGGCTGGGGCGTCGACGTCGTCGTGACCGGATCGCAGAAGGCATGGATGTCGGCACCCGGTCTCGCGATGATCGCCGCGTCCGAACGCGCGTGGGCCGCCATGGAGACCGCGACGATGCCGCGGGTCTACCTCGACCTGCTCGCTCACCGACAGGCACACGCCGGTGGCGAGACCCCGTGGACACCGGCCATCGGTGTGGTCTACCAGGTCGACGAGGGCATCCGGCTCATGACGGCCGAGGGCGGCGAGGCGGTCTTCGCCCGGCACGAGGCATGTGCCGCCGCGGCGCGAGCCGGACTGGCCGCGCTCGGGTTCGACCTGTTCGCCGAGCCGCGCCATGCATCGAAGACCGTCACCGCTGCGGTCGTTCCCGACGATCTCGACTGGAAGGCGTTCAACGGCGAGGTCAAGCGACGCGGCGTCGTGCTCGCGGGCGGCCAGGGCAAGCTGACCGGCAAGATCTTCCGGCTCGGTCACCTCGGCTCGGTCACACTCGAGGAGATCCTCGGGGCGATGAGCACACTCGAGATCGTCTCTCTCGGGGCAGGCCGGCCCGTCCGTCCCGGCGCCGCGGTCGCCGCCGCGCAGGTCGCCGCCCTCGAGTCGATGGGAGTGACCATGTCGGCTGCCGTCGGGGCGGGTGTGTGAGGGTCCTTGTCGCCGAACCCGTCGCCGAAGAGGGCGTCGAACTCCTCCGGGGAGAGCACCAGGTCGATGAACGTCACGGGCTGTCTCGTGACGAGCTGTGCGCGATCATCGGCGACTACGACGCTCTCGTCGTCCGGAGCCAGGTCCAGGTCGACGCAGAGCTGATCGCGGCCGGCAGGCGGCTGGTCGTCATCGGACGAGCCGGCGTCGGCGTGGACAACGTCGACCTCGATGCCGCTACCCGGGCAGGCATCGTCGTCGTCAACGCCCCGACCGGCAACACCATCGCGGCCGCCGAGCACACCCTCGCCCTGTTGTACGGCGTCGCCCGCCGGATCGCGCCCGCCGACGCGTCGCTGCGCGGGGGCGAGTGGGCGCGAGCCAGGTTCACCGGGCTTGAGTTGCGCGGCCGGACCCTCGGCATCATCGGGCTGGGCAAGATCGGGCAGGCGATCGCGGTCCGCGCTCGGGCGATGGAGATGAGCGTCGTCGGGGTGGATCCGTTCATCACCGCGGAAGCGGCTGCCAATCACGGCGTCGAGCTCGTCGACTTCGATCAGCTGCTCCTCCGCGCCGACGTCGTCACCGTGCACGTGCCGCTGACGCGTGCCACTCGAGGGTTGATCGGCCGCGACGCCATCGCCCGGATGAAGCCCGGGTCGATCGTGCTCAATGTCGCGCGCGGCGGCGTCGTCGATGAGGCCGCCGTGGCCGACGCTCTCCGGTCGGGCCATCTCGGTGGCGCCGGCATCGACGTCTTCGAACACGAACCGCCGACCGGATCGCCGCTGCTCGACGCCCCGAACACGCTGCTCACGCCTCATCTCGGTGCGTCGACCGCGGAGGCCCAGGTCCTCGTGTCCGAGGAGGTGGCGGCCCAGGTCATCGACGTCCTCGACGGTCGGAGCGCCCGCTACGCCGTGAACGCGCCGCTGCTCACGCCGGAGACGGCCCGGGCGATCGCCCCCTACCTGCCACTCGCCGAGGTCCTCGGCCGGTTCTTCGCGCAGTTCTCGCGCGGCGGCGTGCGGACGCTGACGCTCGAGATCGCCGGCGAGCTGGCCGAGTTCGACGCATCGTCACTGACCGCGGCGGTCCTGCGCGGCCTCCTCGAGACCTCGATCACGGAACGAGTCAACCTGGTCAACGCCGGCGCATTGGCCAAGGCCCGCGGCATCACCGTCATCGAACGCAAGACACCCGACGCCGGCGCCTACGCGGCCCAGCTCACCCTGTCGGGCGAGACGAACGGGCGAACCACGGTCGTCGCCGGGACCGTGGCCGGCGGCGAGCCGCACATCACCCGACTCGACGACTACCGCCTCGACATGGAGCCCGCGGACTACATGCTCATCACCCGGCACATGGACCGTCCGGGGACCGTCGGTCGGGTCGGCCAGATGCTCGGTGAGGCCGACATCAACATCAGCGCGATGCACCTCGCCCGAACC
>JBJMMQ010000118.1:0-15413 GCA_045804705.1 Chloroflexota bacterium
TGTGGTACGGCAGGTTGGCGACGACCTCGTAGGGGGACGGCACCAGCCGCACGAGGTCCTGGTCGAGCGCGTCGCCCTCGACGATCCGCAGCTGGCCGGCCTCGAGCTCGTCGGGGAACGTCTCGCGCAGGACGGCGACGAGCCCCCGGTCCAGCTCCACGGCCGTGACGGCAGCGCCCGCCGCGAGCAGCCCGCCGGTCAGGAACCCGAGGCCCGGGCCGATCTCGAGGACGCCGCGCCCGGGACCGGCACCAGCCTCGCCCAGGATCCCCTCGAGGATGTCGACGTCCGCGAGGAAGTTCTGCGACAGGTTGTGGCGCGCGCGGAGGCCCGCCTCGCGCAGGCGCCGCTGGACGTACCGCGGATCCAGGCGCAGCTGGCTCGCACGCGGCGGATCCGTCATCGCGCGAGCGGCAGGGACGGGCGGGCGTCCAGGTCGAGGCCCGCGCGGACCCCGGCGGCCCGGCGATCTCGCGTGCCGCGGAGGGAGCCGTCGCGCACGATCGCGTCTTCCCGCGTGCGTGGCTGCCGGACACGTACGACGTCAGCTTCTCGGGCCTCAAGACGGCGGCGCGGCGCATCGTCGGGCGGGCGAGGGCGGACGCGGGCCTCCCCGGCGACGAACGGGAGGGCGGCGTGCTCGCCGAGCCCGTGGTCGCCGAGCTCGCGTGGGGGTTCCAGGACTCCGTCGTCGACGTCCTGACGACCAAGACGATCCGGGCGGCCGAGGAGATCGGCGCCCGGGGCATCGTCCTCGGCGGCGGCGTGGCGGCGAACGCGGCGCTGCGGACCCGGATCGCGGGCGAAGCGGAGGCGCGGGGGATCGCGATGGTCATCCCGCGCCCCGGGCTGTGCACGGACAACGGCGCGATGATCGGCGCCGCGGGCGCGCGGAGGTTCGCGGCGGGGGAACGGGCTGGCCTCGACCTCGACGCGCGGCCATCGCTGCCCCTCGCCGCCAGATGACCGCAGCCGCGCGGCACCGGACAGCCCGAGTCGACCCCGAGACAGTCCGCACGACCCTTCGTGCCGCAGGCCTGCGGGCGCGTCACAGCCTGTCGCAGAACTTCCTGGCCGATCCCGACGTGCTTGACGCGATCCTTGCCGAGGCGGACCCGGCGCCGGGCCGGCGCGTCCTCGAGATCGGCCCTGGTCTCGGGTTGCTCACGGGCGCGCTGGTCGCGTCCGGTGCCGAGGTCACGGCCGTCGAGCTCGACCGTGGGCTCGCGGCGTTCCTGCGCGATCGGTTCGAGGGCGTCGAGACACTCCGGCTCATCGAGGGCGATGCCCTCGACCAGGACCTTGTCGGCCTGGTCGCCCCGCCGTATGACGTCGTCGCGAACCTCCCGTATCACATCACCAGCCCGATCCTGCATGCGCTCCTGGGGAGGCCGCCACGGCCCGAGCGCCTCGTGCTGATGGTCCAGCGCGAAGTGGCCGAACGGATCGCGGCGCCGCCCGGGAAGATGAGCTACCTGTCGGTCTTCGTGCAGTACCACGCACGCGTCCGGATCGCCGTCCATGTGCCGGCGGCCGCATTCGAGCCCGAACCGGCGGTCGAGTCGGCGGTCATCGTCGTCGAGCCGTATGACGCCGACGACCGCCTCGATCCCGAGACAGAGGACGAGCTGTGGCGCCTCGTCCAGGCGGCGTTCCGGGAGCGCCGGAAAATGCTCCACAACGTGCTTGCCCGCCAGCTCCCCGTCGACGGCGGACGGGTCGAGGCGGCGCTCGCCACCGCCGGCATCGATCCGGACCGTCGGCCGCAGACCCTCGCGGTCGGGGAGTGGCTCGCGCTGCGTGAAGCCCTCGGGCCGATCGGACCGGACGGGCGCGGCCGCCGACCGACGACGCCCCGCGGCTCAGCATGACCGCCGTCGACCCACTGCGGCGTCTCGCGCCGGTCGTCCGACTGGCGCCGGCGAAGCTCAACCTGACCCTGGCCGTCACCGGGCGTCGGGACGACGGGTATCACTCGCTGCACTCGGTCTTCGTGCCGCTGACACTGGCCGACCGGTTGAGCCTCGCTCCGGTCGGCGGCCACCACGACACGCTTCACGTCACTGGCCTCGATGCAGGCCCCCCTGCCGACAACCTCGTGTTCCGGGCGATCGCCGCCGCGCGCGGTGCCGTCGGTGGCGGTCACCCCGGCGGCCCCGGTCCCGCGCCGGCCCTCGCGGCGCGGCTCGAGAAGCGGATCCCTGTCGCTGCCGGGCTCGCCGGCGGTTCGTCCGACGCCGCAGCGGCGCTCGACGGCGCGCTCGAGGCCTGGGGCGCGGAGATCGACGAGGTCACCCATCACGCTGTGGCCGCCCGTCTCGGATCCGACGTGCCGTTCTTCCTCGCCGGCGGTCCGGCCCTGGTCGAAGGACGCGGCGAGACGGTCGCGCCGCTGCACGGACTCCACGGCGCGCCCGGTGTCCTGCTCGTCACGCCGGTCATCGCCGTGCCGACGCCCGATGTGTTCGCGGCCTTCGACGCCATCCGCCATTCGGGGGACGGCGCCGTCCGCATGTCGTCGGCACACCTCGCGGAGGAGCTGCGGGCGGGGCTCGGCGCCGCCGATCTCATCGCACGGGCCGGCGTCCTCGCCTCGGCCAACGACCTGCTCCCCGCGACGGCACTCGTCGTCCCGTCACTCGTTCCCTTCAAACGGGCGCTGAGCCGCCTTCTCGGGCGGCCGATCGGGCTGTCCGGTTCCGGCCCGACGCTGTGGGCGCTCTATCCTTCGAGTGAAGAGGCGGCGACCGCCGCCGACGTCGAGCGTGCGGCCCTCGGCGCCGGCACCATCACGGCACCGGGCGCCGCCGAGCCGTTCGTCGCCGCCACGGCCATCGTCGGCCATGCCAGGGAAGGGGAGCCATCATGACCCGTCGCGCCGTTTCGACCGTCGGAGCACCGGGCGCGATCGGCCCGTACAGCCAGGGCATCGTCACCGACGGCCTCCTGTTCTGCTCCGGGCAGGCGGCCCTCGATCCCGCGTCGGGTTCCCTGGTCGAGGGTGGCATCGAACCCGAGACCGAGCGGGTGATGGCCAACCTGACCGCGGTCCTCGACGCCGGTGGCGCGACATGGGCCGACGTCGTCAAGACCACGATCTTCCTCGTCGACATGGGCGACTTCGCCACGGTCAACGGCATCTACGGGAGATTCGTCGGCGATCCCCCTCCGGCGCGGTCGACGGTCGGGGTCGCCGCGTTGCCCAAGGGCGCTCGGGTCGAGATCGAGGTCGTCGCGCACGTTGCGAGCTCGTCCGGGATCTCGTAGATCAGCCGTTCGGACGGCCCGAAGTCACGCAACAGCCGAGCGCAGGTTGAGCTGACGAGGGCCGGCAGGTCCGTCGGCGTGAGCTGGGTGAATCCATCGAAGTTGCCGATCGCGACCGTCTTGCCGTCGGCTGAGAATGCGACGCCCGCGATCGCGCTGTATTGGTGGCTCGCGAAGCGCCGCACCTCGGCACCCGTCGCGACATCCCACAGCCGCGACGTGCGGTCCTGGCTGCCGGTCAACGCATAGCGACCGTCGGGTGAGAATGCCGCGCCCCACATGATGTTGGTGTGGCCGATCAGCTCGCGCGTCTCTCCCGTCTCGACGTCGATGATCCGGCCGATGTTGTCGCGGCTGCCGGTGAGGACGTGCCGGCTGTCCGGTGCGAAGGCGATGCTGGTCGCACCCGTGCCGGCTGTCAGGACCCGGAGCAGGTCGCCGGTCGCGGCGTCGAAGATGCGCAGATTGTCCTTGACTTCATCAAGCCCGATGACGACGTATCGGCCGTCAGGAGACAGCACCCCGCCGCCGTCTCCCTTGGAATCGAACGTGCGCAGGAGCTTGGCGGACGCGACGTCCCAGACCCCGATCGCAGCGCCATGGGAGGACGCGGCTGCCGCGAGCATCAGCCGGCCGTCTGCTGAGAAACCGGCGCTCACGCCACCGGACGAACCGAGCAGCACCCGTGCCTTGCTGGCGGTGGCGACGTTCCACAGTTCGGCCGGTTTCTCGGTGTGCCCGAGGAGCAGGTATCGACCGTCGGGCGAAAAGGCGGCGGAGTCCACGCGACTATCCGTGTAGAGCTTCGCAACGACCTGATGTGACGCCGCGTCCCACAGGAGCCCCGTGCCGTCAGCGCTGCCCGTGAAGATCTTGCTGCCATCTGGCGAGAAGTCGATGGCGTAGATGAACGAGGTCTGTCCGGCCAGCGTGTCTGCCTCGAGTGTCCCTGTCAGGTCCCAGATCCGGGCCGACCTGTCGGCGCTGCTCGTGATCGCGTAGCGGCCATCGGGCGTGAAGCCGACGTCGTAGACAGCGGCGGTGTGACCGGTGAGGCGCCGGATCTCCTTGCCGGTCGCGATGTCCCACAGCCGCGCGGTGTTGTCGAGACTCCCCGTGAGGAGCGTCTTGTCATCAGGCGAGAAGGCCATCCCGAAGAGGAGCTCAGAGTGGCCGACGAGGGTCTGGACCAGCCTGCCGGTCCCTCCATCCCAGACCTTGGCGATCTTGTCCTGGAAGCTTGTCGCCACGTAGCGGCCGTCGCGCGAGACCGCGACATGCTTGATGTAGCCGCCGAGTCCCGGCAGCTGATGCAGGACGGCGCCAGTTCGTGCGTCTGAGATGAATGCCTGGTCGCCCGCCGACGTGATGAGGCGAGCTCCATCGGGAAACACTTTCAGACTTTCGGCCGGCACCGTCATCGTCCGGACGATCCCACCGCTGGCGACATCGACCACGTCGACGGTGTCGCCACGCCCGATGAAGATCTGGCTCCCGTCCGGCGAGAAGTCCGCAACTTGGCCGGCCTCGGCCGTGAAGGTCCGGTCACCGCTGGCCACATCCCAGACGGAGACGCCTTCCTCGGCGCTGATCAGGAACCGCGTCCCATCGGGCGAGAACACGATCGGCCAGCTGAACGACACCCCGACCTCATACTCACGTTCGAGTTTCCCCGTCGCGACGCTCCAGAGCCGGGCGACCCCATCTCGCGCGATGGTGATGACGTGAGCCCCATCGGGTGAGACGTCGAGTGCGTCCACCTGCAGGCCGCTCGGTAGCCAGCTGCGACCGAAGTCCACCCGCGACGCGCGCTGGAGGCTCATGTCGGCCTGCGGCGAGTAGTTCGCGTCGAGGCCGCGCAGGGCGAGCAGGGCCGCCACCTCGGAGCTGCCTTGCAGCTGCAGCAGGGTGCTCGACTCGCCGGCAAGGCGTTGGCTCTCGGCCTTGGCGAAGTTCTGCGCCGCTTCGACCGCGCTTTGCTGCCCCTGCAGTCCGAGGACGACGGCGGCGCCGGCCATCAACACAGCCACGACCAGGGCGCCGCTTAGCAGCAGCGCACGTCGGCGCAGGCGGCGCGCCGCCGCCGTCTCCGAGGCTGCCAACTGCTCCGCTGCCTCGATCTCGCGCCGACGCCGCGCGTCGCGCTCATCCTCCTCCTGTCTCTCCTGGTCGCGTGATGCTTGCAGGAAGGCGTGTTCCTGCGTGTTGATCGCCTCGGGATGATCCGCGGACCATTCGACCGCGTTGGCCAGCCGTGCTCCGCGATAGAGGGCACCCGCATCCCGCTCGAGGAGCTCCCACTCCTGGGTCGCCTCGGTCAGGTGGCGATGGACGCGGAGCGCTTCACGATCATGGGAGAGCCACTCCCGCACGGTCGGCCACTCGCGGATGAGGGCCTCGTGGGCGACCTCGGCCGTGTCCGCACTCGTCGTCACGAGGCGCGCGTCGACGAGCCTGGCGAGGACCGCCGCCACCGCGTCGCCATCGGCGCCCTGCGCCGGCACGAGCTCGCGCAGGGCGACCCGCCGGCGGGTGTCCTGGTTGCCCTCGCCGAGCTCGGTCAAGCGCAGGAAGATCGACCGCGCGATCTCCCGCTGGGCGTCGTCGAGCTCGGCGTGGTAGACGCGGTCGGCCGTCCGTGCGATCGCGCCCCGGACGCCGCCGGATTCGCCATATGCCTTGAGCGTCATGACGTTGCCCCGCCGCCGTCGCCAGGTCTCGAGCAGGGCGTGGGACAGCAGGGGTAACGCACCCGGCTCCTCGCCGACGTCGTGAAGGATCAGGTCGACCAAGCCCGGCGAGAGCTCCCAGCCGCCGGCCTCGGCCGGAGCTTCGATGGCACGCCGGAGCTCCGCCGCCGTCATCGGCCCGATGTACTCCTGGTTCTCGGCGACAGCGGTGCGCAATCCGTCGTGCGCTGCGAGCCGATCGTAGAAATCGGCCCGCAGGGTCAGCAGGACGGTCACCGGACCGTCGCCGTCGATGGCACTCAGCAGGTTGTCGAGGAACGCGATCCGCTCGCCCTCGTCCCGCGAAAGGGTGTAGACCTCCTCGAACTGGTCGACCACGAGCAGGACCCGCTGCGGCCGGCGACCGGGCACGAGCCGCTGTCGGGCGAAGAGATGCAGTGATCGCCGCTCCGCCGCCAGGTCGTCGATAAGGGCGGCCGTCTCGCGTGGCGAGGCTCCGCCACGGGACGACCCTTGCATGCTGGTCAACGCGAGCGCAAGGGCCTCGAGAGGACGAGCCGTCGGCGTCATCGTCTGGATCGCCCAGTCCGTGTCCGTCTCGGCCCGGATCGCGGGCACGACGCCCGCTCGGACGAGCGAGCTCTTGCCGCTGCCTGATGCACCGATCACCGCCAGGAACCGCCCGGACGCGACGCGCTCGGCCAACTCGGCGGTCAGCGACTCTCGGCCGAAGAACAGCCGGGCATCGGACTCGTCGAAGAACTCGAGGCCCTTGAATGGAGCTTCACCGGGTGTCGGCGGCTCGTCACCGGTGCTCTCCGTGCGGAGCGGAGGAAAGTCGAATGGCAGGCCGTCGGCACGAACCTGGTACAGCTCGACTGGCTGGCGAACGTCCTTCAGCCGATAGCTGCCCAAGCCGATGAGGTCCATCCCGGTCGGCATGTCGGCCGTGACGAGTTCGCGTGTGCTGCCCGACACGAGGATCTGGCCACCGTGTGCTGCAGAGCCGATGCGCGCGGCGCGATGCACGTCCATGCCGACGTAGCCCGTTCGCTGGACGAGGGGCTCGCCGGTGTGGAGTGCCATGCGAACGCGGAGTTGCTCGCCCTGCGGCCAGGAATGAGCGGCGATCGCGCGTTGCGCCTCGACGGTGCACTGGAGAGCATCGACCGCGCGTGGGAACGCAACGAAGAACGAATCACCCTGGGTGTCGACCTCGAAGCCGTTCCATTCCGAGAAGGCGGCACGCAGCAATCGGCGCTGCTCGGCAAGCAGGTCCGCATACTCGTGTCTCAGCCGCTCGAGCAGCCGCGTCGAGCCTTCGATGTCGGTGAACAGGAACGTGACGGTGCCCGTCGGGATGGCAGACACCGTCTCCCCGGGGCCCGGGTGATCGGCGATGCTCACAGACTTCTCCAGCTCAGGCGCGAATCCACACCCCGGCGCCATCGCCTGTCAGACGTCGGACACGGCGGTAGCGGATCTAACTTCGCACGTCACCCGTCGATCTGCGTCTCGGTTGACACCCCGAACGGGCCGCCCCTACGATGCCGGGACCCTTGATGAAACCTGAAAACCTCGCGCCCGACCCCGAGCGGTCAGGGTGCGCCCGACGACACCGACCCTTTCCCGGTCGGCGCCGCACCTCGTGAACCCCCCAAGTCCCACGTCGTCGCCGACCGTCGCCGTCGTCCTCGCAGCAGGGCTCGGCACCAGGATGCGCTCTGCGACGCCCAAGGTCCTTCACCGGCTGTGTGGTCGGCCGATGCTCGACTACGTCCTCGACGCCTGGGAGAGCACCGCTGACGGCGCAGCGTCCGACCGTCCCGTGATCGTCTACTCACCCTCGGTCGAGGCCGTCACCGCGGCGCTCGCGGAGCGGGGCAGGTTCGCGCTCCAGGAGGTCCCGCGCGGGACGGGCGATGCCGTTCGGGCGGCGCTCGAGATCATCGCGACGGACGCGACCGAGATCCTCGTCCTGTCAGGCGACGTGCCGCTCGTGACCGGCGCGGATCTCGATGCCGTGCTCGAGGCACGACGGCAGGACGACGCCGCGATCGCTCTCGCCAGCGTCTTTGCGGCCGATCCCGCCCGGTTGGGGAGGATCGTCCGGGGCGACTTCGGGACCGTCGAGCGGATCGTCGAGGCGAATGACGCGACGCCGGACGAGCTCGAGGGGAACGAGGTCAACGCCGGCATCTACGCCTTCGATGCAGGATGGCTGCGCCGGCGGATCGAGGCGCTCCGACCCTCGGCGGCGACTGGCGAGGTCTACCTCACCGACCTCGTGGCGCTCGCACGCGAGGATGGTCGTCTCGTCAGTGCCGTCGCCTTCGACGACGACGGCCGGTTCGACGGCATCAACGACCGGGCGCAGCTCGCCGCCGCCGAGTGGAGCCTCCGTGTCCGGCTCAACGAGGCGCACATGCGCAACGGGGTCACGATGCGCGACCCATCGACCGTCTACCTCGACTGGACGGTCGATCTCGGCGAGGACGTGACCCTCGAACCGAATGTCATCCTGCGTGGATCGACGACCGTCGGGACGGGCGCGGTCATCGGCGCCGGCAGCCAGCTGATCGACGCCACAGTCGGTGACGGTGCGGAGGTCTGGGCGAGCATCATCGAATCCTCGACCATCGAGGACGGCGCCACGGTCGGACCGTACAGCCACCTGCGTCCGGGCAGCACCGTCGGTCGCGGCGCGACGGTCGGCAATTTCGCCGAACTCAAGAACACGCGCCTGGGTGCGGGGTCGAAGCAGCACCACGTCTCCTATCTCGGCGACACGGAGGTGGGCGAAGGGGTCAACATCGGCGCCGGCGCGATCACCGCCAATTTCGACGGTACCCACAAGCATCCGACGACCATCGGCGATGGCGCGTTCATCGGGGTCGACACGATGATCGTCGCGCCCCGCGACATCGGCGAAGGGGCGCGGACTGGCGCCGGGTCCGTCGTGACCCGCGACGTTCCCGCCGGCAAGCTCGCCGTCGGCGTTCCCGCTCGCATCCGCGAGCCGCGCTCCAAGCCCGCCGAGGGGGAGCCGACGGCCTAGATGGACACGCTCCTCCAGATCGTCGTCATCATCATCCTGACGCTGTTCGAGGCCGTCTTCGTCGCGGCCGAGATCGCCCTCGTCACCATGCGCCGGTCGCGCATCGATCAGCTCGTCGACGAGGGCAGTCGCAGCGCGCAGCGGGTCAAGGGCCTCGTCGCGCAGCCCGGGCGGTTCCTCGCGGTCACCCAGATCGGCCTGACGTTCCTCGGCTTCCTCGCCTCGGCCTATGCGGCGGTGAACCTCACGACGAGCCTCGAGGAGCTGTTGGCCGGGTCGGGCCTGCCGGTCCTCGCTTCGTCGGCAGGGGCGCTGGCGCTGATCATCGTGACGCTCATCCTGAGCCTGTTCACGATCCTCTTCGGTGAGCTCATCCCCAAGAGCCTCGCGCTCGCGCACACGGAGGCCTTCGCACTTCGGCTCTCGGCCTTCATCGTGCTCATGCTGCGCATCCTCGGGCCGATCGTGTACGTCCTGACGGCGGTCACCAACGGGGTCGCCAACATGCTCGGCGCGGGCACCCAGAACCAGGACACGATGAGCACCGAGGAGCTCAAGATCCTCGTCGAGCGCGGCGGCCAGCAAGGCATCCTCGAGGCCGAGGAGGAGCAGATGATCCACGCGGTCATCGAGCTCGGCGACCAGCGCATCCACGAGGTCATGGTCCCGCGCATCGCGATGGTGACGCTTCCGGTGACCGCGTCGATGGAGCAGGCGATCGACGTCGTGATCGAGCAGGGCCACAGCCGGATCCCGGTGTACGAGCAGTCGATCGACGAGATCGTCGGGATCCTCTACGCCAAGGACCTGTTGCCGTTCCTGAAGGCGCTCGGATCTCGGCCCGATCTGCGCTCGATCCTGCGCACGCCGGTGTTCGTCCCGGAGTCGATGAGCGTCGACGACCTGCTCCACGAGTTCCAGCGCCGCAAGGTCCACATCGCGATCGTCCTCGACGAGTACGGCGGCACGGCAGGCCTCGCGACCATCGAGGACCTGCTCGAGGAGATCGTCGGCGAGATCCAGGACGAGTACGACGCCGAGGAGCCGCTGATCGTCCGCCTCGACGACGACCAGGCCCGGATCGACGGCCGTGCCGACATCGACGACCTCGCGGAGCTGTTCGGCACGGACCTCGGGCTCGACGACGCCGACGAATACGACACCGTCGGCGGCCTCATCTATCACCGTTTGGGGACGGTGCCGCGGCCCGGCGACCAGGTCGAGATGGATGGTTTGACGCTCACGGTCGAGACGACGGATGGGCGGCGCGTCGGCAAGGTCCTCGCCGTGCGCGAGCGGGAGCACGACGGGCCCGACGACGACGAGGCGGACCGCTAAGCGATCAGGCCGATCGGATCAGGCGCTGATGACCGAGACGATGATCTCCTCGAGTCGCGCGCGCGCCTCGGGTCGCACGACGCCTGCGGCGTCCAGCTCGGCCAACGCCTCATCGCGGTACCGCCGCGCCTGGTCGCGCGTGTAGTCGCGGGCGCCGGTCCGCTCGAGGATGGCGGTCACCTCGGCCACCTCGGACGTTGTCAGGTCGTGGTTCGCGTAGAGCGTCCCAAGGCGCTCGCGATCCTCCGGACCTGCATGCTCGTGCGCGTACAGGACCGGCAGGGTCTTCTTGCGATGGACGACGTCCGACGGCTCCTTGCCGGTCGTGCGTTCCGGGCCCCAGATGCCAAGCAGATCATCGTTCAGCTGGAATGCGAGCCCGAGCGCCCAGCCGAAGCCGCGGTAGCGCGCGATGACCTCCTCGTCCTCGGTTGCGAGGACGGCACCCGCCTCGATCGACGCGGCGATGAGCGCCGCCGTCTTGCGCCCGATCATGTCGAAGTAGAGCTCCACGCTCACGAGCTCGTCGGATGCGCCCATGGCGATGTCGATGTACTGGCCTTCGCACAGTGCGAGGCAGGTCTCGTCGAAGAGGCGCATCAGGCGCAGGACCGTGCGGTCGGGGAAGCCGAGATCGGTCAGGCGGTGGAGGGCGATGCGCGACAGGCTGAACAGCGTGTCGCCCGTGTTGATCGCCTGCGGCACGCCGTGGACGGTCCAGAGCGTCGCCCGATGGCGGCGCTCGACGTCGCCGTCCTCGATGTCGTCGTGGACGAGGCTGAAGTTGTGCCCGAGCTCGACGGCGGCCGCACCGGGAAGCGCCCGCTGGTGCTCGCCCGTGATGCTGGCGTAGGCGAGCAGTCCGAGGAGCGGCCGCATCCGCTTGCCACCCGAGGCCCCCGAGCCGTCGAGCGCGAGGTGGTAGCGGACCATCTCGTACAGGCCGTGCGTCGATGGGTCCCGATCGCGCACCAGGCGGACGATCTCGCCCTCGGTGTCGGCGATGAGGGCGGCGAGGTCGATGTCCGGGCTGGCGGTGGTCATTCCGTGCCCGAGTGTACACGAAACGTGTCCCGTACAGGTAGCCTGTTGGTCCGGACGCGGCTGTACAAGGCGGGGACGGACGCCGGCGAGGGGGACGCATTCCGCGCCGGCGTCCTACCCCGCATACGCAGCCTCCCCGGGATCGGATCAATCCGGCCGGCGGTGGTACCGTCCCGGTGATGCCCATCCCGCGCCGCTATTCGACGGATGCCATCGTCCTCTCGAGGTTCGATCTCGGCGAGGCAGACCGCGTTCTGACCCTCATCACCCCGACCGGCGGCAAGCTCAAGGCCATCGCCAAGGGCATCCGTCGGCCGACGTCGCGCCTCGGGGGCAGCCTCGAGCCGTTCGCCGAGCTCAATCTCGTTCTGGCCCGTGGCCGGACCTTCGATGTCGTGACCGAGGTTCGTGTCGGCCACGCCTGGCTCCATCTGCGGGACGCGCTCGAGCCGGCGGCGACGGCCTGGTATCTCGCCGAGCTCGCCGACCGCTCCCTCGAGGAGCGCCACGCCGCCGAGCCGCTCTACCTCCTCCTGCGCCGCGCGTACGAGCTGCTCGATGCGGAGATGGCACCCGGCCGTGTCGCTCGCTGGTACGAGATGCACCTGCTGGACGAGCTCGGCCAGCGACCAGAGGTCGATCGATGCGTCGAATGCGATCGTGTCCTCGAGGCCGACGAGCGCTTCCGGTGGGTGCCGCCCCTCGGCGGGGTCCTGTGCGTCCACTGCCCGGGTCCATCGCACGACCGGACGGGCATCAGTCTCGACGCGGTCAAGTTGCTCAAGGCCTACCAGCGTCTCGACATCGAGGCGATCGCCGCGCTCCGCCTCTCGGCCGGGGTCGAGCGCGAGACCGAGGCAGCGCTGCGCGAATTCGTCCGCGGCGCCCTCGAGCGCGATGCCCGGTCGCTCGCGTTCCTCGACGAAGTTCGCACGCCGCATGCTGTCCGGCCGATGCCGTCGTGAGTGCGACCCGCCGCTTACGGCGGATCGGCCTCGGTGCCGCCGCGACGACGGTTGCAGCGACTGCGGCGACCCTCGGCGCCAGGGCCGTCGGGCGGGCGATGGTCGCCCGAACCGAGGCCCGCCTGTGCCAGACGACTGGCGCGCCATATCGGCCGTCGGATCGGGCGCTGGCGCTCCACCGGACGTTATGGGTCGCCGACCTTCATGCCGATTCACTCCTGTGGGGCAGGGACCTGCTCGTCCGTGGCGAACGTGGCCAGGTCGACATTCCGCGGTTGCGCGAGGGAAACGTCGCACTCCAGGTCCTGGCGGCCTCGACCAAGTCGCCGCGGCATCTCAACATCGAGCGCAATGACGACTCGAGTGACGACGTGGTCCTCCTGGCCCTCGCGCTCGGCTGGCCGCCCGCGACATGGCGCCGCCTGCTGCCACGCGCGCTCTACCTCGCCTCGCGTGCCGATCGCTTCGCGGCGCGATCCGACGGGGCGTTCCGGCTCATCCGGACCCGTGACGACCTGACGTCCTACGAGACGGCGCGTGCGGCCGACACGTCGCTCACCGCGGGGCTCCTCGCGATCGAGGGCGCGCACGCGCTCGATGGCGACCCCACCAACGTCGACGTCGTCGCCGACGCGGGTTTCCGGATGATGTCGCCCAGCCATTTCTTCGACAACGAGTTCGGCGGATCGGCGCACGGCGTCGAGAAGGGCGGCCTCACTGACGCGGGTCGCGAGATGGTCCGGCGGATGGAGGCGCGACGGATGTTGGTCGATCTGGCCCACGCGTCCGTGGCGACCATCGACGACGTCCTTGCGATGTCGACCCGGCCGGTCGTCGCGTCGCACACCGGCGTTCGCGGTGTCGCCGATAACGTCCGGAACCTCTCGGATGAGCACGTGCGCTCCATCGCCGCGACCGGCGGGATGGTCGGCATCGGTTTCTGGCCGACTGCGTCGGGTGGCGACGACGCGGGGGCGATCGCCCGCTCCATCCGGTACGCGGTCAACATCGCGGGTGCCGATCACGTCGGTCTCGGCTCAGATTTCGACGGCGCGGTGCCGGTGCCGTTCGATGCCAGCGGGCTCGTCCAGATCACCGACGCGCTCATCGACGCCGGACTCGACGACGAGACGATCGGGAAGGTCATGGGCGGCAACGCGCGGCGGGTCCTGACGGCGGCGCTGCCGTAGGTGTCGCGCGATCGCGCTCTGCTAGCATCGGGAACCCCTGCACCTGCCAACGGAGTCTCCGTGACCCAGATCGACGACCAGCCCACCGAGGAAGTCGCGCCCGCCGTCGCCGAGCTCGAGACGATCGTCTCGCTCTCGAAGCGGCGCGGGTTCGTCTTTCCCTCGTCCGAGATCTACGGCGGCATCAATGCGGTGTGGGACTACGGTCCGCTCGGTGTCGAGCTGAAGAACAACGTCAAGCGTGCGTGGTGGCGGGCGATGGTCCAGGAGCGCGACGACATCGTGGGCCTCGACGCCGGGATCCTCATGGCGCCACAAGTGTGGGTGACATCGGGTCACGTCGGGTCGTTCAGCGACCCGCTGGTCGAGTGCGCGACGGACCACAAGCGTTTCCGGCTCGACGAGCTGCCCGGCGCCGAGAACCTGAGCGCGACCGACCTTCAGGACCCGACCGTCGTCGAGCGGCTCGGCCTGCGTTGCCCAGACGACGGCGGCCCGTTGTCAGCACCGCGCCGGTTCAACCTCATGTTCAAGACGTTCATGGGACCGGTCGAGGAAGACGCGGCCGTCATCTACCTCCGCCCCGAGACGGCCCAGGGCTCGTACGTCAACTTCAAGAACGTCCAGGGTTCGTCGCGCAAGAAGCTCCCGTTCGGGATCGCCCAGATCGGGAAGTCCTTCCGCAACGAGATCAGCCCGGGCAACTTCGTCTTCCGGATGCGCGAGTTCGAGCAGATGGAGATGCAGTACTTCGTCCGACCGGACGACGCGGCCGCCGACGCATTCGAGATGTGGCTGCCGAAGCGCCGGGCCTGGTACGAGCGCTATGGGGTCACGCCGTCGCGACTCCGCCTGCGCGAGCACGCCCCCGACGAGCTGGCTCACTACGCCAAGAAGGCGGTCGACGTCGAATATCGCTTCCCGTTCGGCTGGAAGGAGCTCGAAGGCGTCCACAACCGCGGCGACTTCGACCTCTCGCGCCACTCCGAGGCGTCCGGCGAGAAGCTCGAGTACTTCGACCAGGCGACGGGCGAGCACGTGATCCCCTGGGTCGTCGAGACCGCGGCGGGGGCCGACCGTGCGGCGTTCACCTTCCTCATCGACGCGTACCGCGAAGAAGAGGTCCGGGGCGAGAAGCGGGTTTCCCTGGCGCTGCACCCTGACCTCGCCCCGTACAAGGTGGCCGTCCTGCCACTGCTCAAGAAGCGGCCCGAGATCGTCGAGCTGTGCCACCGCATCAAGGACGATCTCAAGCGGCACACGATGGCGGTCTACGACGACACCGCCGCGATCGGCAAGCTGTACCGGCGGCAGGACGAGATCGGGACGCCGTGGTGCATCACGGTCGACGTCGACTCGCTCGAGGATGGCGCCGTGACCGTGCGCGACCGCGACTCGATGGCGCAGGAGCGGATCCCCGTGGAGGGAGTGACGCGCCTGATCCTCGACCGGCTGGACGCCACACGGGACGGGGTCGGCTGAGGTTCGCCGCAACCCTATTGGTCGGCGTTGGCCTCGGCGGCATCGATCGCGGCCGCTAGGTCCGCGCCGGCCACGCCTCGGGGCTCCTTGCCCTTGGGCCAGTACAGCTCCTTGTGGACCTGATCCTCGGGGTAGCCGCGGCCAAGGAGGGTTTCTTCGGCCGAGACGATCATGTCGGGGTTCCCGCAGATGTAGGCGATCGAGTTCGCCGGCGACAGCCCGAGCTCGTCGAGGACCGGGGCGAGGATCGCCTCGACCCGCCCGGTCCGCCCGGTCCAGTCGGCGTTCAGGGGATCGTTCGGGCGCGAGACGGTCGGGACGAAGGTGACGGGGTACTCCGCCGTCGATTCCCAGCGCTCCATGAGCGATCGGTATCCGA
>JBJMMQ010000119.1:0-30253 GCA_045804705.1 Chloroflexota bacterium
CTGTCCACGACCGACCTAGTCCACGACATCGCACGCGCCGCCCGTGAGGCTCACGCCGCGCAGGCGACAGAGCCGGGAGCGTCCCATGCCCGATAGCGCACCACTCCTCAAGGACCAGGGCGAGCCCAAGGAGCTCCACGACGCGCGGCTGGGAGCGGCCCTGCCCGTCCTCGACATGCATGCCTACGTGGAGGAGTTCGGTCGCTCGGTCGTGCCCGCTTACAGGCGCGGCGTGGCGGACCTCGAGCTCCCCGCCGATGCCGGCCTGGCCCGCTCGATCATCCCGCCTGGGACCGCCGCGACCCGCGACTTCAGCCGGCTCGCACCGCGCATCCCCGAGTTCCTGCTGGAAAAGTGCGTCGGCTGCATGGCCTGCGTCGCTGCCTGCCCCGACACCGCCATCCTCGCCCGCGTCGTGCCCGAACCGGCCGTCGCGCCGCTTATCGAGACATGGGCGTCCGGCCAGCCGGATTCCGCCACCGCGGCGACCACGGCGACCGCCCACTTCGCTCCGACCACCAAGTACGGCGACGTTCCTGCGCGTCGCGGGCTGGACCGTGGCGCCTTCGGGATCTTCGTCGACCCCGTCCACTGCAAGGGCTGCGCCGAATGCGTCGAGGTCTGCGCCGCGCTGGGCCACGACGCCCTGATCATGATCGACAAGGTCGCCGAGGAGCCGGCCGGCGAGAGCACGCTCGAGCGCTACACCCGCGACATGCGCTTCTTCCGCTCGTTGCCGCCAACGCCAGAGGTCTACCGCAACGAGAAGGCACTCGCGGACCTCCTGCTCGGCGAGAACGCGATCGGCTACCTCGGCGGGGCCGGGTCGTGCGCGGGCTGCGGCGAGGCGACCGCGATCCGCCAGATGGTCGCAGCGACGCGCCAGATCAACGGTCCGGAGTCGATGGGGATCGTCGCCGCGACCGGCTGCAACACCGTCTACGGCAGCACCTACCCCTTCAATCCATACCTCGTCCCGTGGACGAACTCGCTCTTCGAGAACGCTCCGGCCGTCGCGATGGGCATCCGCGCGCGGTGGGACCAGGCTGGCCATCCGGATCGCCGGCTCTGGGTCATCGGCGGCGACGGGGCGATGTTCGACATCGGCTTCGGTGCGTTGTCGCGGATGGTCGCGTCGGGAGCCGACATCAAGGTCCTCGTCCTCGACACGCAGGTCTACTCGAACACGGGCGGGCAGGCGTCCACGGCGTCCTACGGCGGCCAGGTCACGAAGCTGTCGGCCTTCGGGAAGGCCATCCATGGCCGGAATGAGCCGCGCAAGGAGCTCGGCCCGATCCTGATGGCGCACGGCGGCGCCTACGTCGCGCAGAGCACGCCGGCGCATCTCAACCACTTCCTGCGGACGATCATGGAGGCCAACGCGTATCCCGGTCCGGCGGTCGTCATCGCCTACACGCCCTGCCAGCCTGAGCACGGGATCGCGGACGACGCGTCGGCACGCCAGTCGAAGCTTGCGGTCGAATCGCGTGCGTTCCCGCTGTTCACCTACGACCCTCGCCGGGGCGACACGATCGCCGAGCGGCTCTCGCTGCAGGGCAACCCGGCGCTGCGTGGCGATTGGGCGACGGCACCCGATGGATCGCCACTCGACTTCCTGGCGTTCGCCCGGACCGAGGGACGGTTCGCGCCGCACTTCGGGCCGGACGGCACCCCGACCGACGAGATCGTCGCGACGGCCGCCGATCGGCTCGCGAACTGGCACAGGCTCCAGGAGCTCGCCGGCATCGAACGCGAGGCGTGAGCGGATGTGTCTGGGAACGCCCGGCCGGGTCGTCGCGATCGACGCGGACGGTGCCACCGTGGAGACGGACGGCCGCCGGCGGAGGGCGAACACGCTGATCCTGGGCGACCTTGCGATCGGGGAGTGGGTCTACGTCGCCGCCGGGACCGTCATCGAACGCCTCGCCCCCGATGAGGCCGAGGCCATCCGGACTGCCATCGACAGCGCCCGACAGGAGGAGACCGATGATCACGCGTCGTGACCTCGCAGCCCGGCGGCTGCGCATCCCCGACACCACCGGATGGGGCGTCGCGCTCGCGTTCGTCGTGGCCCTCATCAGCGGGATCTCGGTCTTCGCCAATAGCTACGGCGTCAAGCAGGTGCCCGATCCCGCTGTCTACACGACGCTCAAGAACGGGGTCGCGGCGCTGATCCTCATCGGTTTTGCGGCGCTCGTCGTGCGCGGCGCCGAAGTCCGCGCCCTCGCCCCCGGGTCGTGGGTGAAGCTGGGCATCATCGGCATCATCGGCGGCAGCGTCCCGTTCATCCTGTTCTTCAGCGGCCTTGCCATCGCCAGCGCACCGACCGCCGCCTTCATCCACAAGACGCTGTTCGTCTGGGTCGCGATCCTCGCGGTGCCGTTCCTCGGCGAGCGGCTCGGGATCTTCCCGATCGCCGCCCTCGGGGTCCTTCTCGCCGGCCAGTTCCTCGCGGCACCACCGACCGGCGTCGTGTGGGGGATCGGCGAGACGATGATCCTCACCGCGACGCTGCTGTGGGGCATCGAGGTGGTCATCGCCAAGCGCCTGCTCATCGCGGACGTCCCATCACCGTTGGTCGCCGCCGCTCGGCTCGGGATCGGGCTCGTCGTCCTTGTCGGCTATCTCGGCATCACGGGCCGTCTTCCCGTCCTTGCGGGGCTGACCGCGACCCAACTGGCGTGGGGAGTTGGGACGGGAGCGCTACTCGCCGCTTACACGGCGACGTGGCTGGCCGCATTGCGCCGCGCTGATGCGTCGGTCGTGGCCTCCGTCCTCGTCATCGCCGCGCCGATCACCGCCGTGCTCGCCGCGGGCGTCAACGGCACGCTCCCGGCGCCCACGGTCGCGCTCGGACTCGTGATCATGTCCGTCTCCGTCCTCGTGCTCGCTGCGTTCGTGCTGCGACGTCAGGACGAGCGTGGCGCCGCGCCCGCATGACCCCATGATCGCCGTCGACGTCCCCGGTCCGATCCGCTTCGCCCGATACGCGTACGGCCCGAACCGCCTCGGCTATTGCGGGCCGGATGCGGCCGACGAGCTGCTCGGCGAGGCCGCGGCCGGCGGGGACGTGCGACGGATCCGCGAGCTGGCGCAGGGGTTCGAGGGCGCCTGGCCGTATCTCGAGCTCATCGCTCGGTCGAACGGCATCGCCGATCCTCTCGACAGCCGGGTCGTCGAGGCCTACTGGCTCGGCGGCGACCTCCTCCGGCACGTTCCGGTCGCCGCCTTCGCCCGGTCGAACGAGATCCGGTTCCGGCCGCGCATCCGCCACTCCGACTGGCGCTGGCTCGCGACCAAGGCGCCGGACGGCGCCCATCCGGTCCATGCCTTCCACGTCCTCGACGTGTTCCCGGTGGTCGGCCTGCTACGCGGCGGTCCGTCCGACGACGTCCTTGGCATCATCGACAAGTGCCGGATCCGGTGGGGCATCGTGCGTGAACGGATGGGCCCGGACCTGCTCGTCGACAGCGTTCCGCTGGAGTGGGCCGGCGGAAAGCTTCGGCTCGGGGCTCCGCGCGTCGAGACGGTCCGCGGCTGGCGCGACGGCCTCGGCTTCATCGACGACGTGGTGCCGGGGGACGATGTCGCGATCCATTGGGACTGGGCATGCGAGCGGCTCGACGGCCGGCAGCTCGGCACGCTGAAGGCGTGGACCGTACGCGAACTCGCGATCGCCAACACGACGATCTGATCGCCGCAGCCGGGCCACGCGGCGGTCCCGCGTCAGGCGGTCCCGACGTCCGTTGCGTCCGCTGCGAGCGTCACCCCTGCCGCCCAGGCGACCGGCTCCGAGGTGCGCAGTCGGTCCGCTTCACCGCGGATCAGCCGCCAGAGAGCAGGACGCGCCCGCTGCAGACCGCCCGCCGCCCCATATCGCGTCAGGCAGTCGCAAACGAACGCCGCATACCTCGTCACCGGGTGTGCAGCCGCCATTCGTGCCTCGAATCCCGGCACGTAGTCGACGGCGACCATCACCCGTCCGAAGAACGCGGCCAGATCGACCGCGGCTTCGTCCCAGCCCTGCGAGTGACCGCCCCGCCTCAGGATCGGCGCGGGGCTGACCAGGCTGACCACGACCATCCCCCCGACACGGGCGGTCGTCAGCCGGCCGCCGAACACGACATATTCGTTCGACACATCGAGGCGGTCGACGATCCGGACGGTCCCCCACGAGAAGGCGAGGTCGAGATCGGGCGTCGACCGCGTGATCTCGAAGGGAACGCCGCGACCGCCACGGGTGACCCACAGCTCGACCGTCTCGGGATCGAAGTGGCGGAACGTGGGCCGATCGCGGAGCGCGACGAGGAGGTAGGCATCCCCGGCCGCGTCGGGTAGGTCGGCGTGCGCGAGGAAGCCCCAGTCGGCGAGCTGGCCGGCGGCGACCGCCGGTTCGATCGGGTCGTGCAGCGGGACTGAGGCCCCGGGCGTCACGGTCGCCAGGCTGCACGCGCCGTCTTGTCGTCGAGCAGGGGCAGAAGCAGCCGTTCCTCCCGCTCGACGTGGGCCGAGATGGTGACCCGTATGGCGCCCAGATGCTGGACGATCTCCGCGCGGGTGACGGGCGTCGCGTGTCCGAGCCACCGAACCGAGTCCACCTCGAGGGTCGTGATCATCCCCTCGATCTGACGGTGCTCGAAATGCGCCGATCGCGTCGCCCACGGCGTCCCGGCGATCTCGTCAAGTTGCGGGTAGAGCCAGCGATCCTCCCACGCCATGTGCGGGCGGACATCGTGGTCGAGCCAGCGCAGCGTGTCGTGGAGCCTGACCCAGAGCGCGTCGGAGCCAAGGTCCGCCGCGTCGTTGACGATTTCCTCGATGCGGCTGAGGCCGACGTTGAGGTCCCGATGCTCCTGGGCCTCGAATCGACTCTCGCCTGCGGTGATCGGAGCGGTCATGTCGCACCTCCGGTCGAAGCATCCCGCCGTCCGAGCCTGCCCGGAAAGGGCCACTCGTCGCGTTGATGGAGGCGGCCACGGAACGACCGCGTCGCCGCGGAGTGCCCAACGGACCGCCCCACCGTGACGCGTGGCACTGACGGGAAAGCGGCGGCAAAGACGATGGTGGTCATGAGAGGGAAGCCTCCCCAAGACGACCGTGAGGTGACCGAGATGGATGAGCCGCTCAACCTGGTGCTCTTCTCCGGCACGGACGACAAGCTCCAGGCCGCCGCCGTCCTGGCAGCGGGCGCGGCCGCACTCGGCAAGCCGGTCAACATCTTCCTGCAGTACTGGGCGCTCGACGCGTTCCGCGCGGATCGCATCGCCGGCGACCATGGCCTCGCGCCCGAAGCCGGCACAGCAGGCCGCGAAGCGGTCGACGCACTCGCCGCTGCCGGCCAATCGCCGTGGGCGGACACCCTCCGCCAGGCCAAGGAGCTCGGCGGGGTCGACATCGAGGCCTGCTCCCTGTCGATGGACCTCCTGCACCTCGATCACGCCGACCTCGACCCGCTCGTCGACGGCGTCGAGGGGGTCACCGCCTTCTACCTCGCCGCGGGCGACGGACACGTCGTCTTCATCTGATCGAGTCGAAGCAAAGGAGACCGTGATGCCAATCCTCGAGATCACCCAGAGGATCGACGCTCGCGGGCTCTCCTGCCCGATGCCGATCGTCAAGACGGCTCAGGCCATGCGATTGCTGGAGCCAGGCAGCACGATCGAGCTGCTCGCCACCGACGCTGGTTCCGTGAAGGACGTCGCCGCGTGGTGTCGGACGACCGGCAACATCCTGGTCGAGCAGACATCTGACGCGGCGGTGTACCGCTTCGTCATCCGGCGGAAGTGAGGCGCCTTGGATGACGACCGAGACCCTCACTCCGTTCGATCCGCTCGCGGACGCGGTGGCCGCGCTCGAGGGCTGGCCCGAAGCAGAGGAACCCGTCCGCGGACCGGTCGAGATGTCGGCCCCGGACACCGCCGGCGAGACGCGAACGCGCGACCTCCTGATCATCGACTACAGCGGCGACCTCGAGAAGGTCTGGGCGACGCTGATCCTTGCCTCCACCAGCGCTGCCATGGGCGTCCGCACCCGCGTGTTCGTCACCTTCTGGGGCCTCCAGGTCTTCGTCAAGGATTCGAAGCGGATCACCGGCGAGAACTGGATGCAGAAGATGATGTCCGCGATGCAGCGGCCGGGCGTGAGCCACCGGAAGCTCTCGAAGATGAACTTCTTCGGGATGGGTCCGTGGATGATGCGCCGCCTTGCCAAGCAGTACGGCGTCGCGAGCCCCAAGGAGCTGCTCGAGGCCGCACAGGAGCTCGGTGTCGAGTTCATCCCGTGCCAGATGACCATGGACATGTTCGGTTTGAAGCCCGAGGACATGATCGACGGCATGGGCGAGCCAGCTGGCGCGGCGACCGTCATCGGCTTGATGACCGAAGACTCCACCCCGCTGTTCATCTAGGGAAGGGCGTGACCGTCATGATCGAGATCGAAGTCACCGTCACCCGCATCGTGGATGCCCGCGGGAGCTTCTGTCCGGGCCCGTTGATGGAGCTCATCCGTGCCATCCGCGAAAGCCAGGTCGGCGACGTCATCGCCGTCTACTCCTCCGACAGTGGCTCGAAGACCGATATCCCGAAATGGGTGGAGAAGGCCGGGCACCGCCTCGTCGCCCTCGACGCTCGCGATGGCTACGACGCGATCGTCGTCGAGAAGCGGCGGTAGGCCCCGCCGTGCAGCGGATCCTCATCCTCGGTGGGGGTGTCGGAGGCACCCTCACCGCAAACCTGCTGGCCCGCAAGCTCCGTCATCGGATCGACCGGGGCGAGGTCGAGGTCTTCGTCGTCGACGCGACCGGCAACCACGTCTACCAGCCCGGGTTCATGTACATCGCGATGGGTGGCGAGCGGGCCGCGAATCTCCAGCGTCCGGAACGGTCGCTGCTCGACGCGCGAGTGATCCTGATCGTCGGCGAAGTCGCCGGGATCGACGAGGGCCGTCAGACCGTGACGCTGACCGACGGCCTCCCACTCGGCTATGACTACCTCGTCCTCGCGACCGGCTCGCGGATCGTCCCGGAGGCCATCGAGCACTTCGAGGAGGAGGCCCATCACTTCTACACCGCGGAAGCCGCCAGCCGGCTCCGCCGCGCTCTCGACGCATTCCGCGGCGGACGGATCGTCATCGGCATCGCCGGGATGCCCTACAAGTGCCCGCCCGCACCTCTGGAAGTCGCGTTCCTGATCGAGTCCGAGTTGCGCGATCGTGGGTTGCGCGGGGCCTCGACGATCCACTTCTGCTCGCCGATCGGGCGCGCCTTCACCATCGAGAGCGTGTCCGACATGGCTACCCCGATCCTCGAGGAGAAGGGCATCGAGCTCCGCACGTTCTTCAATGTCGAATCCATCGACCCGGTCCGCAAGGTCGTCGAGAGCCTCGAGGGCGAAGAGCTCGGCTACGACCTCCTGATCCTCGTCCCGCCGCACAAGGGCCAGCAGGTCCTGATGGACTCGGGCCTCGCACCGGCCCCGGGTGGCTGGCTCCCGACGGACCGTCACACCCTCGAGGTCATCGGCCGGCCGAACGTGTTCGCCGTCGGCGACGCGACGGACCTGCCACTGTCGAAGGCGGGGTCGACGGCCCATTTCGAGGCACCCGTCGTGGCCGAGCGGATCACCGCTGCCATCGAGCATCGGGCCCCGACCGGCAAGCACGCCGACTACAAAGGCAAGGTCATGTGTTTCTTCGAGATCGGCGACGGCAAGGGGACGCTCCTCCAGTTCGACTACGAGCATCCGCCGACCCCGCCCAGGCCGAACCACATCTGGCACCTCGGCAAGATCGTCTTCAACAAGACGTACTGGCACACGGTGCCCAAGGGTCGCGTCTGACGCGACAGGCGTCCCAACTCGGACCCTCGGCTCGGTCCCTTCCCCGGGCCGGGGGTCTCGCTCCACTTGCGCCACCGCGGACGAAATGAAATCGTTTGAGCGCATCGCGGTGATACGCTTGCGACGATGGCAATCGAGCCGCACGACGGTGTGAGCGATCCGTCGTCGGCGACCGTCACCGAGACAGACGGAGCGCGACCGCGGTCGATCACGACCATGCGCGACATCGCCCGTGCCGCAGGTGTCTCCCAGAGCACCGTCTCGCGCGTCCTCAACGACGCCCCGACCCGCGTCCCCATCGCAGCGGACACCCGCGAGCGCGTCCTCGTCGCCTCCAGGCGGCTCGGCTACCGCCCGAACCCGCACGCCAGGAGCCTGCGCGGCGCCTCGACCATGCTCATCGGCGCGATCGTGCGCGACTTCAGCGACCCGTTCTTCGCGACGGTGATCGAGGCGCTGGCCGTGGAGGCGATGGCACGGGGCTACAACGTCGTCATCGGCCACGCGCACGGTCGGGTCGACGAAGACATCGCGCTGACGTCGGTCCTCGAGACTCGCTACACCGATGCGATCGTGATGCTCGGGGACATGCAGGACCAGCCGCGCCTGCTGGAAGACCTGCGTGACTCGTCGGTGCCGGTCGTCGCGACCTGGCAGGGAACGAGCCCGCTCGAGTTCCCGACCGTCGACGTCGACGAGCGAGCCGGTATCCTCGCCGGGCTCGAGCATCTGATCGCTCTCGGCCACCGACGGATCGGCTTCGTCAGCGGACGCCTGCCGGGCGACAACTGGCAACGGCAGATCGCGTTCACCGACGTCATGACCGAACGGTTCGGTGGCGTCCCGGACGGCTACCTGCAGGTCGTCGACAACAGCCTGCCGGGTGGCGAGGCGGCACTGAACGCGCTGCTGGCGCTGCCGGAGCCACCGACCGCAGTCGTCACCTCGACCGACCTCGTCGCGGTCGGGGTCCTCCACGCCGCCTACAGCCTGTCGCGGATCGTGCCCGACCAGCTCTCCGTGGTCGGCTTCGACGATCTCCTGCTCGCGGCCCACACGGTGCCCGCCCTGACCACGGTGCGCATGCCCATCGCCGACATCGTCCGCGAGAGCGTCGAGCTCGCGATCGCCCTCGCGCGCGATCCAGCGGCGTCCCGCGCCCCTCGCGTCCGCGTCTACGAACCAACGCTCGTCATCCGGCAATCCACCGCGCCGCCGCCAGCGGCTCCGGCCCGGTCGTCCTGAGCTCGGTCAGGTCTCCTCGGTCGCCCGCGGGATCCAAACCCGCATGGCCTCGACCGTCCGGTTCGCCCAAGTGAAGTACGGGACCGACGCGAGCTCGATCTCCCGATGGTCGCCCGTCTCGGAGTGGACGACCGCCGCAGCTGTCACGCCGATCGTGGACGGTGGGAGGTCGGGGCGCGCGACGGCGGCCATCGGGCCCGACGGGTCGAGCTCGACGTCTTCGAGGACGACGCCGTCGGGCAGGTCCGCGGTCTCGATGCAGTAGACGAGAGGACCGCGCTCGATGGCGACGCAGCCGCGAACGGCGTCGACGTGTCTGTCCGGCTGGGTGGCCCGAACAGCGAGGTCGAGCTCGAAGGTGAGCGTATCGCCGGCCTGCCACTGCCGCGTCTCATCGACGCTCCGGGCATCGGCGGGGACTGTCACCGCGTCGCCATTCGCGTCCCGCAGGGTCGCCGATCCGCGCCAGCCGGGAACACGCAACGACAGCGTCCAGGGCTCGCTTGGCGTCTCGAGGATGGTCACCGTCACGGCGCCATCCCACGGGTAGCCGGTCGCCGTCGAGATCCGGATGGGGCCACCGGCGCGCTCCGTCGTGATCTCCCCGGTGAAGAACTGGTGGACCTGGACGCCGCCGGCGTCGGTGGTGGCGAGGTACTGCTGCCAGGAGCTCAGGAAGCGCATCACGTTCGGTGGACAACAGGCACACGCGAACCACGGCTTCCGCGTTCCCGACCGCTCGTCCTCGGCAACGCGCTCGGTCCTCCGCTGCAGCGCATTGACGTAGAAGAACTCGGTCCCGTCGATCGACAGACCGGGAAGGACGCCGTTGAACGTCGTGCGTTCGATGGCGTCGGCGTGGACGGGGTCGCCGGTGGCCAGCAACAGCCGCCAGGCGAGCATCACCGATGCGATCGAGGCGCACGTCTCCGCGTATGCCTGGTCCGGCGGCAGCTCGTACGGGTCGCCGAAGGCCTCGTCGCGGTGTCGGCTGCCCAGACCGCCGGTCAGGTACGCCCGGGTCTCCATCATGTCGTGCCAGCGCCGAACGACAGCGTCGAGCAGGTGCCGGTCGCCGAGCTCCGTCGCGACGTCGACCGCGCCGCAATCGAGATACAGCTGGCGGACCGCATGACCCGTCACCGTCGCGGCATCCCGAATGGGCGCGTGGTCCTGCCAGTAGGCCGACCCGAACCGGCCGATACCGAGGAGGCCGTGGCCGCGCAGGTCGATCATCCGCGCCGCCAGCTCGAGGTACCGACCCTCACCGGTCGCCCGGTACAGCTCCACGAGGGCCATCTCCACCTCGGGGTGGCCGTCGATGGCGTCACGTCCGCCGGGGCCGAGCTCGCGGTCGACGGCGTCGGCCGCCCGCGTCGCGACACGCAGCAGCCGGTCGTCCCCGAGCGCGCGCTGCCATGCGATGGCGGCCTGGATCAGGTGCCCGAAGCTGTACAGCTCGTGGCCCCAGGCGAGGTCGTCGTATTCGCGGCCCGGCGCGACCACCTGGACGTACGAGTTGAGGTAGCCGTCATCGCGCTGGGCGCGCTCCACGAGCCCGATCACCTCGTCCGCGGCGTCGCCCAGGACCCGGTCGGGCGCTCGTCCGATCTCCCAGCCGACGGCCTCGAGCCACTTGTAGACATCGGTGTCGAGGAACGGGAAGATCGTCCCGCTCGCCTCGCCCAGCGCGCGATACCGGCCGTGGGCGCCGGCAGCGAGCTTCAGGTTCGCGAGGTTCCCGGCGAGCCGCAGCTGCTCGAGACCGTGCGGGATCGTCCGCTCACGGTTCGTCCGGAGTCGTTCCGCCCAGAAGCCGCCGGTGATCTGGACGTCACCTGCGCCGAGCGGCGTGAGCCGGGCGATCGCGGACGGCGTCGGCCTGACCGCGGCGTCGGCACCGGTCCCCGACAGGACGCGACGCGCGGTCACTTGAGCGCTCCGCTCGTGAAGCCGGCCACGTAGTACTTCTGCAGGAGCAGGTAGATCCCGATGCACGGGATCATGGCCACGGTGATGCCCGCCTGGAGCATGCCCCAATCGGTCCCACCGAGGCTGGTTTCGGCACGGGCCGAGGCGAGGATCAGCGGAAGCGTGAACACGGACGCCCGGCTGAGCAGGACCAACGCGCCCAGGAACTCGTTCCAGGAGGTGACGAAGGCGAACAGCGTGACCGTCACGATCGCCGGCACGACCGCCGGGATGAAGATCGAGCGCAGGATCTGGAACGAGCTGCCACCGTCGGTCAGGGCGGCCTCCTCGAGCTCCCTGGGCACCTGTTCGAAGCTGTTGCGCATGATGTACAGGCTGAACGGGAGCTGGATGACCGTATGGAGGATGGCCAGTCCGATCAGCGTGTTCGTCAGCTTCAGCTGGGCGAACATGAGGAAGAGCGGCGTCAGCAGCGCCTGGTAGGGGATGATCAGCGACAACAGCAGGAAGACGAAGATGCCTTCCTTGGCCGGGATCGGGAACCGCGCCAGGGCGTAGCCCGCCGGGATGGTCAGGGCGAGCGTGAACGCGATGGTCATGAACGCCGTCGCGAAGCTGTTGAAGAGGTACGTCGGCAGGCCCGCCTGGTAGGTCCAGAGACGGGCGAAGTTGTCGAGGCTGAGCTCGTGCGGGAAGTAGGTCGGCGGGACCGCTGCGGCCTCGCCGGTCGATTTCACCGCGGCCGACATCGACAGGATGATCGGCGTCGCCATGAACACGCAGATGGTCAGGCACACAGCCGCGGTGAGGTAGCGGTTGCGACCACCCCGCACGCGTGACCAGGCCCGCGCCAGCGGTGTCTGCATCGGGACTGCCGTCATACCTCGCTCCGCCGGGTCAGGATCATCTGGACGACGGTGAAGACGAGGATGATCGCCGCGAGGATCATCGACAGCGCGGCGCCGTACCCGAGGTGCAGGTACGGGAACGAGTTGAGGTAGATGTAGAAGACGGCCGTCGCGGTCTCGTTGAACGGCTGGCCCGCGGTCATGATGTAGAACTGGTCGAACGCCAGCAGCGAGCCGATCACGCTGACCAGGGTGACCAGCAGGATCGTCCGACGGGTGAGCGGCACCGTCACCCGGCGCGTCCGCTGCCAGAAGCTCGCGCCGTCGACCATCGTCGCTTCGTTGATCTCGCTCGGGATGGCCTGGATCGCGGCGACGAACAGGATCATCCCGAAGCCGAGCACCTTCCACGTCACCGACGCGATGACCGACCAGGTCGAGAGCTCCGTGTCCACGCCCAGCCAGATGATCGGCTTGTCGATGAGCCCGAGATCCATCAGGAACTTGTTGATGAGTCCGAAGGTCGGGTCGAACAACCAGACCCACAGCAGGCTCGACACGCCGAGACCGATGACGACGGGGACGAAGATGAATGCTCGCGTCGTCCGCCGCAGTCGGGAGTTCGGCGCGACGAGCAACGCCAGCACGTAGCCGCCGACCATCAGGATCGGCGTGATGAAGATGGTGTATTTCAGGGTGTAGCCGAGCGCCCGCCAGAACTTGGCATCGTTGAGTGCTGCCGTGAAATTCCCGAGACCGACATCCCGTGGCGGCGAGATGAGCGACCAGTTCGTGAACGAGATCCGCACCATCTGGGCGACCGGGTAGGCCACGAAGATCAGCACGAAGACGACCGCTGGGGCGAGATAGATGAGTCCCGTCAGCTTGCGGCGTCGGATAGCGGTCATTCGGTCTCCAGACGGACGATCGGCCGCGACGCCCGAGGAGCGCCGCGGCCCATCACGACCTCGGTTCGAGGAACCGGGTCAGCCTACTTGCAGGAGATCGCCTTCATCGCCGCCTTGCCGTCGGCGATGACCTTGTCGAGATCGTCCGTGGTGTAGTAGGCCTTCTGGAGGTGCTGCAGCCACGGGCCGGCCGGATCGTTGATCTGCTCGAAGAACGTCAGTGAGTACGGCGTCTTGCCGACGGCGAGCGCCTTGGCCACGTCGCCCATCAGCGGCTCGGCCTTGTAGTACTGGTTGTCGGTGAGCTTCGGATCGGTCCTGGTCGGGAGGTTGAGGGCCTTGGCGTACAGCTCGACCTGCTGGGTGTCGTTCAGGAGGTAGTGCATGAAGGCGAGCGCGTCGTCGACCCGCTTGCTGCCCTGCGGGATGACGACGAGGTCGCCACCGATGAACGAGGCGTACTTGCCGGCGTCGGTGCCCGGCAGCAGGCTGATGCCGAACTCGAAGGGATGATCCTTCATCTGGTCGCGCGCGAGCACGATGTTGAAGTTCCCCGTCCCCATCATGCCGAGCTTGCCGGTCCCGAACTGCTCTGCGAAGGTCGCGCCCGTCTCGGCGCGCGCCCCCTCGGGGACGTTCTTGGCCGCGACCATGTCGCGCGCCCACTGGTCGACGGCCTTGACGCCGTCGCCGACGAGCGGCTCGTCGCCGCACTTGTTGGCCTCGATCGTCGCACCCGACGCCCACATCAGCGGCCCGACGGTGAAGATGTTGCAGCCGGCGCAGTTGCCGGGGAGGTAGTAGCCGCTGACGCCGCCGCCGAGCGCGGTGATCTTATCGGCGTAGCTCCGGATCTCAGCGAGGCTCGTCGGCGGCTTGTTCGGATCGAGCCCCGCCTTCTTGAACAGGTCCTTGTTGTAGAACAGGGCGGAGACGTCGGCGTAGAGCGGCACGCCGAAGAGCCGGTTGTTGAATGTCGCGACAGTCTTGTGGCCCGGGCTGACGTCGGCGAGCTCCGGCCAATCCTTGGACTGGTCGGTGATGTCGACGAGCTGACCGGCGTTCTCGAACTGGGGGGCGTAGATCAGGTCCATCCCCATCAGGTCCGGAACGTCGCCCGAGGCGACGCCCTGGGCGATCTTCGCGACCATCTCGGTGTGGACGATGTAGCTCAGGTTGATGGGCTTCGTCGGGTTCGCGGCGTTCCAGGCGCAGACGAGGATGTCGACCATCCCCTTGTTGCCGCCGGAGCGCTCCCACATCTGCATCGCGTTCCCGTCCGAGCTCTGCGCACAGGCCTTGGCCGGCTCGGGCGTCGGGTTCGCGGCCGCAGCGCTCGGGGCTTCCGAGGCACTGGCAGCGGCGCTCGGAGCGGTGGACGCACCTCCGCTGCTTGGGGCAGACGATGCGCCACCGGCGGCACTCGGAGCGGCCGACGACGCCCCCGAGCTACAGGCGGCGATGACGAGGATGACTACGATCGCGAGGGCAGGCAGCTTGAGATTGGTTCTCATCCGGTCTCCTCCAACCGTCCAGATCATCGACGACCGGCCGCTCGACCGGTGCTCGACCACGCTGGGCTTCGGGCACTCTATCATGGCCGCAAACGAGTGCATACATTCGATTTCATAAGACTTGGAGTGATCGATGCCGGACCTGAGACTGGGGATCGCGCTGTGGAGCCAGGCCAGCGACTGGCCGGGTTTCCTGGCGGCGGCGCAACGCGCCGACCGTCTCGGGTACGACCATGTCTGGACGTGGGACCACCTGCTCGCGATCTTCGGCGACCCCGACCAGCCGATCTTCGAGGGCTACACCGCGCTGGCGGCCGTCGCGCAAGCGACGGAGCGGATCCGGCTGGGGCTGTTCGTCGGCGCGAACACCTTCCGGAACCCGGCCCTCGCCGTCAAATGCCTGACCACGATCGATCACATCAGCGGCGGACGGGCGATCATGGGCATCGGCGGCGCGTGGTTCGAGGAGGAGCATCGCGCCTTCGGCATCGACTTCGGCTCGGGCTTCGGGCAGCGACTCGATTGGCTTGGCGAGGCGGCGGCCGCGACGCGGTCGCTGCTTGACGGCCGGGAGGTCAGCAGCCCGACCGGCGGGCGGTACGCGTTCGACCACCTGCGAGTCCTGCCGCGGCCCGTCCAGGCCCACCTGCCGATGATGATCGGCGGCAGTGGCGAGCGGAAGACGCTGCGCATCGTCGCCGAGTACGCCGACATCTGGAACGCATTCGGCACGCCCGAGACGCTCGCCCGGAAGGACGAGATCCTGCGGGAGCACTGTGCAGCCGTCGGACGGGATCCGGCCACCATCGAGCGGTCGGTCGGTTGCAAGATCACGATCCGCAGCACCGAGGCCGAGGCCGAGCGCGTCCGGCGCGAGATCCTCCAGCACAACCGGACACCCCTCAGCAACGTCGAGGGTGACCACACGTTCTGGACCGGGACGCCCGAGCAGATCGCGGCGACGATCCTCGAGTACCGCGCGGTGGGGTTCGACACGTTCCTCGTCGAGCATCCCGCGCCCTATGACGTCGAGACGATGGAAACCCTCATCCACGTCGTCAAGCCGATGGTCGAGGCCGCGCCCGCCGCAAGGCGCTGATCCACCCGCGTCGGACTGGTCCCCGGCCTCGCTCCTCCGGGCCGGGGGCCACGTCCGCTAGGATGCCGTCGTGAGCACGGGGCGCGTCTTTCGTCGGATGGCCGCGGCCGATCCACCCGTCGCGGTCGAGGCGCACGGGACGACGATCGTCGCGGCCGACGGACGCGAGTATCTCGACGCGGCGGGCGGCGCGATCGTGGTCAATGTGGGTCACGGGCGCGCCGAGATCGCCAGCGTCATGGCCGCCCAGGCGGGCCGTCTCGCGTACGCACATGGCGGCGCGTTCACGACCGAGCCGCTCGAGGCCTACGCCCGGGAGGTGGCCGTCCACCTGCCGGTCGACGACCCTGCCATCTACCCCGTGTCGGGTGGCTCAGAGGCGATCGAGACCGCACTGAAACTGGCTCGCGCCTATCACCTGGCCCGCGGTGAGGCCGACCGCCAGATCGTCTACGGCCGCTGGGGGAGCTACCACGGCAACACGCTCGGTGCGCTCGACCTGTCCGGGCGCCGGACCCTCCGTCGGCCCTACGAGAGCTGGCTGGGTCGATTCCGTCACGTCTCAGCCGCCTACCCGTATCGTGCGGACGAGCCGGGAGCGAACGCGCTCGGTTCCGCGGAAGCGCTCGCCGCCGAGCTGGACCGCGCGTTCCAGGCGGCCGGTCCGGGGACGGTCGCGGCGTTCGTCGCGGAACCGATCGTCGGCGCGACCCTGGCGGCAGTCGTCCCGCCCGATGGCTACTGGCCGGCGATCGCCGACGTCTGCCGCCGGCACGGCGTGCTCCTCATCGCCGACGAGGTCATGACCGGCTTCGGGCGGACCGGTCGCTGGTTCGGCCTCGACCACTGGGGGATCAGGGCGGACATCCTCGTGGCGGCGAAGGGTGCGGCCTCCGGCTACTGGCCGTTCGGTTTCGTCGCCGCGTCCGGGGAAGTCCACGACACGGTGACCGGCGGCCCGGGTTTCGTCCACGGGTTCACCTACTCACACGCCCCGGTCGGCGCCGCGGTCGCACGCGAGGTCCTGCGGATCCTCGAGACCGAGTCGCTCGTCGAGGCGAGCGCCATGAAAGGGGACCGCCTGTCACGGCTCGTCACTGACGCCGTCGGGGACCATCCGGCGGTCGGCGACATCCGCGGACGCGGGCTCCTGGTCGGGCTGGAACTCGTCGTGGACCGCGCGACGCGTGCCCCCTTCCCGCGGGCGGCGCGGATCACCGAATCCGTCGTCGCGGCGGCACGCGAGCGCGGCGTCCTCGTCTATTCGTCGACCGGCTGCGCGGATGGTGTCGACGGCGACACGATCCTGCTCGGGCCGCCGTTCGTCGTCACGGACGAGGAGCTCGAGCGGATCGCAAACGCGGTCGCGGGCGCGATCGAAGCGGTCGCCTCGCCGGTCGAGCGCGCGGCGCGATGAGTCCCCCGCCGATCACCAGCGCTGGCCGTTCCCCACGCCACGAGCGATGAGCAGGATCCCTAGTCCGACGAGGACGAGCGGCAGGATGTAGCCGCCGAGCGGCGCGTTCGCGATCTGGGCTCCGCCGATGACCGCGAGCAGGCCGCCGAACCAGATCTGCCAACCGACCCCGCCGCCGGTCGCCAGCCGGACGACCGCGATGAACAGGAACGCGACGCCGAGGCTGAAGGTGGTGAGTCCGTTCGCCTCGATGCCCGCCGCATTCAGAAGCCCTGGGACTGCGAGCGCCGTGATGATGGAACCGGCATAGAGCGACGCGGTTCCACGGTCGATGGCCCACTTCACGAGGAACGCAAGGCCGATCGCGAGCACGATGACCGATCCCACGCCTGCGAACTGGGGGAAGACCTGCTGGAGCAGGAGGAGCCCACCGAACACGAGCAGGAAGATGCCGATCCACGGCAGACCCGGCCGGTGCTCGTTGTCGGAGCCCCACTCCCACTGGTAGACGCGGACGGGTGATTCGCCCGGCATCCGCCCACCGCTGTCGGGCCCGAGCCTGGTGACCGGCTCGCTGCGGTCGTCGTCCATCGCCACCTCCCTCGTCGCCTAGTATCCGCGCTCGGGGTCGACCGGGTTCAGGAGTGGCTCGCCGGCGAGATAACGTCGAACGTTCTCGATCACGAGCTCGTCGAAGAACCGAAGGGTGTGCCCCGAGGCGTGCGGGGTGACGATGACGTTCGGCACGTCCCACCACGGGCTGTCGGGCGGCAGCGGCTCCTCGCCGAACACGTCGAGCACGGCCCCTGCGAGGCGCCGTTCCCGAAGCGCCTCGAGGAGAGCGACCTCGTCGACGAGCGCGCCGCGGGCGATGTTGATGAACCACGCCCGCTCGGGCAGCGCAGCGATGACAGTGCGGCTGATGATGCCGCGGGTCGCGTCGGTGAGCGGCATCGTCACGACCAACACGTCAGCTTCCCGCGCGACCGCGGCAAGCTCGCCGTCACCCACGATCCGCTCCGGGATGGAGCCGTGCGGGTCGCCAGTCCCCGGCACCCGGAACGAGGTGTCGACGCGGATCTCGGGCCGCGGCTTGACCGCGATGATGCGCAGTCCGAGAGCGGACAGCTGGCGGGCGACCTCGCGACCGATCGAACCGTAGCCCGCGATGACCGCGGTCTTGCCACGGACGATCGAGACGAGCGGCGGTGTGCCTTCCGGCCAGCGGTGCGCCGCCTGGTCCGCGCGCCAGGCCTCCATCGGCTGGTGGACGCGCAGCACCATGCCGCTGACATACTCGCCCATCGGGACGGCGTAGACGCCACGAGCGTTCGTGAGCGCGATCCGATGCCGCCATGGCGGATCGGCGGCGAGGTGATCGACGCCGGCCGAGCGGACCTGGATCCAACGCAGCTTCGGCACGCCGCCGAGATCGTCGGGCGGGCGCGAGCCGACGATGACCTCGACCTCCGGATCGCGAAGACGGCGCGGGTCGAACGTGGCATCACCCGTGACGTCGACGACGTCGAGGTCGGCTGACAGCGCGCGCAATCGTTCGACGGTCTCGGGACGGATCTCGGCGTCGAGGATCAGGCGCATCGGCCAACCTTAGCGCCCGCCGGTCGGGCGCGGATGTCAGGAGCCGGCGAGTCCCGGCGCGGCTTCCGGTTTCGGCGTGTCGGGCTCGGCCTCGTCCTCGACGTGACTGAAACCGAGCCGGTCGACGAACCGCCCGAGGATCCCGGGCGCCCACCAATTCCACTTGCCCATCAGGCGCATGGTCGCGGGGACGAGCAGCACCCGAACGATGGTGGCGTCGACAGCGACCGCGATCGCCATCCCGACCCCGATGCTCTTGATCGTGATCACCTCGGCCAGGGCGAACGCGGCGAAGACGGAGACCATGATCAGGGCCGCCCCGGTGATGACGCCGGCCGTCTTCGACAGGCCCTCCGCCACCGACGCGGTGTTGTCGCCGGTCCGCCGATACGCCTCCTGGACGCGCGACAGGAGCAGGACCTCGTAGTCCATCGACAGCCCGAAGATGACCGAGAACATGATGATCGGGTTGCCCGCGATGGTGTACCCGAGCGGCTCGAAGTTGAGCAGCCCGGAGAGGTTGCCCTCCTGAAAGATCCAGACCATCGCGCCGAACGACGCGGTGATCGAGAGAAGGGTCATGATCACGGCTTTGATCGGCAGGACGACCGAGCCGAAGAGCAGGAACAGGATGAAACCGCTCGCGAGCAGGGTCAGCCCGACGGCGTACGGCGCCCGTTCCGCCTGAGAGACGAGGAAGTCGTGGCCGCTCGCCGCGCTACCGCCGACCTGGGTCGTGACGCCCGAGCCTCCGTCGATCGCCCGGATGACCGGGATCATGTCGGTCGCCGCAGGCTTGGACGGTGACAGCGGGCTGATCGCGTCGAGCCGGACCGTCGAGCCGCGGACGTACTGCGCGAGCAGGGCGTCGATACCTGGTGGTCGTTGGTCGGCGGGAAGTGCATAGAGCGCCGCGACCTGTTCGGGCGTCAGGAGTGCCCCCGTCTGGGGATCGTGGATGACGAACGGGCTCTCGACCCGGTCGACGTTTTCGACGGCGTCGACATTCTTCGCGTAGGCATCGAGCGCCTTGATGTTGGCGAGGTCCGTCGGCGAGCCGGTGACGTCGGCCAGGATGATGATCGGCGTGGTCTCTCCAGGCGCGAATTCGGTCTGCAGCGCGACGTACGCGTCGCGGCTTTCGACGCCGGGCGGGTAGATCTCGGCGCCCGGGACACCCTGCTCGAGGCGCAGGAACGGGCTGCCGACGATGAGCAGGAATGCCAGCGTCGGGATCAGGACGGCAATCGGCCGCCGCATGACCGCGTGGGCGACGCGCTCCCAGCGCGACGTGCGTGCGACCTCGACGCCGTCGGCGATGGGGCGGAACCGGTGGCGCAGCCCGCTGATCGACAGCGAGTTCACGCGATGACCGAGGATCCCGAGGACTGCCGGCAGGAAGGCCAGGGCGTACACGACCGAGCACAGGACGACGAGCGCGCCCGCGATGCCGATCGACCGGATCGCGGGCGCGGCAAACAGCAGCAACCCGGACAAGCCGATGGCAACGGCGACGCCACTGAAGGCGACGGCCTTGCCAGCGGTCGCGACGGCGCGTTCGACCGCTTCGCCGACGGAGCGCCCGCGACGGAGCTCCTCCCGGTAGCGGCTGACGATGAACAGCGAGTAGTCGATCGCGAGCGCAAGTCCCAGCATCGTCGCGATGTTGAGCACGAAGACGCTCATCTCGACCTGCTGCGCGACGAGGTAGACGAGGGCCAGGCTGCTCGGGATGGCAAGACCGGCGACGAGCAGCGGCATTCCCGCAGCGACGAGCGAGGCGAAGACCAGGATCAGGACGAGCGCCACGACCGGTAGCGAGACGAGCTCCGCTTTCTGGAGGTCCTTCTCGGACTGTTCGGCGGAGTCCTTCGTGATCGGCCCATAACCGGTCAGCTGATAGGTGTAGCCGGCCGGCGAGACGATCGCTTCGCGGATGGGGTCGACCAGGTCGACGGATTCCTCGTCGGTGGCGTCGAGCTCGATGAGGATGTACGCGGCGTCGCCCGCCGTGCTGATGAAGCGTGAGTCGCCGGTCTCGGCGTACCCGACGATGCCCGTGACCTCGGGGATCGCGGACAGGCCCGCGGTCGAGGTCGCGATGGCCCCCTGGAACTCCTCCGAGGTCGCGTCGGCGCCGGGGGTCGTCGAGCGGAAGAGCGCGATGACCGAGCTCTTGCCGGCTCCGAATTCGGCGTCGAGCCGGGCGGAGACCTCCGCCGATTCGGAGTTGGCATCGAGCCAGCCCCCAGCCGACAGTGCGGACGACGCCTGGCTCGCGAGAAGCGTGCTGGCGAGCGCGATGACGATCGCGACGATGGCGACGGGACGGCGGAAGCGGTAGACGAACGCTCCCCAGCGGCTGAACATCGGTTTCCTCGCGGGACGGGTCGAGACGCCGACAAAGATAGGGAATGGCCATTCCCTTTGTCAAGCCGGCAGCCTTGCACAGAGCACATTCCTGCGCTAGATTATGAAGAAGCAACGTTCGTTTTAGGAGTCGATGTGCCGCGCGTCAGTGCCGCCCACGAGCAAGAGGTCCGGGATCGGATCCTCGCCGCCGCGACCCGGGTCTTCGCCGACAAGGGCTATCACAGCTCGACCATCGCCGACGTCGTCCGTGAGAGCGGGTTGTCCGTGGGCGCGATCTACACGTACTTCTCGGGCAAGGACGAGCTGATCCGCCTGACCTGCGACCAGATCGCCGCTCGCGGGCTCGACGAGCTCGCCGCGAGGCTGGCACCCGCGACGACGACAGCCGAGCGGCTCGCGATCGCCATCCGCCTGTACGTGGAGACCATCGACGAATACGACGGCGCGCCGGGCCAGATCAGCCTCGTCCAGGCATGGGCGGAGGCAGACCGCGAGCCGGGGGTCCGCGAGATGCTGGCCGCTCGTCGCGAGCGATTGGCCGGTGCGGGTCAGCTGCTGCTCCGCCAGGGAGTCATCAACGGCGAGCTGCCGGCATCGCTCGATGTCGATGCCGTGACCCGTGGCATCCTCGCGCTCCTCGACGGTCTCATGCTCCAGCGTATCGAGGCGGGCGACGCCTATCGCCCGGCTGACCTGGAGCGGCGAGCGACGGCCATCGTCGAGCTCCTGCTGGCACGGACCCCGGAGCCCGTCGCGACGGCGTAGCATCGCGGGCCATGGCCCACATCCAGACCGTGCTCGGCCCGATCGACCCCGACGCGCTCGGCTTCACGCTGCCGCATGAGCACACCCAGATCGCGCTGTGGCACATCGAGTCGCGCTGGGATTACTGGCAGCTCACGCGCGACCAGCCGGTCATCGTCGAAGAGCTCGCGCGGTATCGGGAGGCTGGCGGAAGCGGTCTCGTCGACCTGACCCTGCCCGGAGTGGGGCGCGACCCGCTGTGGCTCCGGGACGTCGCCAAGGCCACAGGTCTTCACGTCGTCATGGGCTGCGGCTGGTACCGGACGGCCTATTACCCAGCGGAGGCCCGGATCGACCGCCGGTCGGTCGACGACCTCGCGGACGAGCTCGTCGGGGAGATCGAGAACGGGGTGGGGGACAGTGGCGTCCGCCCTGGGATCATCGGCGAGCTCGGGACCGACAAGCCGTGGGTCTCGCCCGCCGAGGAGCGGGTCCATCGCGCAGCGGCTCGGGCCGCCGTACGGACCGGCCTCGCCATCACGACGCACGGTGTCCTCTCCGATGTCGGGCTCGCGCAGCTGAGGATCCTCGAGGAGGAGGGAGTCGATCCCGGACGGGTCATCATCGGGCACGCCGATTCGTACCCGTTCCTCGACCACCACCTCGCGATCGTCGAGCGAGGCGCGAACCTCGAATTCGACTTCATCGGCATGCCGTGGGAGCGGGAACGGCTGACCGAGCCACGCCTCGTCGAGCTGATCGTCGAGCTCCTCGGTCGTGGGCACGCTGACCGCCTGTTCCTCAGCCAGGACGTCTGTAATGACTCCCAGCTGACCGCGTTCGGCGGGAACGGCTATGCGTATCTCGCCGAGACCTTCCTGCCGCGCCTACGCGCGGCAGGCGTCTCGGACGACGAGATAGAGACCATGACGGTGTCGAACCCGCGCCGGCTCCTGACGATCGGGTAGACCGCAGGGGATCGGCGCGGGTTCCATCGAGCGTCAGGGAGTGCCGGACGCGTACACCTCGGTCGAGGAACGGAAAGCTCCGCCGGATCCCGTGGTCGAACCACCGAACACGACGACGCGTCCATCGGCAAGGGGCGCCGCTTGACCCGACAGGCGGGTCTCGCGCATGGATGCCGTCGGCGACCAGGTACCTGTCACCGGATCGAAGATCTCCGCGGCGGCGATCGCGTCGGTGCCGTTCGGACCAAGACCGCCCGCAACGAGCACGCGTCCATCCCGCAGAAGCGTCGCAGTCTCGCCCGCCGACGTACCGATCGCCCTCGTCGCACTCCACGTCGCCTTCGCGGGATCGAAGATCTCGGGGGTCGATCCCCCGCCACCCGTGACGAGGACCCTGCCATCGGCCAGCAATGTGCTGGTTTGGCCGGCATTTCTCGCACTCGCCATCGACGTCGTCGGTGTCCAAACCCCGGTCGCGGGGTCATAGATCTCCACCGAGGCAGGGTCGCCTGGCGCGGCGACGAAGCCGGCAGCGACGAGGACCCTGCCGTCGGCCAGCACGGTCGTCGACGATGATGCCCGCCAGGCGTTCATCACTCCGGTCTTGGTCCACGTCCCGCGTGTCGGGTCGTAGATCTCCGCGGCCTGTGGGACTTCGCCTTCAGTTCCGCCGGCAACGAGGACCCGCCCGTCGGTCAGAAGAGCTGCCATGTGCTGTACCCGGCCGCTGCTCAAGGATCCGGTTGGCGTCCAGGCACCCGTCGAAGGGTCGTACAGCTCGGCCTCACCTCCAAGGCCACCGACAGCCAGGACCTTGCCATCGGTCAGCCGGGTCAGCGTGAACATCGTACGAGGCTTTGCCATCGATCCCGTCGCGGCCCATGTCCCAGTCGCCGGGTCGTAGATCTCGGCAGATGCCATCCCGCCCGAGGCGTTCGAGCCGCCAGCTGCGAGGATCCTGCCGTCCACAAGCGTGACGGCGACGAAGTCGACACGTGCTGTGCCGAGCGCCCCGGATCCGCTCCACGACGGAGCGACGGCGGTCGCGACTGGACTTGGAACAGTCGTCGACGGTCTCGTGCCGCCGCCGGTGAGAAGGAAGGCGCCTCCCAGCACAAGCGCGCCGAGTAGCGCGGCCGTGGCGAGGCGAAGAGGCATTGTCATCGGTCTGGACCTCCACGGCGCCTCGCGCCGTTGTCGGACGGACGGGACCGCGGCCAGGACGATGTCGAGCGCCTGGGCCGGGGCGTGGTCCGGGTCGGTTTCGAGCCAGTCGGCGATGCGCTGGTCGAAGAAGGGATCGGTCGGCCGGGTCATGCGGTTCGCTCCCCGGGCGTCGCAAATGACGCAGCGTCCGTATCGAGCGCGGCCCGTAGCTGGCGGACCGCGTAGTGGAGTCGGGATCGGGCTGTTCCGACCGGGATGCCGAGCGTGGCGGCGATCTCGGTCAGCGGGTAGCCAAGGTGATGGTGCAGGACCACCACCGCGCGCTGTTCCGGCGTCAGCAGGCGAAAGGCCTGCTCGAGCTCATCACGCGAAGCCACGCCGCCGGCCACGTCGGGCGACGTCGGGGGATCGATGGCGAGGACCCGGACGCGGGCGACCCGCCGTCGCTCGCCACGCGCGTCCGCGTAACAGGCATTGACGACGAGCCGGTAGAGCCAGGCATCGAAACGCTCCGGGTCCCGCAATGTCCGCAGGTCGCGCCAGGCGCCGATCAGCGCCTGCTGTGCTGCGTCCTGGGCTCGGTGCGGGTCACGGAGGATCCGATAGGCGAGGGCGTAGCAGCGGTCGATCGAGGCGGCCGCCAGGGACGCGAATGCGTCCTGGTCGCCGTCCATCGCTCGGACCACGAGCTCGACCTGCACGTCTGGCTCCGGTGCTTCGCAGCCCGTCTGGCCGCTTCACCGAGTATGGAGCCGGCCGGAGCCCGAACGTTCATCGAGCTCCAGCCGAAATGCGTGGTCAAGGTGCCGGGCGATAGAGCTCCGCTGTGGGCGTGCCCCCGAGATTGGACGTTCCCGCGGGAATGGTCGTATCGCTCCCGACGACGAGAACGGTTCCGTTCGGCAGCAGATGGGCGGATCGGACGTATTTCGTCTGGCCCATCGGTTGATCGACCGCGGTCCAGGTCGCTGTGGTCGGGTCGAACAGTTGGGCGGTCGCCATGCCGGTCGCGGAGCCGCTACTGCCACCCGCCACGAGCACGACCTTCCCGTTTGTGAGCTGGTTCAGGACGAGCAGGTCGCTGTAGCTCCATTTGAGCGGCCCCGTCGCGGTGAAGGTCCCTTTGGCCGGATCGAAGAGGTCGCATGAGCTCGGAACGCCGCCGCACACGAGGACCCGACCGTCCGAGAGGGTGATGGACGATTGCTCGTCCTTTCGTCCGGCGGTCATCTGACCGGCCGTTGCCGTCCAGCGTCCTGTCGTGGGGTCGTAGATCTCCGCGGACGCCTCCTGATCGGCGAAGCCGCCGGTCACGAGGACCCGTCCGTCCGCGAGCCGCGCGACGCCCAAGGGACCCGCCCGGACGATCGTCATGCTTCCGGTCGGAGACCATCGTCCGGTCGCCGGGTCGTACAGTTCCGCGCTCGACTTTCCTCCGTCGTTCCCACCGCCGGCGGCGAGGACCCTGCCGTCGGCGAGGGTGACGCCGAAGCCTTGTCCGCGGCCCTCGATCATGTCCCCAGTCCGCGTCCAGAGACTCGCGACCGGGTCGTATACCTCCACCTCTGCTCCGCTGCCGTCCGAACCACCAGCGACGAGGACCTTCCCGTCGGCGAGCCGGGTGACGATGGCATACCCCCGGCCGACACTGAGCGGGCCCGTCGCGGTCCACTTCCCGGTCGCAGGGTCGTACAGCTCCGCGGACGTGGGTGCGCTTCCTCCGGCCTGGAGCACGCGGCCATCCTTGAGTTGGATGGCCAGTCGAGCGTTTCCGCGATCGACTGAAGGCCTCCCCGTCACGGTCCAGACGGGTCCCGGGGTTGCGTTCGGAACAGCTGTCGACGGTTTCGAACCGCCGCCGGTGAGAAGGAAAGCGCCTCCCAGCACGAGCGCGCCGATCAGCGCGGCCGTGGCGAGGCGAAGAGGCATGGTCATCGTTCGGAACCTCCACGGCACGCGCATGGCGCGCCGCTGACGGGTGTGGTCGATCTCATCGAGGGCGGCATCGATCACCCTGTCGGCGAGCTCGTCCCGGCCATCGTCGAAATAGAAGTCGAGGAGGCGGTCGAGCTCTCGCTGGCTGGTCATCGGTGTCGTCCTCCGGCCACCGCGATGGGACGCTCGTCGGCCTCGATGGCCGCGCGCATCGCCCGGTGGGCGTAGTGGAGTCGGGAGCGCGCGGTCCCGACCGGGATCTCGAGTCGCTCGGCGATCTCGGTCGGGGTCAGGCCCAGGTAATGCGTGAAGACGAGGATCGTCCGCTGCTCGGCCGGCAGACGCCGGAACGCACGATCGAGGAGGTCTCGGTCGTCGAGCGAGAGCGATTCATCCGGTCCCGCCGGCCCGTCGACCGGCAGGATCCGAACGTGTGCGTTCCAGGTGCGCGAGCGACGTGCTTCCGAGTAGCTCGCGTTGACGAGGAGCCTCTGCAGCCAGGCGTCGAAACGGTCCGGATCGCGGAGGCTCGGCAGCTCACGCCAGGCGATCACCAGCGTCTGCTGCACGGCGTCCTCGGCCAGTCCGACATCCCGCAGGATCCGTCGGGCGATCCCCATGAGCCGGTCGCCGCGCGTGCGGACCAGGATGGCGAACGCCTCCCGGTCCCCGTGCTGCGCCTGCTCGACGAGGTCTCGATCCAAGATCGGCCCTCCGTGGCGCCCATCGGGGACGCCGTCCGACTCTAAAGAGTCCCAGAGGGTCGTGCGCGTTCAATTGGGGCGCGGCGCGGGGGTGGCGCGGGCGTTCGTTGGCGCTCTGCGCCCCTCGCTCACGCACCTTTGGGTGCGCTCGCTCTGGTGCTCGCGCGCCGCCTTCGCCGGCACCACCCGCGCGCCGCGATTCTCTGTTCTTTGTGCGTGGCCGCGCCGCCGGTCGGCGCCCTCCCGCTGCGTTCCTGTCAGGCGCGCATTCTCGATGGATGAGCGTGGCCACTCGCGGAACGTGCGATCCGGGCGCGAACTCGATCGCGACCACGCTCGGATATCCGAAACGTGCGTCTACAGGGAACGTCCGCGACGCGGCCGCGCCGTCTGCCCGGGGCGTTACGCCTCGAGGGTGGCCTCGACGCTCAGGGCGATGCTCGGGTTCAGGGCGTTGCTGATCGGGCAACCGTCCTTGGCGGCCTCGGCTTCCTTTGCGAAATCGTCCGCTGACATGCCCGGGACGCGTCCGACGACCTTGAGGGCGCTCGACACGATCCGCCAGCCGGCGTCGAGCTTGTCGAACGTCACGTCGGCCGAGACGACGAGACGCTCCGCGGGCGTCCCTGCGCGAAACAGCCTGCCGGCCAGGGCCATCGAGAAGCATGACGAGTGTGCTGCGGCGACGAGCTCTTCGGGGCTGGTGAGGCCGTTCGAGGTCTCCGTTCGGGCCGCCCACGAGACGGGCAGAGAGGTGAATGCTCCGGATGTGATCGCTGAGACGGCGCCGGAACCCTCGGCCAGGGTGCCGGACCACGTCGCCTCGGCGCGTCGGATGACAGACATCGGTGACTCCTGGTGCGTGGGAGGTCGGTTTCGTCAAATCGTCCCACAGGAGTGGCAGACCGTCCGGGCGGTGCATCCGGGATGGGGGTGGTGCGGTCGATTCCCGAGTGGTCCGGTTCCCGTACCAAGGTGACTGGCTGCACCGGACGGCCTGCCCATACCGCACCGCACCGTCGCCGCAGAGCATTCAGGACATGTTCACCACCACCCGACGCCTTGCCGCGCTTCTCCTTGCCGGGATGCTCATCGTGCCCCTCGCCGCACCTGTCGGCGCCGTCGAGCCGGTCGTGCAGGATCCAGCGGTCGATCCGGTCACACCCGAGGTCCTCGCGCAGGCTGAGCGCGACCTCGTGACCCTGACCAACCGTCAGCGGGCCGCGTACGGATTGATCGACCTCCGAATGGACCCGGACCTCATGGCCATCGCACGAGACCGGGCCGAGGTCATGGCGGCGAACGAGCTGATGAGTCATACCGAGCCAGACGGGCGCAAGGTGTGGGACCGCCTCAACGACGCACACATCACGTGGTTCGCGGGCGGGGAGATCCTCGCCTGGAACCACTACCCGACGGAATACACCACGGCTGAGGCCATCCGGGCATGGATGGCATCCCCCGGCCACCACGACATCATGGTGTCGACGGGCTACAACTACGTGGGCTTCGGTGCCGCGGTGTCGGCGTCCGGGATCCGGTACTACGCCGGCGTGTTCATCCGCGAACCGGACGAGACGGGCGCGCTGGCTAGGTTCGGGTCCATCTCGAAGCGGTCGGTCGACCACACACACACGCGTGTGACGATCCGCTGGTCGGGCGCCGATCGCCGGCTTCAGGTCCTGACGTCCGGGCTCCGCTACTTCCAGGTCCAGCGCCGCCGGGTCGGCGGTGCCTGGCACTCCTGGCCGATCACGACCGCGACCCACAGGACCGTGACCTGGTCGAAGGCATACGACCGCGAGGTCAGGGTCCGCGCGCGCGACCGGGCGGGGAACTGGGGCTCCTGGAAGGTCATTCGCATCAACCTCTGACGCCCCCCGGCCGGTGGGCCGCCCCGCGACGCCTCCATTCGTCCCTGCACTAACGCCGCTGAACTGCTATGGTTACCCCGAATAGTACGGAGTAACCGAACATTTCAGCCAAGCCGAACCAACCCGCGCCTGCTGCTATCGAGGCCGTGCTCGAGCTCTACGAGCGGATGATGCAGCGGCTCATCAGCGATCACGCCCCGGAGTTCACCGAGGTCGGCGTGACCATGGCGCAGGCCAAGGTCCTGTACGTCGTCCTGGCCGCGGGGCATCTCCGGATGTCCGAGCTGGCGAACCGGCTGGGAATCAGCCCATCGTCCGCCAGCGAGATCGTCGAGCGGCTCGTCGAGCTCGGCCTCCTTCATCGCGCCGAGGACGCGGACGACAGGCGACAGGTCGTCATCAGCACGACGCCGGACGCCGTGGCCCTCCTCGAGCGCTTCCGCGAGCTCAACCAGCGGCAGCTCCGGGAGATGCTCGGCCGGCTGGATGCCGACGAGCTGGCCGTCGTCAGCGAATCGCTCGAGATCTTCCATCGCGCCCTCGACCGCGGCACAGCCGCGACCACCGACCGGAACGCCGTCACCACCGATCACCGGGGAGAGCACACACCGTGAGTCGTCTCAGCCTGACCGCCCTCTCGAAGCGGAGCGTCACGCTCCTGTTCGCGGCCGCCCTGTTCATCGCCGGCATCTCGGCCTGGGGCAGCCTCAAGCAGGAGCTTCTGCCGGACATCGATTTCCCGATCGTCACGGTCGTCACCCCGTTCCCGGGCGCCGGATCATCCGACGTCACCGAGCAGGTGACGAAGCCGATCGAGAACGCCATCAGTGGCATCGCTCGCCTCGAGCTCGTCCAATCGACTTCGTCGAACTCGATCTCCCTCGTGGTCGCCCAGTTCTCGTACGGCACGAACGTCAAGGACACGACGGCGGCGATCACAGATGCGATCAACAAGGCGAAGCTTCCGTCGACCGCCACACCGACGGTCCAGGCACTCAACATCAACGCGTCGCCGGTCGTCGTCTCGTCGATCGCGTCAACGGGGACGGGCGGCCTCGCCGGCGTCGCGGAGATCGCCCGGCTTGAGATCGTCCCGGAGCTCGAAGCCATCGATGGGGTAGCGAGGGTCGACCTCACCGGCGGGCTCGAGCAGCGCTTGTTCGTGACGCTCGATCCCAAGGAGCTCGCCGCCGCGAGCCTGACCAGTCAGCAGGTCGTCGGGGTCCTCCAGGCGAACAACCTGACGGTTCCGTCGGGCCAGATCCCGACCGACGGTTCGAAGGTGCCCGTCTCGACCATCGGCACGCTCGCGTCCGAAGAGGAGATCCGCGCGCTCGTCGTCGGGTTCACGAAGCCCGCGCCGGCCCAGCCGTCGCTGGCACCGACCGGAAGCCTGGCGCCGTCGCCAGGGCCGAGCCAGGCCGCACCGGCCATACCGAAGCCGATCACGATCGGCGACCTCGGGACAGTGGGGACGGAGCTTGTCGCCACCACCGGATTCGGGCGGACGAACGGCGACCAGGCACTGACCGTGACCGTCTCGAAGCAATCCAACGCGAACACAGTCGAGGTGGCGGACGCGGTCCAGGCGAAGCTCGCCGAGATCGGCACGCGCCACAAGGATCAGCTGACCGTCACGACGGTCGCGGACCTGTCGGTCTTCATCAAGGAATCGGCCAACGGGCTCGTCCGCGAAGGCGGTCTTGGCGCGGTCTTCGCGATCCTGACGATCTTCCTGTTCCTGTTCAGCCTGCGCGCCACGGTCGTGGCCGCGGTGAGCATCCCGCTCTCGATCCTGACGGCGCTCGTGATCATGCAGCTGACCGGCGTGAGCATCAACATCATGACCCTGGGCGGGCTCGCCGTCGCTGTCGGTCGTGTCGTGGATGACGCGATCGTCGTGTTGGAGAACATCTACCGCCATCGCGCGCTCGGTGAGGACAGATTCACGGCATCCGTGAATGGTCCGAGAGAAGTGGCCGGGGCGATCACGGCAAGCACGCTCACGACGGTCGCCGTCTTCCTGCCGCTTGGCTTCGTCGGCGGGCTCGTCTCGCAGTTCTTCCTGCCATTCGCGTTGACGGTGACGTT
>JBJMMQ010000120.1:0-57204 GCA_045804705.1 Chloroflexota bacterium
CTCGCCCGCCGGCGGCAGCTTCTCCGGCTACACCGCCGGTGACCACACCACCGGCCCGATCACCTGGACCTCGAACACCGTCTCGGCCTCGGGCTCGGTCACCTTCCACAAGACCGTCTACCTCGACTCCCCGCAGGCGACCACCGGCCAGCTCTCAGACACCGCCAACGTCAACCTGATCGGCCAGCTGCAGGCGACCGCGACCGCCTCGGCCCACACCGACATCTCCGCGACGCTCGCCTGCGGCCAGATCACGATCACCAAGGACGCCGACCCCAACGACGCCCAGGACTTCGGCTTCACCGCCTCGACGCTGCAGTCGACGACGATCGACCCGTTCGCGCTCGACGACGACTCGAACGCCACGCTGCCGAACACGCGCACCTTCAGCGGCCTCAAGCCGGGCAGCTACGACGTCTCCGAGGACGCCAACCCGGCCGGCTGGGATCTGACCGGGCTCAGCTGCGACGACGACTCGACCCAGGACCCGGCGACTCGCACCGCCACGATCGCCCTGCCCGCGGGCGGCGACGTGAGCTGCACCTTCACCAACACCAAGCGCGGCACGATCATCGTCGAGAAGCAGACAAGCCCTGACGGTGCCGCAGGCCAGTTCACCTTCACGGGTGACGCTGCGGGCTCCATCGGCGACAACGGCCAGATCGTCGTCTCGAACCTGGTCCCCGGCACCTACACCTCGACAGAGGGACCGACAGGCCTGCTGTTCGACCTCGGAGCCGTGACCTGCGACGACGCCAACAGCGTCGGGAACGTCGACACGAGCACAGCCACCTTCCACCTGGAAGCTGGTGAGACCGTCAAGTGCACCTTCACCAACGTCCAGCGCGGCACGATCACGATCATCAAGGACGCGGATCCGACGGACCCGCAGGACTTCGGCTTCACGACGACGGGCACCGGCCTGTCGCCGTTCAGCCTCGATGACGACGGTGACAACGCCAACACGCTTTCGAACACGACCACCTTCCAGAACCTTCTGGCCGGTTCGTACTCCGTCACGGAGTCCGCGACCTCCGGCTGGGATCTGACGGGCATCACCTGCGAGGCAGGCGGGACATCGTCCTTCGTGATCGACGGCGCGACAGCCAACCTGACGTTGACCGTCGGCGGCTCGCTCACCTGCGTGTACCACAACAACAAGCCGTCGATCGACATCGTCAAGACGGCCGGCAACGCAGCGGACGGCGACGAGTTCGTCAGCCCGCCCGGACCCGTCACATACCACTACCACGTCACCAACAACGGCGCGACCGCCCTCGAGAATGTCGTCGTCACCGATGACAACGGCACTCCTGGCGACACGTCGGACGACTTCACCGCCGATTGCCCTGCAGCGACCCTCGCCGTGGGCGCATCGATGGACTGCAGCAAGACCGTCCAGGTGACCGCGAACCGCACGAACACCGGGACGGCGCACGCCTTCTCGGTCGGCGGCACCCCGGTCCAGGACACAGACATCGCGTTCGTCCGGATCCCGGGCGTCGCCATCGACAAGAGCGCCGACGACGACCTCGTCGAGCAGAACCAGACCGTGACGTACACGATCGTCGTGACCGTCACCAACGGTCCGGTCACCGCCGCCGTCGTCACCGACACGCTGCCCGCGGGGCAGACCTACGTGGCCGGTAGCAGCATCGTCGCCGGTTCGGCGTCAGAGCCCGTCGTCACCGACGGTGGGAAGACGCTGACCTGGGCGCTGGGAACGCTCGACACCGAAGACTCTCCCCTCACCATCACCTACGACGTCAAGATCGACGCTGACGCGACGACTGCGAAGCAGGTGAACGAGGTCGAGCTCTGCGTGTCCGAACTCCCGAATTGCGTCCCGTCAGACGAGGATGTCACCCCGCAGATCCCCGCGATCCACATCGTCAAGACCGCCGGTGACGCCGCCGACGGCGCGGTGTTCACGACCCTCGCCGGCCCCGTCACCTATCACTACACCGTCACCAATACCGGCCCGCTGGCGCTGCACGACGTCGTCGTGACGGACGACCACGGCACCCCGGCCGATACCAGCGATGACATCATCGTCACCTGCCCGGAGACGGAGCTGGCAGCAGCTGGTCAGGAAGGCGACTCGATGGAGTGCACCGCGACGGTCACCGTCAACGTGGATACCACCAATGTCGCCCTCGCCGAGGGCACCTCACCCGAGGGCAACTCGGTCCATGACGACGACGACGCGGTCGTCCAGATCCGCCTGGTCCACACGCTGACCATCGACAAGTCGAACAGCGCTCCGCTCAAGACCATCGAGCTGCCGGATGGCACGTCCGTCCAGCTGCCGACGGCACCCGAGGGCGCGACGGTCACGTTCACCCTCCACTACACCTTCAGCGACAGCCCGGACACGAACGGCATCATCACGGACGTCCTGCCCGCCGGGCTGACGTACGTGACGGGCTCCGCGACCAGCAACGACGAGTTCAAGTTCGTGAGCTACACCGCGGCGACGCGGACGCTGAAGTGGACCGCCGAGGATGTCACGAAGAGTGGCACCGTGACCTACCAGGCCAAGGTCGACATCGGCGCCGCGAAGCTCAAGCAGCCTCTCACCAACGTCGCGACGATCGACTCGGATCAGACCGAGCCCGACGACGACACCTCACAGGTCTACGTCCCGGTTCCGCCGAAGGCCGAGACCGCTCCCCCGACCGACGTCGAGGCACCGACCCAGACGGGCACGCCAGGCAGCAGCCTGCCGCTCATCCTCGGGATCCTCGCCGCCATCTTCGTGACCGTCGCCTTCGTGACGCCGGTCCCGGCAACGGCTCGTCGCCGGAACCGTCAGCGCTAGGCCCACCGCCCAGCTGGTCGTCGATCCATCCCGGGTCGGCGGCCAGCTGCATTCCCAGCATCCACCACTAGATGCGTCGCGACCCCGAGCGACGTCCGATCGAGGCGCTCCACCCTTTGGGTGGGGTGCCTCGGTCTTTTTTTCGAGCCCGAGACGGAGTGCCGCGCTAGATGATCGTCGCGAAACCCGGATCGACGAGCTCGACGGGACCGTCGAACCGTGACCTGACGCTTTCGATCGTCGCCGCTCGGTCGTAGCCCATCTGGAGGTGGGTCAGTAGCACTCGGCCCACGCGCGTCCGATGGGCGAGGTCGCCGACAGCAGGGCCGTCGAGATGATTGGCACCGGGGATCACCGGCCCCGGTCCGAACGAGACCTCGCACAGGAGCGCGTCCCCGGCGGCGATCAGGGGATCGAGGTCCTCGCTCCGGCCGCAGTCGCCGGAATAGACAAGGCCGGGGCCGGGGCCCGTCCCCACGGTCGCGGGCTCTGAGACGCGGAACGCGAAGCTCGATTCCGTGTGGGCGACCCGAGCAGCGTCGACCGTCCACGGACCGATCGTGTTCGTGCCGTCATGCAGCGCCTCCACGTCGAACGATGCAGCCGTAAAGCCTGGTTCGTCGTGGAGGGCATCGAGTCGCGCATCGAGTCCTTCCGGGCCGATCACTCGCACGCGGCGACGCGGCTTCTCCCAACGAAGGTAATGGCGGAGCGCGACGAGGTCGATGAAGTGGTCGGGATGGAGATGACTGATGACGACGGCATCGAGCGTGGCCGGGTCGATCATCCCAGCGAGGCGAGAGAACGAGCCGTGACCGAGGTCGAGCAGGAGGTTTCCCTCGCCGGAACGCACGAGGTACGAGGCGCCCGTCGCACCCGGCCGATCGCTGTATGCAGGCCCGGCACCGATCACGTCGAGGTGCATCAGGGCGCTGATGACTCCTCGGTTTGACCCGGGTGAATGTGGTCGCCATCTGAGGCGTCCGGCCCCGACGTCGGGTGGGGTGCGCCGTTCGTCACTCCCGACTCGGTCTGCCGGGATTGGCCTGGCGGCGGCGAATCATGGTCACGTGCATGCGGGACTCTGGCGGAGGGCACAGGTGTCGGCGCACTCACGTCATCACCGGCAGCGCGTTCGGGCTGAGCGGCGGGCTTCGGCCGGGGCGATCCCTTCGAGTCCGTCCCCGGTCCACCGCCTCGGGTGTCGCTGCCGGTCGGCTGCCCAGCATTGCCGCGCTCCATCTGTGTGTCGAGCTTCTCGATGACCTTCGAGCTCGAGACGAGCGCAGCCTGGACGGCTGCGCGAGCCTGCGCGGGGACGGTCGCGGTCAGCCCGGTCAGGACGACGACGTGACGAGTCATGCTGATCTCGATGGTCGCGGTCGCCGTCAAATCGCCGGCCGCGCCCTGGACCGCTTCCGCGACGATGACCGAGTACGCCGCAAGAGCGGCTTCCGCGGCCCGGGCGTCACCGTCAGAGGACGCCTGCTGCACTTCGGCGATGCGCCTGTCCAGACGAACGGCCTCCGCCTGGGCGCGGGCGACGAGACCCGCCGGGAGGTTCGCAGCCTCGACCCAGAGCCGACTGTTGTAGAAAGGTCCGCCGGCCTTGGCCCCGTAGACGGTTCCGGCCAGCATCGCGAGAGCCAGCGACGCCGCCATGAACGCCGCGGCGGGTCGGTAGAGGCGACGGCCCGTCGGACTGGCACGGTCCTCACGTTCAGCGTGGGCGGTCGCGGCTGCAGCCTCGCGCGCGACGTCGGCCGCGATCAAGGCTGAGCGGCGGTGGGCGGCGCTCATCACGCTCGACCGCATGCTGATGGTCGCGAGGACGCTCGGGCTCAGGCGGAGATCCGCGTACGCTTCGAGGCGCCTCGAGATCTCGAGCAGGCCCGCGTCGTTCGGATCCATCGTGTCGTCGAACATCAGTTGGTCCTCGGCTGCTGCTCGAGGACGGCCGACGGCACGAAAGCCGTCTCCGTCTCCTCGATCCCGAGCTGACGCCTCAATGCGGCGATCGCCCTGAATTGCAGTCCGCGGATCGTTCCCTCCTGCTTGCCCATCGCCTCGGCCGCCTCGCGGGCGGAGAGGCCGGCGAAGAATCTGAGGGCGATGGCGTCGCGCTGGTCGTCGGTCAAGGTCGCCAGGGCGGACCTGACCGCTTCGATCTCCTGGCGGGTGACCGCCAGCTCATCCGGGCCGGCATCGGCGCCGGGCCGTTCGACCGACTGGGCGAGGTCGGCGTGCTCGTGGCTCGTCCTGATGTGATCGATGACGGCGTTCCGTGCCAGGCGGAACAACCAGCCCCCGAACGGGATGCCTCTCGATTGATATCGAGGCAGCGCTTCCAGGGCCTTGACGAAGACGAGCTGCGTCAGATCCTCCGCGTCGCTCGGGTGGCGCACGCGGCTGGCGACATAGCGATAGACCGGGAGATGGAAGTGGTCGAATAACTGACCGAAGGCCCAAGCATCCCCCGCTCGAGCCTCATCCACCAACCGCTCGATCGCGGCGTCGTCGAGTGTCACAACGAAAAGCCGGGCACGGCGTTAGGTTCCCCACGGCATATGTGCGCCGTATGGTACCCGTCAGAAGGGCAGCGTGACCCTCGATGTTGACGGCGCGCGCCGGAAAGTGAGGGCCTCGAATCCGGCCGCCGCCGCGATGTCGTAGCCGTCGGCGAGACCCCAGTTCGCATGTTCCGCCCGGTGGGCGTCTGATCCCACGGTGACGGCGCGGCCGCCCAGCTCTCGAAAGCGCGCCACGATCGCCGGGTACGGGAATGCCTGCTGGATCGTGTAGCGCAGGCCGCTCGTGTTCACTTCGAGCGCCGTGCCGGACTCCACGAGCGCCAGGAGGATCGGCTCGTACAGCTCGGGCGCCGCCTCGAAGTCGGACGGTCGAACGTGCGGATAGAGGTAGCGCTTCACCCCGTCGATGTGCCCGATCGCATCGAACAGTCCAGATCGCGCGGCCGCGACCACCTCGTCGAACGAGGGCGCGACGATATCGCGCAGCGACCGACCGGCCACCCAGCTCGCGACGTTCCGAGGGTTGTACGGCGACTGGACCCGATCATGCACCGACCCGATGGTGAAGTCGTACGCGTGCCGGGCGAGGTGCTCGCGGATGTCGGCCTCCCAGGACCGGTCGTAGGTCAGCTCCGCACCGAAGCGGATCTCGACGCCGTGCGGTGCCCACCGTTCAGCGGCATCTCGCACGATCCGTTCGCGATCCTCGAACGTGGCGTAGTGGTAGGCGGGCGCCCCCGGCTCGAAGTCGACGTGGTCGGTGATGGCGATCTCGGCGATCCCATGGTCGATCGCGGCCTGCGCGTAGACGTCGATGGGCACGCTGCTGTCCGGTGAGAGGTCCGTGTGCATGTGGGCATCGAGGGGCAGTCGGCGGGGCTCGGTCAATGCGGGACCCCCGTCGAGCAGGTCTCACGCCAGCAGCCTTGATGCTTGATTTCGGGGCCTGAGGAGGCTCCGTCATCTCTGATGCTTGTAGGCAGCATCAACGGCGGGCGCCAGTTCACGAGCAGGGTGCCGCTCCCCCCGGCTCGACACGGCTTGATGCCGCCCACAGGCATCACGCCGGCGGGACCGCGCGCCCGCCCGATATCAAGCATCAGCCGCGGATCAGCCCCAGTTCGTGACCGACCCGATCGAACGCGCCAAGGGCGATGTCGAGTTGTTCGCGCGCGTGCGCTGCCGTGACGATCGTGCGGAGGCGCGACTTGTCGATGGCGACGGTCGGGAAGACGACAGGCTGCGCGAAGACGCCCTCCTCGATGAGCCGGTCGCTGAACCTCCCGGCGGTATCCGGGTCGCCCATCATGACCGGCGTGATCGGGGTCTCCGAACGTCCTGTGTCGAAGCCGAGGCGGGTCAGCTCGGCCTTGAAGTAGCGGGTGTTGTCCCACAGGCGCTCCTGGAGCTCCGGCTCGTCCTGCATCACGCGGATCGCCTCGCGGCACGCGGCGACCACGGCCGGCGGATGCGAGGTGGAGAACAGGAACGGCCGGGCACGCTGGGTCAGGATCTCGCGGAGTGCCAGCGATCCCGCGACGTAGCCGCCGAGAGACCCGACGGCTTTCGACAGGGTGCCGACCTGGATCGCGACCCGACCGTGCAGGCCGAAGTGGTCGACCGAGCCTCGCCCGTTGCGTCCGAGGACGCCGCTCGCATGGGCGTCGTCGACCATCACGGCCGCACCGAAGGATTCGGCCACCTCGACGATGTCGGGGAGTGGCGCGATGTCGCCATCCATCGAGAAGACGCCGTCGGTGACCACGAGGATCGACCGCCACTCTCCGCCGCCCGGAGCGCCCGTCTCACGGGCCTCGCCGAGGACGTCGCGAAGCGCCTCGACGTCGGCGTGGGCGTAGATCTTGCGCGGCGCCTTCGACAGGCGCATCCCGTCGATGATCGAGGCGTGGTTGAGCGCGTCCGAGACGATGAGGTCCGTCTCGCCGGTGATGGTCGGGATGACCCCGGTGTTGGCGGTGAAGCCCGACTGGAAGGTGAGGACCGCCGGGACCTCCTTGAAGGCCGCGAGCTCCGCCTCGAGCGCCTCGTGCATCGACATCGTGCCCGCGATGGTCCGAACCGCCCCGGAGCCCGCCCCGAAGTCGCGGACGGCGGCCACGACGGCGTCGCAGATCCGCGGGTGGTTGGTCAGCCCGAGATAGTCGTTCGAAGAGAGGGAGATGAGCCGCCTCTCATCGACAGAGACGATCGGACCCTGCGCCGACGACATGACCCGCAATCGCCGGTAGAGGTGGCGCTCCTTGAGCGCGGCGACCTCGTCCTCGAGGAAATGGAGGGGGTCGGGTCGGCCGGCGGGCGAGGCACTCATGACGTCCAGTCCATGATGACCTTGCCCGAGTCACCCTGCCGGGCCGCGGCGAACGCGACCTCGTGTTCGCGGAACCCGAACCGGTGCGTGATCGCCGGCGTGATGTCGAGGCCCGACTGGAGCATGACCGTCATCTTGTACCAGGTCTCGTACATCTCCCGGCCGTAGATGCCGCGGAGGGTGAGCTGGTTGAAGACGATCGTGTTGACGTCGAGGCTGATCTCCTCCGTCGGGATGCCGAGGATGGCGATCCCGCCGCCGTGGGCCATGGCTCCGAGCGCGGACCGAAGAGCGATGGGATTGCCCGACATCTCCATCGCGACGTCGAAACCTTCGACCATGTCGAGCTCCGCGAAGGCGTCCTGGAGTGTCTGGGCGGTCGGGTCGATCGTCAGCGTCGCGCCCATACGGGTGGCGAGCTCCCGCCGGTAGGCGTTCGGCTCACTCACGACGACGTTGCGTGCCCCGGCGTGGCGCGCGACGGCCGTCGCCATCAAGCCGATCGGACCCGCGCCACAGACGAGGACGTCCTCACCGAGGACGGGAAACGCGAGGGCCGTATGGACGGCGTTCCCGAACGGGTCGAAGATCGCGGCCACTTCCTCGTCCACGCCCGGCCAGTGGTGCCAGACGTTGGTCATCGGCAGGGCGACGTATTCGGCGAAGGCTCCGTCCCGACCGACGCCGAGACCGATCGTGTTCGCGCACAGGTGGCGCCGCCCGGCCAGGCAGTGCCGGCAGCGCCCGCATACGACGTGGCCCTCGCCCGAGACGAGATCGCCGGTCCCGAAATCGACGACATTGCTGCCGACCTCGACGATCTCGCCGACGAACTCATGCCCGACGACGAGTGGCGGCTTGACGGTCCGCGCCGCCCAGGGATCCCACGACTCGATGTGGAGATCCGTCCCGCAGATGCCCGTCTTGTGGACGCGGATCAGGACGTCGTTGATGCCGACGACGGGCATCGGCACCTCGCGCAGGTCCAGCCCGGGCGCGGCCTCGGACTTGACCAGGGCGAGCATCGGTCAGTGACCCCCGATGAGCTCGTCGAGTTCGTCGCGGTCGAGACTCAGCGTCTCGGAATCGTCGTCATCCGGGTCGTCATCGTCGGTCCAGTCGATGATCGGGTTCTCGACGAAGCCGATGCCGTCGATCTCGCAGCGGGCCCGGTCGCCGGGCAGGAGGAAGACCGGTGGGTCGCGGAAGACACCGACGCCGGACGGTGTGCCCGTCGCGATGATGTCGCCTGGTTCGAGGGTGATCGACCGGCTGATGAACTCGATCAGCTCGGCGACGCTCCAGATCATGTCGGCGGTCGTGCCCTCCTGCATGAGGATGCGGCCGCCATCGTCCGGACCGGAGCCCGGGATGCGATACGAGCGGAGGCTCAAGACTTGCGGATCGGGGATCTCGTCGGCGGTGACGAGGATCGAGCCCATCGGCAGGAACGTGTCCGATCCCTTTGCCCGGAGCCACTGTCCATCACCGACCTCTCCGTCCGCGAGGGCCGCGGGGACACCCTGCCAGTCGCGCGCAGAGACGTCATTGACGACGACGTACCCGGCGACATGGTCGAGCGCGTCCTCCCGGCGAACACGATGAGCGGTCGTGCCGATGACGACGCCAAGCTCGACCTCGAGATCGAGAGCGTGGGTGCCTTCCGGGCGCACGATCGCGTCCTCGTCGCCGATGACGGCGTTGGCGAACTTCGAGAACAGGAGCGGTCGCGTCGGACCGGGCCGGCCACCCTCCGCGACGTGGTCGCTGTAGTTGAGGCCGACGCAGACGATCTTGCCGGGGACCGGGAGCGGCGCGACGAGCTCGACGTCGTCGAGCGGGATCCCCGCGGCGCCATCGAGCGTCGCCGCACGACGCCGGAAATCGTCGAGCGAGTCCGGGTCAAGGTCCATGCCCGTCAGGAAGCCGTCGAACAGCGGGATCACCCGCTCGCCGACGAGGAGGCCTGTCCCTCCATCCTCCTCACCAAGGTACGAGACGAGGCGCATGGCGGGTCTCCTCGATCAGTTCGAGCTGCTCGGGGCGGCGCTGCTCGGCGCGGCGCTGGAGCTGGCGCTCGGGACGGCGGTAGCGCTGGGTGCGGCCGAGGCGGACGCGCTGGGTGCTGCGCTGCCTGCCGGGCTTGCGCTCGGTGCCGCGCACTGCTTCTCCGGGTTCGTACGCTCGCCCCACTGCTCGTAGAACGCGAGGATCTTGGCCTGGTCGAACGCATCGAGCAGCAGGACGCGACCCCAGACGATCGCCTGGAACGGCGACGACATCTGGTCGAAGCGGGCGATGACCGGCGCGATCTCGCCCTTCGGGATGTTGCAGACCGGGCTGTTCGGGAACGAGTCGTAGAGCGCGCGGAGTTGTGCCTGGCCTTCGGGCGTCGCGCCTGCGCTGTCGCCCCGATAGAGGATGACGATGCCGCCGTGCTCGAGGTTGTGGAGCCAGCCCTGTGGCAGCACGTTGTCGCCAGGCCCGTACATCCGGGCGGGGATCGGGCCGGCAGTTCCGGGACGGTTGAAGTGGTTGCCGGTCGCCGGGGCGCAGTACGTGTAGGTCACCTTGTCGCCCACCGCGACGTGCTGCCGTCCCATATCGGGCTGGACGTTGCCGAGGGCCGGCGTGGCGCCCGCGGCCGGCGAGGCGGTCGGGTTCGGCGTCCACTGGGTCGAGCACGCGTAGGCCGGTTGAGAGGCCGAGAGGAAGACGAACGTGGACAGGAGCGCGACACCGGCGAGGGCCGCCACGACGATGATCGCCGTCCGGTAGCGCTGGAAGAATGTCGGCTTCACGTAGGCACGCTGGCGCTCGCGACGGCCGACGCGGGTGGACGATGGTCGTGAGGTGGAGGGCGTGCCGGGCGCCCGTTGCGTGCCTGTCGAGGTGCCCGTGCCGCCCGCGACGCCCGCCGTCGTGCCGGCGGTGGCACCGACCGAGGCTGCTGCTGCGTCCGCGCTCTGCGGTTTGCTGGCTGGAGTCGAGCCCGTGCCGGTCGGCGGCGGTGCGCTGGCCGGTCTGGGGGTCGACGGGCTCGTGCCGGGTCGCTGGCGCCGGCGGCTGGCTTTGCTCACGGATGTGCCTCGATGTGGATGTCAAGAAACGCGCGCCGGGAAACGGCGCGCACGGTGAGGGTACCGTCCCGACGCTCGATCGTGCTCACGGCTCGTTCAGGTAGGTCCGGACCTCGGGCCGGAGGAGACCCCGGAAGAGGGCGAGACCGAAGGCTGCGACGAAGATCGCCTCGACGGGAAGGCGGCTCAGGGCGAGCAACGGGACGAGCGGGACGGTGAGGCTGGCGAGACCGAGCGCGAGGCTCCGGGCCGCCTGCTTCCGCTGCAGGACCAGGGTCATCGTGAAGATCGTGTACGCGAGGAGGGCCATCACGACGAGGCCCTCGAAGCTCACGGGCACCGAGATCGCCAGGTCCACGACGGAACGCAGACTGATCCCGATCCCGGCGAGGATCAGGAACGCATAGACGAGGAAGAGTCGGATGCCACCAGGCATGATCCGGAGACGGTCGATCATCGGTGACGCATCGTATCCGACCGGCCGCGAAAGCCCTCGAGGCATCCTAGGGTCGCGGAGTGTTACCGTCTCGGCCGTGATCTCGCCCGACAGCCGCCGGTGAGCGTCGACACCCCCGCCTGGGTCCGCGACGCGATCTTCTACCAGATCTTCCCCGACCGATTCGCCGCAAGCGAACGCGTCCTGAAGCCCGGCCGGCTCGAGCCGTGGGACGCACCGCCGACCTACACGGGGTTCAAGGGCGGCGACCTGCGCGGGATCACCGAACACCTCGACTACCTCGATGACCTCGGCATCAACGCGCTCTATCTGACGCCGGTCTTCCAGTCGGCATCGAACCACCGCTACCACACGTTCGACTACTTCGAGGTCGACCCGCTCCTCGGTGGCAACGACGCCCTCCACGAGCTGCTCGACGCGGCGCATGGCCGCGGGATGCGCGTCGTCCTCGATGGCGTCTTCAACCACACCGGACGCGGCTTCTGGCCGTTCCATCACATCCTCGAGACCGGGGCGATGTCACCGTATCGCGACTGGTTCGTGCTCGACGACGGTCGCCTCGACGCCGGCCTCCCACTCGTCGCCTACCCGCCGCCCGATGCGCCCCAGCATGCCCAGGGATACGAGGCGTGGTGGGGCCTGCCTGCCCTGCCGAAGCTGAACACCGACCACCCCGAGGTCCGCGAGTACATCTTCAGCGTGGGCGAGTTCTGGCTCCAGCGCGGCATCGACGGCTGGCGACTCGACGTCCCGCAGGAGATCGACGACGAGGGCTTCTGGCAGGAGTTCCGGCGCCGCTGCCGGTCGATCCGGTCCGACGCGTATCTCGTCGGGGAGATCTGGGGGGTCGCGCCCGACTGGCTCCGCGGCGATCGGTTCGATGCCGTCATGAATTACCCGCTCGGCGAAGCCATCCTGAGTCTCGCCGGTGGTTCCCACCTCGACATGGACGTCGTCAGACAGCAATCCGAGTACGCCCACAGCATCTATCCGCACGACGCCGCCGAGTTCCAGCGCCGCGTGGAGGCGCTTTCGGTCGCCTACGACCCGGACGTCGTCGCGGTCCAGCTGAACCTGCTCGGCTCACACGACGCGCCGCGGATGCGGACCGTCCTCGGCGACACGGCCGGCGTCCGGCTCGCGACCCTGCTCCAGGCGACGCTCCCGGGCGCCCCGTGCGTCTACTACGGCGACGAGGTCGGCATGCAGGGCGGGGTCGACCCGGCCAATCGGGGCGGTTTCCCGTGGGACGAATCGCGCTGGGAACCGGGTCTCCGCGACGGGATCCGGGCCGTCCTGAAAGCACGAGGAACGGAGCCCGCCCTGCGCGATGGGCCGGTCCGGTTCCTGCGGGCGGAGGGATCCGCTGTCGCGTACGAGCGGGGCGAGGGAGCCAGTCGTTTCGTGATCGCCGTGAACGCCGCCGACGAGCCCGCGACCATCCACGTGCCGATCGACGGAGACGTGCCCCCGGACCGGCCGCTCCGGCTCGACCCCGTGGATCTGCCCGGCTTTGGGGTCGTCGGCGTGTCGGCGGTCGCGGGTGGGTCCGCAACTCTCGTGTTGCCGCCGCGGTCCGGAGGGCTGTTCCGGATCGTCTAGAGGGCCGTGGCATACTCGCCCGGCTGTGGCTGACCTACCGATCGAACTCGAACGCGCGCTCGCCGAGCGTCTTGCCCGTGCCCTCGATGTCGAGGCGAAGATCCCGCGCGCCCTCGAAGCGCTCGGGCCCGTGGCCGGACGCGACGTCCTCTTGCTTGATGGCGCCGACGGGATCCGTTCGCGACAGCTCGCGGAGCTCGGTGCCCGCGTCTCGTACGGTGTCATCGGCGGCCCGAGGGGCATCGATGCGCCCGCCGCGAGCGCTGACGTCGTCGTGAGCCTCTGGAGCACGTTCCGTGGCTGGGACGGCGAAGAGGCCGCCGCCGTGGCCCGGGTCCTCCGACGTGATGGGCGGCTGCTCGTCCTGCTCGACTACGGTCGGGACGACGTGTCGCGCCTGCGCGGTGAGCTGTCAGAGTACGGACTGCTCAGCCGGCGCGATGGCCCGTTCCTGCGTGGCGGCTACAAGGTCCGCGTGGTCCACTGCTTCTGGACGTTCGGATCGCAGGAGGAGACGACGACGTTCCTCGATGAGGCGTTCGGTGCGGTCGGGCGCGACGTCGCCGCGAGCCTGACGCGGCCGCGGCTGTCGTACAACGTGGCCGTCTACCACCGCGGGATCGGGGCCGCGGTATGAGCGCTCGCAGCGCGCGGCGCGCTCGGCGGATCACGCCAGGGAGGGTGTTCCTGGCCATCGCACTGATCGGCTCGATCGCGTTCACGGCCTACGTGCTGACCGTCCGGGACGCGTCGCAGATCCCCCTGCTCGCAGCGGGCGCCGCGGCCCTCGGATTGGTCTTCCTCGCGCTCGCGGCATACATCCTGCGCGCGACGTGGAGGGCCGGGGTCGCGGAGCGGAACGGGCGAGCGGTCGTCCTCGGGCTCGGCGGCGGAGTCGCGGCGATCATCGGGATGATGTGCCTGGCCGGAGCGATGATCGGGTTCCTGCTCGCGCGGTCGGGCTGACGGGGACCCTCTGGTAGACTCGGCCGGCGCCCTGCCCCCATCGTCTAGAGGCCTAGGACGCCACCCTTTCAAGGTGGAGATCAGGGGTTCGAATCCCCTTGGGGGTACCACACGACCTGGCTGAGTCCAGCCGACCCCCGCGTGCGCCCCTGCTACCATCGCCCCGATGGAGATCATGGGCATCCAGATCCGGACGATCATCAAGGACAACGTCGCGGCGCGCTGCGATGGCTGTCGCGAGGTCATCGACGGGACGCCATGGCGGGTGAACCTGCTCGACACGCTCGCCGCCGAATCGCCCGTCGGCTGGACCGAGCGACCCGTCATCAACCCTGGTCCGTTCCAGTTCCACAGCGATCCGGGATGCGTTCGGCGCTGGATGGCCGGCAGGGGCTATCTCTTCTGTCGGAGGAGCGAGGTGCGCGAGATCATGCGCCCCATCGCCATCCCCGGGAAGGCCGTCCGATATGGTCTCTGCGACGGGATCCACCGCGACGATCACGAGTTCGTCCCGGGCTGATCGGGCCGCCCCGCCGACCGTTTGACAGGGCGTTCTCGCGGCGCATATCCTGCGCCCGCCTGACCGAATCAGCGATACCCAGATTCGCCTAGGTTCGACGACCGTTCATCACTTCATGTCGACGGGTCGGTGTGAGCGTATCCCCCCACGCTCTCCCGACCCGTCGGCTCCCCTCCCCGCGAGGCTTCCGGTTGACTGACCCCGCTTCCACCGCTCCCACGGCCCGCTGGTTGTCTCTCGGGCCTGCCAGCAGGTTGGTCGGGGTCGATCCGGACACGCTTCGCCGCTGGGCCGACGATGGGCTCGTCGAGGCGTACGTGACGCCCGGCGGTCACCGCCGTTTCGACAGGCGCGCGATCGAGACGCTGGTCGCCGCCCGAAAGTCGGGCCATCGCCCGCTCGCGAGTCTCGGCGCGAGTCCCGAGAGCCTGAACCGGGCCTATCAGCGCTCCTATCGCCCAGGTGCAGTGGCCCACGCCGTCCCCGCCGATGACCCCGCGGAGCGCGAACGCTACCGGCGAGACGGCCGGCGCCTGGTCGAAGCGCTCGTCGCCCATCTCGACGCACCGGCCGCGGACACGACGTCACGGACGAAGGCCGAGGCTGACGCGACCACGCTCGTCGACGACCTCGCCGGCAGGCTCGCGGGCTCAGGCATGAGCCTCACCGAGGCGGTCGGGCTGTTCGTGGCCGCACGTCGGCCCTTCCTCGACGAGCTGACCGGTCTCGGCCGGCGGCGAGCGCTCGATGCGGCGCGGCTGGCGGCTCTTTACGAAGCGGCGTCGGGATTGCTCGATCGGCTGCTGCTCCGGCTGATCGCGACCTTCCAGGAAGCGAGCGCGGCACGACGATGAACCTGCCCGTCGTCCTGCCGGCGCTCACCTCGATCCTCGCCCTCGTCTTCTCGCTCGCCCTGTTCGACCAATGGCGTGAACGGCGCGGCGGGTTCCAGCTGATCTGGGCCATCGGGATGGTCTTCTACGGTGTCGGGGCCGGTTGTGAGGCCGTCGCGGCGGCGTCAGGGTGGAACGAGGCGCTCTACCGAACCTGGTATCTCACGGGGGCGGTCTGGACCGCAGGCTGGCTTGGGCTCGGGACGGCGTACCTGCTCGGGCGGACCCGGTTCGGATACAGCTTCGCCCTCTGCCTGTTCCTGGCCGGGCTGTTCACCTTCCTCGTCCGGAACAAACCGGAGTACGCCGGCGCCGGGACGCTCCCGCTGCTGTACTTCATCGCCGCCGGGCTCCTCGCGCTCGCGGTGGCGGTGGAGACGTATTTCGCGAACGATCGATGGCCGCTGCTCGCAGCGGTCGCCGTCGTCGGGGCCACCGTGCTGAGCGTCATCCTCATGGCCACGACGACCCTCGCAGCCCCGGGCTACGCGCTCGATCCTGCGACGGGAGCGCCGGTCGCGACGCTGTTCCCGCCGTCGCTTCGGCTGCTGACGCCGTTCATGAACATCACCGGTGCGTTCGCCCTCATCCTCGGCGCGATCTTCTCGACCTACGTGTTCATGCCGAAGCGGCGCGTCCTCGCCTACTCGCTCGATCCGAACCAGCCCGGTGACGAATTCCTGTTCAACCTGCTCATCGCCCCGGTCGCGATCGCAGTCAACTTCGTCGCGTCACTGCCCGGCGCCCTGCGGGCCTTGCTCGCCGGCAGGCTTCACAGCCGCGTCCCGGCGACGATCCTCATCGCCATCGGGGCGTTCGTGGCGACCCTCGGCGACACGCTCAACCGATTCGGGATGACGGAGTGGTTCCAGCTCGGCAAGTTCCTCGGCGTGCTGTTCCTGTTCGCGGGCTTCCTCGTCTCCATCGAGGTCTTCCGCGAGATCCGCGTGCCGTTCACGTCGATCCGGTTGAGCAGGACGCGTCACGAGCCGGCCGGCGCTGTGGCTCTGGCCGAGGCGTCCGAAGCCGCCGTCGATCGCGCGGCGACGGAGCAACCGGCAAGCTGAGTCCTGGCCGACTGAGTCCGGCCGGCTGACCGGCCCTACCATGGCGCCGATGCCCAGCACCGTCAGCGCGACTGCCTCCCCGAGGACCACGGCGCCCTCTGCCCTCACCGACCGTCCCCCGGTCGTCGGTTTCGGCATCGTCCTGCTCGCCGCGTCGTTGTTCGGCACGCTCGGGCCTTTGTCACGCTTCGCCTACGACGCCGGGATGCAGCCGACGCCCTTCGTCGTCTGGCGCGGCGCGATCGGCTTCCTCGCGGCGGCGGTCTTCGTCGGCTGGCGGATCTCCCGCGGCTCGGAGCGACTGACGCGTATCGGCGACCTCGACACCACCGCACGGGTCAGCCTCGCGGTCGCCGCCATGTCGGGCTTCCTGCTCAACCTGTCGATGTTCATCGCGTTCGATCTCGTCACCGTCGCGCTCGCCCTCCTCGGGTTCTACACGTACCCGGTCATCGTCGCGGTCGTGAACGTCGCACTCGGGCGCGAGCGGATGGACCGCCCCCGGATCGTCGCGCTCACGCTTGCCGTGCTCGGGATGGTCGCGGTCGTCGCGTCGCAGGTCGACCCGGCGTCGGGCGTTCGCGTCGATGCGGTCGGGTTCGGCCTCGCCCTGGCAGCGGCAGCGTTCCAGGCGCTGTTCGTGATCATCAGTCGGAGCGGCTACCGGCAGGTGCCGGCGTCGCAGGCGATGAGCGTCGTCCTGGCGACGACCGTCGTCTGCGGCACGGTCCTCGCGCTCGTCATCGGCAACGGAGCTGGCCTGACATATCCGCTTCGCGAGCCGTCCGTCCTGCCACTGCTCGTGTTCACGGGACTGTTCGCGGCAGCGATCCCATCGATCATGTTCCTGACGGGCATCCGACTGATCGGTGGGACGCGAGCCGGCATCCTGATGCTGTTCGAGCCCGTCGTCGGCGTCGTGCTCGCGGCGCTGCTGCTCGACGAGCGCCTCGCCCCGATCCAGGTTGTCGGCGGCTTCGCCATCCTCGCCGCCGCGCTCGTGCTCCAGAGGTCGGCCGTCGGCGCGTCCGATGGCACGCAGGACCGGACGGTCGTGGCGCCAGCGGTGGAGGCCGACTAGCGTGGACGGCGTCCTGCCTTCCCGGATCCGCGTGCTGATCGTCGACGACCATGCGATGGTGCGGCGCGGGATGCGCGACTTCCTCGAGCTGCACGACGACCTCGAGGTGGTCGGCGAGGCGGCGAACGGTCGCGAGGCACTGGCTCAGGTCGCCGCGCTGCTCCCCGACGTGGTGGTCATGGATCTGCTGATGCCCGACCTTGACGGCATCGCGGCGACCGCACAGCTGAAGGCGCTCCACCCCGCCATCGAGGTCGTGGTCATCACGAGCTTCATCGAGGAGGAGCGGATCACCGCTGCCCTCGAGGCCGGTGCGAGCGGCTTCCTGCTCAAGGATGCGGAGGCCGACGACCTCGCCGCGGCGATCCGCTCCGCCCGGGCCGGCGAGGTGTACCTGGACCCGGCGGTCGCCGGGATCGTCGCGCGGCGGCTGCGCGCGAGGCCGGATGGCACGGGCGGTCATGGCGAGGCCGTCGGGAGGTTGACCGCGCGGGAACGGGACGTCCTCGCTGCGGTCGCGCGTGGCCTGTCGAACCGGGCGATAGCCGACGAGCTCGGCATCGCCGAGCGCACGGCTCGGACGCACGTCTCGAACATCCTCGCGAAGCTCGGGCTCACGAGTCGGACGCAGGCGGCCCTGTTCGCGGTCGAGCACCACCTCGACCGGGTGTCGTGATCGTCGCCGGCCCGCGCGACGCACCCGCGATCGTGTTCATCCACGGGACGCGGCTGACCGGCGCGATGTGGGGCCCCCAGGTCGCCGCCCTGTCGGACACGTTTCGAACGATCGCCGTGGACCTGCCGGCGCACGGCACCCGCGCATCGGAGACCTTCACGCTCGACAGCGCGGTCGAGTCGTTGGCGACGACGATCCACGAGGAGACCGCCGATGGTCGCGCGGTCGTCGTCGGACTGTCGCTCGGTGGCTACGTCGGGATGGCCCTCGCCGAGCAGCGGCCCGACCTCGTCCGCGGTCTCGTGCTATCGGGTGCCACGGCCGAACCGGTCGGGGTTCGGATCCTGCCGTTCCTCGCCCTCGCCCGCGTCATGGACTCGGTCGATCTCGGACGTCTGGACCGGGTCAACGCCTCGTTCTTCCGGCGTCGGTTCCCGACGGCCATCGCCGAGCCGATCATCGCCGGCGGCTTCTGGTCGCGTGGTGGCGCCGCGGCACTCCGGGCGCTCGCGGGCGAACGGTTCGCGCCGCGGCTCGCTGCGTACCCGGGCCGGTCGCTCATCCTCAACGGCGAGTTCGACCTGCCGTTCCGGTTGTTCTCCGCATCGTTCGCCGCCGGCGCCCAGGACGCCCGCCGCGTTCGCCTCGCCGGCGCGACGCACCTCGCGAATCTCGACCGGCCCGCGGCATTCACCGCGGCTGTTCGCCGGTTCGCCGACTCCCTTCCCGACTGACCCGCCGACCCCGATGGGAACGCTCGACCGGGCATCCGGGACACCCCGGCTATACTGGCGCGACCCGCCCACACCCGGATCCCCGTGAGGTTCGATGCGCGTTCGAAAGGCCGTCTTCCCCGCGGCAGGATGGGGGACCCGCTTCCTTCCGGCGACCAAGGCCCAGCCCAAGGAGATGCTGCCGCTGGTCGACAAGCCGATCATCCAGTACGCGGTCGAGGAGGCCGTCGCTGCCGGGATCGAGCAGGTCATCATCGTCACGTCCAGCCAGAAGCGGGCGATCGAGGACCACTTCGACCTCTCCTTCGAGCTCGAGCACCTGCTCGAGGAGAAGGGCGACATCGAGATGCTGCGGCAGGTCCGGGCGATCAGCGACCTCGCCCAGGTGGCCTACGTCCGCCAGAAGGAGCAGCTCGGTCTGGGGCATGCCGTGCTGATGGCCAAGGACCTGATCGGCCACGAGCCGTTCGCGGTGATCCTGCCCGACGACGTCGTCATCGCCGACCGGCCGTGCATCGGCCAGCTCATCGAGGCATATCAAAAGACCCACGGTTCGGTGGTCGCGGTCATGGAGGTCGCGCCCGAGGAGACCGGACGCTACGGCATCATCGCCTCGGAGCCGTCCGACGACCCGCTCGACGAAGGCAGGCTCCACCGCGTGAGCGCCCTCGTCGAGAAGCCCGCCCCGGGTACCGCACCCTCGGATCTCGCGGTGATCGGACGCTACGTCCTCACCCCGAAGATCTTCGACAAGCTCGAGCAGACGCAGCACGGGGCCGATGGCGAGATCCAGCTGACGGACGGGATCGCCGCCCTGATGGAGGAGCAGCAGGTCTTCGGCTACGAGTTCGAGGGGACTCGCTACGACGCGGGGACGACGATGGGCTGGCTCCGCGCGTCGGTCGAGATCGCCCTGACCCGGCCCGATCTCGGCCCCAAGTTCCGCGAATACCTGAAGGGTCTCCAGATCTGACGGTCCTGCCCGTGCGGTACGATGCCGGGCGACGCAGATATCCGGGCCGGACGGCTGCCCGGCAACGTGAGGGGACGACTTGGCGGAGATCGGGCAGGTGCTGGGCGGTCGCTACCGCCTGATCGAACTCCTCGGCAGCGGCGGGATGGCGACCATCTATCGCGCCACGGACACCGGACTCGGCCGAGACGTCGCCCTCAAGATCCTCCGACCCGAATACCTCCGCGATCCCGACTTCTCCGCGCGCTTCCGGCAGGAGGCGCAGGCGGCGGCATCGCTCAGCCACCCGAACGTCGTCACCGTGTACGACTACGGCGAGGACCCGAGCGGCCCGTACATCGTCATGGAGCTGGTCGACGGCGAGGATCTCGCGACGATCATGCGGAGGAGCGGGACGCTGCCCCCACGGCAGGTCGCCCGCATCGGCGCCGGCGTCGCCCGTGCCCTCGCCGCGGCCCACGCTCGCGGGCTCGTCCATCGCGACATCAAGCCGGGAAACGTCCTGATCGGCAAGGACGGCCAGGTGAAGGTCGTCGACTTCGGGATCGCCCGGGCCATCTCGGAGGCGCAGGTCACGCTGCCCGGGACGACGCTGGGCTCGGTCCACTACTTCAGCCCCGAGCAGGCTCGCGGCGAGCCCGCCACGGCCGCGTCGGACATCTACAGCCTCGGCATCGTCCTGTACGAGATGCTCGTCGGCTCGCGGCCGTGGGAGGGCGACAGCGCGGCGTCGGTGGCGCTCGCGCGCCTGTCCGGCCCGATCCCCGACCCGATGGTCGTCCGACCGTCGGTCCCGCCGGACCTCGCCTCGATCGTCCGGCGCGCGCTGGCGCTCGACGCGAAGGACCGCTGGGCGTCGGCATCGGTGATGGCCGATGCTCTCGACGGCACCCTCGCGCCAGGTGGCGGTGCGTCGGCCGCAGCGGCAGGTGCCGCAGCAGCAGGCGCAGGCGTCGCGGCCGCGGGTGCGGCTGGTGCCGGGACGCCCGGGACCCCGCCGACGACGACCGACGACACGATCATCAGCCCGCTCGGAGCCGCCGCAGCCGGCGCCGTCGTGGGCGCCGCCGCCTCCGGCACGGCCCGGCCGAACCAGGGCGGGATCCCCTACGCCCCCGACGCGTACGTCGACACGACATCGGGCTCGACGGGCACCGGTGCGACGCCTCCTCCCCCACCGCCCGCGGCGGCGCCTCCTCCGCCCGAGGACGACGCGACGAGCCCGATGGTGTGGCTCGCGGGCATCGCAGCGGTCGTGCTCCTCGCCCTCGTCGCCTTCTTCGTGTTCCAGCTGGCGTCAGGCGGCCGGACCGAGGCCGAGCAGGTCACCGTCCCGCAGCTCGTCGGTCTCACCTCGACCCAGGCGAGCACCCAGGCGGAGGCACTCGGACTGACCCTGACGCCGACCGGTGTCGAATCGCCCGACCAGCCGGAAGGCACGGTCCTGAGCCAGGACCCCCTGCCCGGGACCAAGATCGACGTCGGGAGCGCCGTCAAGGTGACCGTCGCGACGGGTCCCGGCACCGTGCCGGTCCCTGATCTCAAGTTCAAGGATGACTCAGCCGCGCTCCAGGCCATCTCCGACGCCGGTCTCCGCGTCGGCATCCGGACCGAGGACTTCGATCCGACGGTGCCCGCGGGCCAGGTCGCCAAGCAGAGTCCGTCGGCCGGCATCGTGGTCGCGAAGGGAACCGCCGTCGACTACACGATCTCGAAGGGCGTCGAACCGACGCCGAGCCCGACACCCACCCCGACGCCGACACCGACCCCCACACCGACGCCCACTCCGACCCCGACACCCACACCCGTCCCGCCGACTCCGACACCGGTCCCGCCGACTCCGACGCCGGTGCCGCCGACGCCGACCCCAGAGCCGAGCACGCCGCCGGCCTGACCGGGGCGCTCAGGCGCGCTGGCGCCGGATCTCGACCCCCGCGTAGTCGAGGGGCCCGCCGAGCCGGACTGCGGGCTTCCGTAGGCGGACGTGGACCTCCTCGACCGGGTACCCGGCCAGGAGCTCGTGGCTGATCGCCTCGGCCAGCGCCTCGAGCAGGCGGTAGGAGGTCGATTCGACGATCTGCCGGACGGCCTCGTACACCTTTCCGTAGTCGATGGTCTTGTCGAGATCGTCGTCGACCGCGGCTGGCTGCAGGTTCACCACGAGCTCGACGTCGACCTCGAACGGCTGGGGGTTCAGCTGCTCCCAGTCGTACACGCCGTGGCGGCCCTGGAACTGCATGTTCGCGAGGACGATCCTGTCGCTCACCGGTGGCCTCCTTCGGGACGTGCGTCTCGCCACGCCGCTCGAACGACGGCATCGGTCATCCGCGCTGCACGGACATTCGCCTCGACGTCGTGGACGCGGACGACGTCGGTCCCTCCGGCGATCCCGAGCGCAGTCGTCGCAAGGGTCGCCTCGAGACGCTGGTCGGCAGGGAGGTCCAGGACGCGCCCGAGGGTCGACTTCCGGCTCGTCCCGAGCAGGATGGGCCGCCCGAGCATCCGGAGCGCGCCCAACTCCCGAAGCAGCTCGAGGTTGTGGTCGGGCGTCTTGCCGAAGCCGAAGCCCGGGTCGACGATCAGGTCGTCCCATGGGACGCCAAGGGTGACCGCGCGCTCGAGCGCCCGCTGGAGGTCGGCGATGAGCTCGGGCATGAACGTCCTGTAGACGGGCGCGGCCCGGTTGTGCATGACGACGAGCGGCACGCCGTGATCGGCGGCGAGCCGAGCCAGCGTGTCATCCTCGCCGACCCCCCAGACGTCGTTGATGAGGTCGGCGCCGGCGGCGAGTGCAGCTTCGGCGATGGCCGGCTTGGTGGTGTCGACGCTCAGCGCGGTGTCCGGCAGAGCGTCCCGGATGGCGGCGATGACCGGCACGACCCGGGTGCGCTCCTCCTCGGCGCTGACAGTCTCGTGACCGGGCCGGGTCGACTCGCCACCGATGTCGAGGATGTCCGCGCCCTCGGCCACCATCCGACGGGCCTGGACGACTGCCGCCGCAACCGGGTCGTCCGACCCGCCGCCCGCGAGGAGCCCGTCCCCGGAGAACGAGTCCGGTGTGATGTTGAGGATGCCCATGACGAACGTCCGGTCGCCCCAGCGGAACGTGGCTGGGCCGATGCGGGTCGTGCCGAGAGCGCCGGTCGCGTCGGTCATGCCAGTCAGCGTACGGGCTCCGGGTCCCGCAGATCCGGGTCGTCGACGAGGTGTCGCCGAGCCGCCCCCACGAGGTACAGCGATCCGGCGACGAGGATCGGCCCGGAAGGCTCCGTGACGAGAGCGGCGGCGACCGCCTGGATCGGATCGTCCTCGATGACGACGACCGCGGGGATGCGCGTCGCGCGCCAGAGCGCGGCGAGGTCGACGGCCGGGAGGGCCCGCGGACCATCGAGCGAGGTGCAGACGACGGTCGAACCCGCCAGTGCCGCCGACGAGGCGAGGGCGGCAACCACGCCGGCGACATCCTTGTCGGACATGGAAGCGGTCACGAGCGTCATCGGGCCGGCCATCAGGTACGGCAGCAGGTCGTCGAGCGAGGCCGCGAGTGCCGCCGCACCGGCCGGGTTGTGCGCACCGTCGAGCAGGACGTCGCGATCGCCGGTCCGGATGAGCTCGAGACGGCCGGGCCAGACGGCGGCCGCGTAGCCACGACGTCGGGCTTCGGCCGGAACAGTCGCGATCCCCGCGGCCTCGAGCGCGTCGAGCGTCGCATCGGCGATCGCAGCGTTCGCGGCCTGGTGACGGCCGCGCAGCCCGACGCGCGTCCGGCCGAGTCGGGGGAGGTCGATGTCGATACCGTCGCGGTCCCAGCCGAGCAGCGGCGCCGGCTCGACCTCGGTCAGCGGAACACCCATCCGCCGCGCGCGACGGCGGACGACCGCCAGTGCGTCACCGCGCGCGCCTGTGACCGCCACGTCGCCCCGCTCGATGATCGCGGCCTTCTCGCGGGCGATCTTCGGGATCGTGTCGCCCAGCTGCGCCATGTGGTCGAGGTCGACGTTCGTCACGACGGCCACTCCCCCGTCCCAGGCGTGCGTCGCGTCCAGCCGCCCGCCAAGGCCGACCTCGACGAGAGCGACGTCCGGTCGCACCTCGGCGAAACGGGCGAAGACGACCGCGGTCAGCAGCTCGAACTCGGTGGGATCGCCGTAGCGCCGGGCCACACGGTCGGCGATCGGCAGGACGCGCTCGACGAGGCGGGCGAAGTCGTCCGGGGCGATCGGCCGGCCGTCCACCTGGATCCGCTCGCGGTACGTGACGAGATGTGGCTTCGGCGTCGTGGCGACCCGGTACCCTGCGGCGCGCAGGGCGGCGTCGGCGATCGCGAGGACGCTGCCCTTGCCGTTCGTGCCGGCGACGAGGGCGCCTCGGACGGTCCGTTCCGGGTGGTCGAGCTCGCGCAACAGGGCGCGCGTCCGCCCGAGGCCCAACCGGATGCCGAAGCGGCCGCGCTCCGACAGTGCCCGGAGTGCCTCCTCGTAGGTCACTCGCGGGTCAGTTCGTCCTCGTAGAAGACGCACTGGTTGAAGCGCGGGGTCAGGCAGACGTCGTTGACGTAGCCCTGCTCCATGTGGACCCCGCCGCGCAGCTGGCACCGCGAGGTGTTCGTGTCCTGGCGGATGAGCGCCTTGAGCAGGTGCGGCGCCTGGATGGGGATCGCGCCTCGGCTGCCGGTCATGTAGAAGTGCGGGCAGACGTTGCGCCGGAGGTTCGGAAGGCCGAAGGCCGGCCGTGTCACGGCCATCGATGGAGGCGCGGACGTCATCCCGCCCTGAATGGGGCTGACTGCCGACGACACCCGGGCGATCGGGCCGACCCCGAACTCCGGTCTGCCTGTCGGACCCGACGACGTTCGCCTGCCACCGCGCGGATCGCGACCCTGCACGCTGCCCCTCTGTCCTCGCCGGGCGCGACGGAGATCGTCACGCGCTCGACGTCGCCAGAGTACAACGCACCGCACCATCGCCGCGACGCGCCAGCACCATGGATGACAGGCCGTGCGACAATCCCCCGCGATGACGACTCGGCGCGACCAACGGCAGGCCCACGTCCGGCCCCGTCCACCGTCCGGCAGCCGCCCAGCCCCGGTCAAGGTCAAGCCGCGGTCGCCCGGTCCGACAAGGATCGCCAGCCATCGGACCGTCCAGCGTCCCGGTGGGCTGCCCGTCTATTGGCGGATCGCGCTCGTCTTCGGCGTGGTGATGCTCGGCGCACTCGTCCTGTATGTCGGGGTCGGCGGCGTCGGGATGGTCGCCCGTGGCGTCAGTTCAACGCTCGGGGGGTTCGTCTCCGACGTCACCTCCACACCCTCACCGAAGGCGACGATCCCGGTCGTCGCCGACTCCCCGACGCTCGCCCAGCCCGCCGAGCCGTACACATCCGTCGGGACGATCGACCTCGTCGTGACGGTCCCGCCGGCGCTCCAGGGTTCGACCGACCAGCGGATCAAGGTCTACCTGACGCTTCCCGACCAGCCACCGACCGCGATCACGGAGGTCGAGATCGCCGACGGCCCGAGGACCGTCATCCCGGTCGAGCTGACCAAGGGCATCAACGACTTCTCCGTGGCGATCGTCGGGCCCGGCGGCGAGTCGGACCCGTCCGCCGTCGTCCGTTACGTGTTCGACGCCTCGCCACCGAAGATCACCATCACCTCTCCGAAGAACAACGGCGTGGTCAACGGCAAGGCGGCCACGATCAAGGGCAAGACCCAGGCCCGGACCACCCTGCTCGCCCGGAACGACGCCAACGGGTCGTCCGTGGCGGGCACTGCCGGGGCAGACGGCACGTTCCAGCTGAGCCTGGCGCTCGCGCCCGGGTCCAACAAGATCACCATCACCGGGACCGACCCGGCCGGGAACGAGGCCGAGGCGACGGTCACGGTCCGACGCGGGTCGGGCAAGCTCACGGCCTCCCTCAGCGCATCCGACTACCGGATCAAGCGGTCGCAGCTGCCGGAGTCGGTCACCCTCTCGGCGACCGTCACCGACCCGGACGGCAGGGCGCTGGCTGACGCCGACATCACATTCACCTTGAGCATCCCGGGCATCCCGACGGTCACCGTCGACGGCCACACGAACAAGAACGGCAAGGCCTCGTTCAAGACGACCATCCCCAAGGGCGCCGACCCCGGTCAGGGCAGCGCGACGGTCCTCGTGACCAGCGACGAGTTCGGCTCGGCCCAGGATTTCACGGTCATCACCATCACCAAGTAGCCGGGTTCCAGCCGGCGAGACAGCCGGCTCATTCGCAGCTACCATCCGGGCATGCCGATATGGCGCTGTCCGCACTGCGGGACACCCCAGGCAGAGACGGCACGATGCTGGGTCTGCCGCCGTTCGAGCACCGCCTGTGCCTCGTGTCGCAACTTCCGTCGGTCAGTCGCGGCGCAGGTCGGCTTCTGCGGGCTCGATCGTCAGCGACGCCCGCTCCACGGCGACGAGATCAGACCCTGCTGGGAGTCCCGACCCGACGTTCCCGAGACTCCGGCAGCCGGGATCCCGCGCGGCGCGGCGACGCCGGCCGCGTCCGTCGAGGATCGAACACCCGTTCGGCGGCTCGAGTTCGTCGAGGTGGGCACCGGGGCGCCGCTGCCGGCTGCCCGCGCCTCGGCGGGCGCGCCGATGCCGGCGTCACGGAGCGTGAACGTGGACGACGACGCCGTCTCCGATCCACCGTCGCCGGTGCCCTCAGCCGAGATGCGCTGGAGCCTCTGGGGCGACCTCGAGGGCTGAGCGGTCCCCCCGGCATCCGAGCGGGCCTACAGACCGGCCGGGCGCGTCCCGAGCTTGACCTGGAGCGAGACGTGCTGGCCGTCACGCAACACGTCGACGGTCACGGTGTCGCCAGGTGAGAACTGGGCGAGCGTCGCGTCGAGCGGATGCTCCTCATCGATGGCCTTGCCGTCGATGCTCACGATGATGTCGCCATCCTTGACGCCGCCCTCGTCGGCGGGCTTGCCGGCCTCGACGCCGGTCACCGGGTCGCCGTTCGCATCGAAGCCTCCGACCAGCGCCCCGACGTTGACCGGCAACTTCCGGGTCTCGGCGATCTGCCGGGTGATCGACACGAAGTGGATGCCCATGTACGGGCGACTGAGCGGCTGACCGCCGACAGCCTGGGCCATGATCGGCCGCGCGATGTCGATCGGGATGGCGAAGCCGATGCCGTTGCTGTTCTGGGCGATCGCGGTGTTGATGCCGACGACGTTCCCACCCGCGTCGAGCAGCGGCCCGCCCGAGTTGCCGGGGTTGATCGCCGCGTCGGTCTGGATGAGGTTCGTCAGCGACTCGTTGTTGTCCGTGGTGATCGCCCGACCCTTGGCGGAGACGATGCCGCTCGTGACCGAGTTCGAATAGGTCCCCAGCGGGCTGCCGATCGCGACGACGAGCTGGCCGACCTTGAGCGCGTCCGACTCGCCGATCGCCGCCGACGGCAGGTTCGTCGCATCCACCTTGACGATCGCAAGGTCGGTCAGCGTGTCGATGCCGTAGACCGATCCCGACAGGACGCGGCCGTCCTTGAGCTCGACGTCGAACTTCTCGCCACCCTCGACCACGTGGTGGTTGGTCAGGATCCAGCCGTTGCTGTCGAAGATGACGCCGGATCCGACGCCGGTCTCGGGGATCACGCCGTTGTTCCCGACGTTCGCGGTGCCCGTGACGGTGATGCGGACGACGGCGGGGCTGACCTTGGAGGCGACCGCGATCGTCGCCGACGATTCATCGATGGCCACCGGCTGGACCGTCCCGACGCTCGTGGCCTGGGGAGCGCTGGCGGTGGAGGGCGCAGGCCGATCGAGCGCGCCGACGGCGGACAGGGCGGCAACGGTGCCGACGGACGCGAGCACGGCCGACAGCACCGACGCGATCACCAGGGAGCCGCCTCGACGGCCGGAGCGCTTCGTCGCGGTGACGGGCGCGGTCGACGAGCCGGTGGGCCCAGGCTCATACCAGCGTTCCGGGGTGACGGGCGAGCTCTCGCTCCACGAGCGGGCCCAGTCGGCACGGGGCTCGGGGCTCGGGGTGTAGCTCGCAGCCGGCGGGTTCCCGTACGGCTCGGCAGGCGCGGCCGACGGCCAGGTCGGGCTGTCGAGCTCGGTCGCATCGGAGGCGGGCGTGGCTGGCGCCGCGGCGGCGGCGGCGTGGGCGGTCGTCGCCACGCTCGCTTCGGCCGGGACCGTGGGATGTCGCTCGGTCAGGTCGCCAGGGTCACCCGACTCGCCGGGGACGGGAGCGTCGGGGTCGCGGGGTTCATCGTGCATGATGCTGGCAGGTCCCCTAGGAGGGTCGGTCGGTGAGCGACCACGGTCGTATCGATCGGATGGTGCACGGTGAGGGTTCACCCCCGACCGCTCCTACGGTGAAGTTTCCTGCACGTTCGCGATTTGCGCTTCGGACGGCCCGATGACGCCGCTCGGACGAGGCACTGGTCCCTCCCCGCGCGCCTCGGCGTCGGCGGCCGAGGCGACAGCCGCCTGTTTTGCGGCCGGCGTCCCCTCGACGAGACGGGGGTCGCGCGGCAGGGTCACGACCATGCGGGTCCCCTGTCCGACCCGACTCTCGACCTCGATCGTCCCGCCGTGCATGTCGACGATCGAGCGGACGATCGCGAGACCGAGACCGCTGCCGCTGCCGCGGGCCTCGTTCGCCCGCGAGCCGCGATAGAAGCGTTCGAAGATATGCGGCAGCTCGACCGGATCGATGCCGACGCCCGTGTCGGTCACCTCGATCCGGGCGCCATCGGGCACCGCCGCAACTTCCACCGCGACCGACCCGCCGCGCCCGGTGAACTTGATGGCGTTGGCGACGAGGTTGGCGACGACCTGGCCGACGCGCGGCGGATCGTGTCGGATCCGGATCGGCGTCTTCGGCAGATGGAGGGTGACGATGACTCCGCGACGGTCGGCCGCGGCGCGATTCTGCTCGACCGCGGATTCCACGGCCGCGCGCAGGTCATCCGGGCGCAGGTCGAGCAGGACAAGCCCCGAATCGAGCTTGGAGAGCTCGAGCAGGTTCTGGGCAAGCCAGTCGAGCCGCTCGATCTGCTGCCCGCTCGATTCGAGGAACTCGTTGCGCGCCGCTGGGTCGTCGGCCGCGCCCTCGGTCAGCAGCTCGTTGAACGTCCTGAGGGCGGCCAGCGGCGTCCGTAGCTCGTGGGACACGTCGGCCAGGAAGTCGCGGCTGCGGTCGCGGTCGCGGCGGATGATCTCGACGCTCTCCTGGAGCCGGTCGGCCATCGCGTTGAACTGGACGGCAAGCTCGGACAGCTCGGAGGAGCCGGCGCGAACCTCGGTCGCAGGCACACGCCTCGTCAGGTCGCCCTCGGCCAGGCCGCGGGATGCCTCGGTCAGGCGCCGCAGCGGGGTCGTGAAGCGTCGCGCCATGAGCGCCGACACGACGACGGACAGACCGAGCGCGAACAGCGCGATCGCCGCGAGGAGTCCGGTCACATTCGCCAGCGCGGTCGCGCGGAACGTGTAGGGATTCGAGAGGGTCACCCGCAGCGCATACTGGCCGAAGACTTCGCCTGCACCATACGGGTGTGTGAAGCCGACGTCCTTCTCCTGGGTCTGGCCGGCGAAGGGCGGGGCTTCCAGGTGCAGGAGGATCGGGTCATCGACCGCCGGCAGGAACTTCATACCCTCGCCGTCGGCGACGAACCGGCCGAAGGCGATCTCCACGTCGGCCTGGCCCAGCTGATCGGCGACGAAACGCTGGAGCCTCGGGTTGGCCATGGTGTCCAGCACGTCTCTGTCCACGTGGCCGTCGACGCCGACCACGGGGCTGCCGCCCGCACTCTCGTCGGCCACGGCCGTGACGTAGGTCTCGACTGACTTCGCGCGCTGTTCGAGGTCCGCCACCTGCTGGCTCGTGAAGTAGTCGTCGAGCCGGTTGATCACGAGGACGGTGACGAGCGCGAGCGTCAGGGTCACGACGAACAGGAATGCCCCGGTCAGGCGACCCTGGAACGTCCGTGGAGCGAGCCGGCGCAATCGACCCGGCATCCGAGCTCGGCGCTCGACGGGTCGTTCAGCGCTCGGCGAAGGCGTACCCGACACCTCGTACCGTCAGGACGAACATCGGCGTGGCCGGGTCGTCCTCGATCTTGTCCCGCAAGTGGCTGACGTGGACGTTGATGGTCTTCTCGTCCTGGTCGAGGGCCTCGTAGTCACGCAGCAGCTCGAGCAGCTCGGAGCGGGTGTAGACCCTGCCCGGCCGCGAGGCGAGGTGTCGAAGGATCTCGAACTCGGTCGGGGTCAGGCTGACCCGGCGGTCACCGCGTTGGACCCGGCGTCGCTCGAGGTCGATGAGCAGGTCGCCGTGACGGATGACGCGTCCCCCCACGGCGTCCGAGAGGTCGCCGTACGAGCGACGGAGGAGCGCCTTGATCCGGCTCATCAGCTCGCGCAGGCCGAATGGCTTCGTGAGGTAGTCGTCGGCACCGAGCTCGAGGCCGATCACCTTGTCGACCTCGTCGTCACGCGCGGTCAGGACGAGGACCGGCATCTTGGCCCCGGCCGCGCGGAGCCGGCGGAGGACCTCGAAGCCGTCCATCCCGGGCAGGCGGACGTCGAGGACGACGAGGTCGGGCGCCTGGCGCGTCGCGATCTCGAGGCCCTCCTCCCCCGAGCGGGCGACGGCGACCTCGTAGCCCTCCTGCTGGAGGGCGTACTGGATGCCACGCGCGACGGCATGTTCGTCTTCGACGATGAGGATGGTGGCTGCCACGCGGGGATGCTACACCGGCAGCGGCGAATCGCCGCCGGGTCGGCGCACAAGGTTCGCGAGACGACCCGTGGTACCCTAGCCGACGCTATCCGGGCGCCTCGCCACTCCGGCCCGCCGGCGAGCCGCAGCCCAACGACCCAGACACCGCATCCGTGAGGTTCCAACGACATGGCCACCGCCCGAGCGACGCTTGCCGCCGAACATCGTGAGCTGACCGGCAAGAAGGTCTCCCGCCTTCGCCACGCCGGCCGCCTCCCTGCCGTCGTCTACGGCCACGGCATCGATTCCTCGAGCGTGTCGATCGACGCCCACGACTTCGAGCAGCTCCGCCGACACTCGGGACCGAACGCACTCGTCGACCTGTCGATCGATGGCAAGAAGGCGCAGCCGGTGCTCGTGTCCGCGATCCAGGTCCACCCGGTCAACCGCCGGACGATCCATGTCGACCTGTTCCTGGTCCGGATGACCGAGGAGCTGACGGTGGACGTGCCGCTCATCGCGACCGGCGAATCGCCTGCGGTTGCCAACCTCAACGGCACGCTCCTCCACCCGAGCGAGTCCGTCCGCGTCCGGGCCCTGCCTGATCACCTGCCGCAGTCGATCGAGTACTCCGTCGAGTCGCTCGTCGACTTCGACACGACGCTCCACGTGCGCGACCTGGTCGTCCCGGGCGACGTGACGCTGGTGACCGACGGTGACGAGATCATCGCGAAGGTCCAGGCGCCGCGCGTCGAGGAAGAGCCGGTTGCTGCGGCCGCCGAGGGCGTCGAGGGCGAGGCTCCGGAAGGCGAGGCAGCAGCCGAGGGTGGCGAGGCTGCCGGCGAGGGTGGTCAGCCCGGCGGCGGAGACTCGTCCGAGGGCTGAATCCGGGCAGCCGACTGGCGGTCGGCTCAGCCTGACCGGTGGCCGACGGCGTAGACGATCGGCGCCGGCATCGACAGGTCGGCAGGGTCGAGAGCGGTCAATCGCGCCCGGAGCGTGGCGAGAGCGCGGTCGCGGTCCGCTGGTTCGAGGCCGTCGAAGAGCGTCGGGTCGTCGAATTCCGTCAGGAATCCGATGTAGCCGTCCGGGTCGAATCGGATGTCGAGGGAGCCGGCCGTGCCCTCGACCGCCCGGAATCCCGCGCGTCGCAGCTCGCCGACAAGAGCCTTGACCGTGGCCGGGTCGCCGGCATCGGCGGGGTCGTCGGGCCCGTCGTCCTCGTCGTCCTCCGGTGCGTCGACGCCGAACTCGTCAAGGACCTGGTCGACGATCTCGTCCGCGCGCCAGATGGTCGTGTCGCGCAGCCACGTGACGATCGCGAGGGGAGCGTTCGGACGAAGCGTGCGGCGGATCTCGCGCAGTGCGCGGTGGCGATCCGGCACGAGCTGGAGCACGAACGACGACATCGCGGCGTCGAAGGTCTCGTCGGGAAAGGGCAGGTCGTCGGCCGCCGCGACCGTCGGCGTGAACCTGGCTCGGTCGCCAGGGTCGAGGCGCTTGTCACGTTCCGCGCCGGCAGCGGCCGCCATCTCGGCAGATGCATCGATGGCGTCGACGGTGACGTTCGGCCATCGTTCCACCGCCGCCAGCCCGAGCGTGCCGGTGCCGGTCCCGACGTCGAGGATCCGGATCCGGCCGTCGGGGAGTGCCGGCTCGAGCCGGCGCAGCAGGTCGATCGCCGCGGGGACGAGGAACGGCGCCCACCAACGGGCGTACCCCTCCGCGATCCGGTCATAGCGTTCGGCCTGGTCGGTCATCAGCGGATGGTGCCACGCGACTTCGACCGTCGGCAGGATGTCCGGACACCGCGACGATGGCGTCCCAGACCATGCCGCACGCGACGCAACGAGGGTAAGGTTCTCGGATGTCACTGCCCTTCGAACCGCCGGTCGAGCCGATGCTCGCCAAGGCGGCCGACGCGATCCCCGGCGATGACGGCTGGCTCTTCGAGCCCAAGTGGGACGGCTTCCGGGCACTCATCTTCCGGGACGGCGACACCGTGTATACCCAATCGCGCGACCTGAAGCCGCTCGATCGCTACTTTCCGGAGCTCGCGGATCCACTCCGCGGCGCCCTGCCAGATCGTTGCGTGCTCGACGGAGAGGTGGTCATCGCCCGCGATGGCGCGCTCGACTTCGAGGCACTGCTGCTGCGGATCCACCCCGCCGCATCGCGGGTGAAGATGCTCGCCGAGGAGTCGCCCGCCAGCTTCGTGGCCTGGGACCTCCTCGCGCTCGGCGACGAGGACCTGCGGACCACGCCGCAGGGCGAGCGACGGGCGCGCCTCGAAAGCGTCCTCGGTGCGGCCGACGCACCGATCCACCTGACGCCGGCGACGCGCGATCGGGCGAAGGCGCAGGAGTGGTTCGAACAGTTCGAAGGCGCCGGCCTCGACGGCGTCGTCGCGAAACGTCTCGACGCGCCCTACCAGCCGGGCAAGCGCGCGATGCTCAAGATCAAGCACCAGCGCACGGCCGATTGCGTCATCGCAGGATTCCGCTGGCACAAGAACGGACCGGGCACCCACATCGGATCGCTCCTCCTCGGCCTGTACGACGATGCGGGCAAGCTCAACCACGCCGGCATCACGTCATCCTTCACGTGGGACCGACGTGCCGCCCTCGCCGAGGAGCTGGAGCCGCTGCGCAAGGGTGCGCTCGACCGTCACCCCTGGCGGGAGTGGGCCGAATGGGCGGGCTTCGGCGACGCACAGGCGTCCGGACAGCGGATGCCCGGCGCGACCTCACGCTGGAACCGCGGCAAGGACCTGTCGTGGGAGCCGCTTCGCGTCGAGCGCGTCGCCGAGGTCGCCTACGACCACCTCCAGGGGACCCGCTTCCGCCATGCGACGACGTTCAAGCGCTGGCGTCCCGACAAGCCGCCCGAAGCCTGCCGCTACGACCAGCTCGAGGAGACCGCACCATTCCTGCTGGCGCGGATCTTCGGCGACGACGACCGGACACAGGTGGAGGCCGACTGACATGACGCTGCGCCTGGGGCTTGTCGGTGGTGGCTGGATCAGCCGGCTCCACCTCGAGGCGCTCCAGCGACTCGAGCGGACCGAACTGATCGGGGTCGTCGCCGGGTCACGCGCGACGGCGGACGCGGTGACCGGAGAGTGGGGCGGCACGAGCTACGACGACCTCGACCGGATGCTCGAGGCCGGCAGACCGGACGTCGTCTTCGTGGCGGTCCCGCCACATCGGGCCGTGCCCGTCGCGGAAAAGCTCGTGGCGAAGCAGATCCCGTTCCTCATCGAGAAGCCCCTGTCCGCGACCGACGCCGAGGGGGTCGCTCGGGTGGCCGATGCCATCGACCAGAGCCGGCTCGTCGTCGCTGTGGGCTATCACCTGCGGGCCCTCGACATCATGGCCGAGGTCCGGGCGAGGCTCGCCGAGCGTCCGGCGCAGCTGTTCGTCGCCCGCTGGCTGGATTCGACGCCGGAACCGGCGTGGTGGAGCCGGACGGCGGAGGGCGGCGGACAGGTCGTGGAGCAGGCCACGCACCTGTACGACCTCGCGCGCACGCTCGTCGGCGAAGCGACGGTCGTGGGAGCGGCGTCCACGCGCGATCTTGCGCACGCCACGCCCGGCGTCGACGTCGCGGACAGCAGCGCGTCGGTCCTGCGCTTCGAGACCGGAGCGGTCGGGTCGTTCGCGAACACGCACAAGATCAACACGGCGGTCATCGAGGTCGAGCTCGTCTCGGACGGCCTTCTCACGACGCTCACCAAGCGCCCCGACCGCGGCCAGGGCGACTGGCACGCGACATTCGACGACGGGACAGTCATCCGGGCGGTCAGCGCCGAGGGCGACCCGTACGAGACGCAGGCGGCGAAGTTCCTCGACGCGGTCGAGTGGGCGGACCCGGGCGGGGTGCTGTGCACGTACGAGGACGCGCTCGGGACGGACCGGTTGACGCGGGCCGTCGTCGCCGCGACAGGTGCGCCCGGCTGACCGCCGCGCTCAGGACGCTCCGTCGTCCACCGGCTTCGACTTCGGCGTCGGCCGCCGGGCGCGCGAGCCCGCCGTCGCCGCCCTCCACGCCTCGACGTCCATGCCCGCCCACGGGTCGAAGTCGGATTCGAGTGGCTCCTGCGTCGGGCGCAGCTCCTCGGGCACGTGGATGAGGTTCACCCGGACGCGATACCAGAGTGCCGATCGGCCGCGCATCCCGTCGACGAGGATGTCGGCGGGCTCCAGGTAGCCGGCGATGTCGGCGTGGCGGGCCTTCCAGCGCTCGAAGCCTTCCATCGCGCCGTCCTTGAACTCGGCCCGGGCGATCTCGACGACCGGGATCGACGTCTTGCGGCGCCCGGTGGGCGTCGGCTTGGAGCCCACCCAATCGGTCGGCAGCCCGGCGTTCCGGTCACCGGCGGCGACCGCGGCCGCGCGCTCGGCAGCGACATCCGGCGGCGGGCCCCCGCCCTCGCCACGACCCGGCTCGTACTCGGACTTCGGCCGGCGGGCACGCGATGGCTGGACCCGCGGCGGCTCGCCGGCCTGCTTCGCGTAGTTCGGCGGCCAAGGGGCGTCCCCGAGACCCTCGGCCTCGTCACGCGCAGAGAGCTCCAGCAGGCCCTCGAGGGACCCGACTGCTTCGTCGATCCCGGCGCCCGGATCGCCGATCTCCGCGAACCGGCCGGGCACCGTGTCGATCGTGAAGGCCTCGGCCTCGACCGTCGCGACCTCGTCCCAGCGCAGCGGCGTCGACACGCGCGCGTCGGGCAGCGGCCGGACCGAGTACGCCGAGGCGACGGTCCGGTCCTTCGCATTCTGGTTGTAGTCGAGGAAGACGCCGTGACGCTCCTCCTTCCACCACTTCGAGGTCGCGAGGTCGGGAACGCGCCGCTCCACGTCACGGGCCAACGCGAGCGCCGCCCGGCGGACCTCCGGATAGGTCCAGCGGGGTTCGATCCGGACATTGATGTGGATCCCGCGGGAACCGGACGTCTTCGGCCACCCGACGAGCCCGACGGCCTCGAGCGACTCCCGTGCCGCCAGCGCAACGTCGCGGATCTGCGACCAGCCGACGCCCGGGACAGGGTCGAGGTCCACGCGCAGCTCGTCCGGATGGTCGAGGTCCTCGGCCCGCACGGGATGCGGGTTCAGGTCGATGCAGCCGAGGTTGACGACCCAGGCGAGACCGGCTGCGTCGTCGATGACGATCTCGTCCGCGGTCCGGCCGGACGGGAAGGTGAGCGTGGCCGTGCGGATGAACTCGGGCACGTTCTCGGGTGCGCGCTTCTGGAAGAACGGCTGCCCCGCGGCGCCGTCCACGAAGCGCTTCAGGGCCATCGGCCTGCCCCCGGCACCGCGCAACGCGCCCTCAGCGACGGCGAGGTAGTACTGGACGAGATCGAGCTTCGTGTGACCGGTCTCCGGGAAGTAGACCTTCCGCGGATTCGTGACCGTCACCTCGTGCCCGTTGATCCGGAGGATCTCCTTCTCCGTAGCCATGTCGACACGATACCGCTCGACAGCGATGGGTGGCCCGGCCGATGATGTCGCCCACATCACTGTCGGCACACACAGTCGGGACGCGCGCGATGCTCAACCAGTCCGAACCCGCCTGCCTCGTCATCGCCGACATCACGGGCTACACGTCGTACCTCGCCGGCGTCGAGCTCGATCACGCTCAGGACATCCTCGCCGACCTCATCGACACGGTCGTCGGGAGCCTGCGGCCCACCTTCCGGCTGGCGAAGCTCGAGGGCGACGCCGCGTTCACCTACGCCATCACCGAGACCGTCGACGGCTCGGCCCTGATGGACACCATCGAACGCACCTATTTCGCGTTCCGCCGACGACTCCGTGACATCGGCCAGGCGTCGGTCTGCGACTGCAATGCCTGCATCCGGATGCCGAGCCTCGACCTGAAGCTGCTGGCCCACCACGGGACCATCCTCCGTCAGCGGATGGCGGGTCGGGAGGAGCTGGTCGGCAGCCCCGTCATCGTCGCGCATCGCCTGCTCAAGAACGCGGTGACCGAGACGACCGGCTATCGGGCGTACGCGCTGTACACGGAGGACTGCCTGCGAGCAGCGGGCATCGAGGATCCTCGCTCCCTCGGCCTCGTCGAACACCGGGAGGAGTACGACCACCTTGGCGAGATCACCGGCTGGGTGGCCGACCTCGACGCGGCCTGGGCCGCCGAGCAGGGTCGCACGCGCGTCTACGTCGAGCCGAAGGCGGCGATCGCCACGGTCGAGTACACGTTGCCCGCCCCACAGGCGGTCGCTTGGGAGTACCTGACCTCGCCGGCGCGCCGGCTGCGCTGGCAGTCCGGCGTCACCGAGATCGTCGAGGAGGCCGCCGCGGGCCGACGCGGCGTCGGGACGACGAACCACTGTGTGCACGGCAAGGACGCGGTCGTCGAGGAGATCCTCGATTGGCGACCGCCCGAATACTTCACGCTGAAGTGGCAGATGCCGATCCCGGGCTCGCCCAAGGTGAAGACGACCTACGAGCTGACGCCGACGAACGGCGGCACCGCGATCGCGATGCGCATGGAGCGTCCGCGATCCGTCAGGGACCGGGCCTTCCTCGACGGGATGCTGCCTGGTCTCCAGCCCATCTTCGAGGCGGGCATCGCCGCCCTGACGCCGCTCATCACAGCGGAGATGGCACGTCGCGCGATCGAGGCAGACGGCCTGGCTGAGCCTGCCCTGCCCGAATCAGCCGGACGGTTCCTCGCCGATCCTGTCGATTCGATGGCGGCGTCTTCGTCGTAACGTTGAGGACCGCGGTGGCGGCCCACGTTTGGAGGCAGACATGCAGTACGCATTGCTCATCTACACGCCGGAGCCGACCGAGGACGTGCCGCCGGAGGCGATCGCCGCCGAGATGGCCAAGTACGACGAGTTCACCGAGCACATCCGCAGCCGCGGCGTGATGAAGGGCGGCGAGGCGCTCGATTCCGTCACGACCGCGACCACGGTCCGCGTCGTCGACGGCCGGACGATCACGACCGACGGGCCCTTCGCGGAGACCAAGGAGACGCTCGGTGGCTTCTACCTCGTCGAAGCGGCCGATCTCGACGAGGCGATCGCCTACGCAGCGATGATCCCGGGCGCCCGGAACGGCTGCATCGAGGTTCGCCCGGTCTGGGACTACGACATCGGGACGGGATCGGACGCGGCGGTCGCGGCATCGGCCACGAACTGACGCCAGTCACCGCCCCGCAGTCGTCGTTGGCCGGATCGGGCACCGCCCGCGAGATCGTCGACCGAGTCTTCCGCGAGGAGCACGGCCGCGCCGTCGCGACGCTCATCCGCGTGACCGGTGACTTCGACCTCGCCGAGGAGGCGGTCCAGGACGCGTTCATCAGCGCGCTCGAGACGTGGCCGCAGCGCGGCGTGCCGGACAACCCTGGCGCATGGATCACGACCACCGCGCGCAACCGCGCGATCGATCGGCTCCGCCGGCGAAAGCGTCTCGTCGAGAAGACGGAGGAGATGGGCCGCGAGGCTGCGCTCGATCCGGAGCTCGAAGCCATCGATCCCGGGCCGTCGGAGGACGCCATGCCCATCACGGACGACCGCCTTCGCCTCATCTTCACGTGCTGCCACCCGGCGCTGGCGATGGAGGCGCGCGTCGCGCTGACCCTGCGAACGCTCGGCGGGTTGACGACGCCGGAGATCGCCCGCGCGTTCCTCGTTCCGGAGCCGACGCTCGCACAGCGCCTCGTCCGCGCCAAGCGCAAGATCCGTGACGCGGGGATCCCCTATCGCGTCCCGCCCGCCGAGCTCCTGCCCGAGCGGCTCGATGGAGTCCTGCGGGTCCTGTACCTCGTGTTCAACGAGGGTTATGCCGCGTCGTCGGGCGATTCACTGATGCGACGCGAGCTGTGCACCGAGGCGATCCGGCTCGCACGGATCGTCGTCTCGCTGCTCCCCGACGAGCCGGAGACTCGCGGACTCCTCGCGCTGATGCTGCTCCATGACGCGCGACGTGACGCGAGGGTGGGAGCGGACGGATCGCTGATCCTGATCGACGACCAGGATCGCTCGCGCTGGGACGCGTCGCGCATCGCGGAGGGCCAGGCGCTCGTGCAGGATGCCCTCGCCGACGGACGCCCCGGCCCATACCAGGTCCAGGCCGCGATCGCCGCGCTCCACGACGAGGCGGCCACCTCGGCCGAGACAGACTGGCCTCAGATCGCCTCGCTTTACGCGACCCTCCAGCGGATGTCGCCCTCGCCTGTCGTCGAACTCAACTTTGCGGCCGCCGTTGCCTTAGCGGACGGCCCCGGCGTCGGGCTCGCGATGATGGATGGCATCGCAGCCTCGGGAGACCTCGACGACTACCCCTACCTCCACTCATCCCGGGCGGAGCTCCTCCGCCGGCTCGAACGCTGGACCGAGGCCGAGGCGGCGTACCGCCAGGCCCTCGCACTGACGACGAACGATCCCGAGCGTGTCTTCCTCGAGCGCCGGCTCGCTCAGGTCAGAGAACGCGGAGCGGGCCGTCAGGCGGGGATGCCCTCGTAGGCTTCCTGCAGCTGGCGGATGTCGAGCTTGCCCATCTCGAGCATCGCATTCATCGCCCGCCCGGCTGCCTCGTGATCCGAGCTCGCGAGCATCTCGGGCAGGATCCTCGGCACGATCTGCCAGGAGACGCCGAACTTGTCCTTCAGCCAGCCGCATTGGCTGGGCTCGCCGCCATCGAGGATGAGCGACGTCCAGAGGTTGTCGATCTCGGCCTGGTCCTCGCACAGCACACTCAGGGACATGGCCTCGTTGAAGCGGAATTCTGGACCGCCATTGAGCGCGATCAGGTCGTGCCCGCCGACTGTGAAGTCGACGGTCAACACCTGGTCCTTGGTGGTGCTCGGGTTATCGGCAGCGGCCCGGTTGACACTCTTGATCTCGCTGTCCGGGATCAGCGACGTGTAGAGCCGGGCGGCCTCCTCGGCCTGGCCATCGAACCAGAGACAGGTTGCGACCTTGGTCATGGTCGGGTTCCTCCGGTGCGCTCGAGGAGGCCACTCTTCTCGTCCAGTCGCTGGAGGAGATCGTGGGCAGCTAGCTCGATCGCCTTGTGCCGCCACTCGGCGGCGCGGTAGACGCAGGAGATGAGACCGGAGCGATGGATACGGCTGAAGTCCCCGTAGACGAAGGCATAGCGAGCCTTCGTCTCATCGGACGCGCCAACGGTCAGGCCGAGATGCCAGTCAGCATATGCGTCCCAGTCATGCTTGGCGAGGAATCGGTTCTCCTCGTCGGCGCCGGGCTGTCGTTCGCCCCAGTCGCTGTCGAGCACGTAGCGGCGTGCGTCGATCAACCGCTCCGCGCGCGCCACAGCACGCTCGTTGAGCGTGTAACGGGCCATGTCGCCAGTGTCGATCTACCGCAGTTTCAGTCGAGCGACGCCTCGTCCGTGCGACCTTGCACGGCCGTGACGACCCGACAGCGGTCACGCCAGGAGCGACTGGACGATCGCGTCGACGTGGGCCTTCTCCGGCACGACGATGAGCGTGTTCACCATGCCGAACATGCCGCTGGCAGCCTCGGCGTGCGGAAGGATATGGCAGTGGAACGCCCAGATCCCGGGTGTCTTGGCGTCGATGAGCACGTCGTACCGCTCCCCGGGGTTGACGCCGAGCGTGTCGCAGGTGAATGCAGCGCCACCGAGCGGCCAGCCATCACGCGCGATCACCCGCATCGGCATCCCGTGGAGATGCCACGGGTGCATCATGATCCCCTCGTTCATGAACCGGACGCGGACCTTCTCGCCGACGGCTGCGAGGACGGGGACGACCGCCGGGAATCCGTGGCCATTGATCGTGAAGCCGCCGAGCTCGTCGTTCGAGATCCAGATGTACTCGCGATCCGCTTCGACCGGCTCCTCCTTCGCGTCCACGATGAACGCTCCGAGAAGTCCGCGCCCGACCTGGTCCGTCGCGTTGTGGTGGGAGTGGTACATGAGCGACCCGGCATTGTTCGCCGTGAACTCGTAGGCGAAGGTCTCTCCGGGGACGATCGGCTTCTGCGTCACGAACGGGACGCCATCCTGGAAGAAGTCGTCGAACTCGACGCCATGGAAATGGATGCCGGTCGTCTCCTTCAGGTTGTTCGTGAACTCGGCCCGCACCTTGTCACCCTGGTTCACCCGGATCGTCGGACCCGGCCAGGACTTGTTGAAGCCGAGTCCCGCGACCGGCGGGAGGAGCTCGTCGATCTTGGCCTCGATCTCGTCCACGGTCAGCTTGAAGACCTTGACCCCGCCAACGACCTCGGGCTTGAGCGGCGACACCACGTCGCTGAGCACGACCTGCGGGACCTGGGCGAAGGCAGGCTTCTGGTGGAGCTGCGGGTAGTCATCCCCGACGCCGAGGATGGTGGCGAGCTTGGCGACGACCGCCGGCGGGTAGATGTCCTTCAGCGCAGGGGCGAGGTCGCCGATATAGCGCCGGACCTTGTCGCGGGCCTCGACGTCATGCGACGTCCAGCCGTCCGGGACGTTGCCGGTCACCGGCGGCGCGGATCCCGCTGGAGCGGGGCTGGCGGACATGTCGTGGGTCGCCGCTGGTGACGCTCCGGCGCTCGCTGCAGCACTGGACGCCGCGCTTGCAGCCGGAGCCGCACCGCTCGGCGCCGGGCTGAATGGGGGCCCGAAGGTCCATGCAGCGCCCGTCGCCGCGGGACCGCACGCGGCAAGCCCGGCGACGGCGGCAAGGCCTCCGCCGGTCAAGGCGGCGGTCCTGAGGAACCCGCGACGCGACAGCGCGGACGCGGCCACCTCGGGGACGCCTGGGGTTTCGGTGGTCGTGACGGGGGTCGGCAGGTGATCCTGCTGCAACGTATCCATCTACGGATGGTGACGGCCACGTCAATCGGTCGGCTCGGGACCTTCGGCCCGTTTCCTCCGGGCCGAAGTGAGGGTCAGTGACCCTGCGCGATCATCGCGAGGATGACGTCGACGTCCTCCGTGCCGACGATGCCCTGGTAGGCGGCTCGGACCGTGCCCGTGCCATCGACGACGAAGACCCACGGCATGGACTTCGTGCCCCACGGTCGACCGCCGACTCCCCACGCCTCGGCCGGCCCGGTGAGCGACGGAGCATCGAGCGAGCCGTCCAGGACCGCGGTGTCGGCCACGACCGAGTATCGGTACGGTTCGAGATGGATGAACCCAACGTCGGGCCAGCGGTCGAGCAGGAAGCGGGCCATGACGATCGCCCGGCCGCAGGCGGGAGAGACCTTGAACCGTGTCGAGTCGACGACGAGGACGAACGGCCGGTGCTCGGCGAGGGCATCGACTGTGGACGTCTGCGAGAGCCGAAGGTCCGGCGCCGGATCGGTGGTGATGGCTCGCGCCACGCCGGCTACATCGGTCAGCGTCGGCGTCCGGACCATCGGGGCGGCGGTCCCGATCGGCGGCGTCGTGCCCGGGTCGAGCACCGCGAGCGCCGTGGACCCGAGACGGCCGTTGGCGTTCACAACGAGCCGCCACGCGCCTGGCCTGGGGATCGCGACGCTGGCAACGTAGGAGACCCGATCCACACCTGGCGGTCGGACCGGGATCGCTTCGACCGGGGCACCGCTGAGCGAACCATCGACCGAGACGAGCTGGACCGCCGGGCGGAGCGCCGGATCGTCGATCCGGGCACCGCCACGGGACAGGGTCAGGATGACCGGAGCCGGTGGCCCAGCCCAGACGGATGTCGAGATGACCTCGACCGCGAGGTCGTCGTCCGGTGCGGTCGAGGCCGCTGGCGTTCCCGACGGCGCGGTCGACGCCGGCGTGCCAGTCGGCCGTTCGGACGTGGGGTTCGATGCCGTCCCTGACGGCGTCGTCTCGATCGTGCGAAGGACCGCTGTCATCGCCTCTGACGAGGTCCCGAACGGGAACGTGGCGCGGCGCATCCCGGACCCGTCGACGAGGAAGACGTCCGCGGTGTGCGACATCGAATACTCACCTTCGCCCTCTTCCGCCTCCTCGCGGGCGTACCTGACGCCCCAGGCATCCGCCGTCGATCGGATGGCCGACACGGATCCGGTCAGGGGCGTGAACCCGGTCGGCATGAACCGGGCGTACTCGGTCAGCCAGGCCGGCGTGTCCCGCTCGGGATCGACGCTGACGAACACCGCCTTCGCCTTGCCTCGATCGGCATCGAGTGCCAACCCGACCGTCCCGATGGTCGCCGGGCAGACGTCGGCGCAATGGGTGTAGCCGAAGAAGACGAAGAATGGCTGTCCGCGGAACGCGGCGGCATCGAAAGGCTCAGCTCTCTTGTCGGTTAGGCGGATCGCGGGCGCCTGCCTCGGCACGGCATCGAGATATGACGTGACGTCGACGACCTCGGCGGCCGACGGGACATCACTCGCAACGCCCGCCGCGCCGCTGCCGGAATTCTTGCCGCTCGGCAGCATCGTCATGCCCGCGAGCATCACGACGACCAGGACGACCGCGACGAGGCTGGCGACCCAGAAGAGCCCGTCGAGCGGGCCGGCTGGATCTCTGGGACGCGACGGCATGCGGAGGGGTCCTTCCCTGCGGGTCGAGGAGTGTCCCGACCGTACGGTACGCGGTCAAGACACGGGCAGGTCCATCCGGCCCCCTCCGTCGGGCCGATCGGACGTCCGTCGATGGAGCCCTAACGGGCCGCCCGGACCTCCGCGATGATCGCGGGCAGGATCGCGTGGAGGTCGCCGATGACGGCGTAGGTCGCGCGAGTGACCATCGGCGCGTCCCGATCGGTGTTGATGGCCAGCACGTTCTTCGCCGCCCGCATCCCGACGATGTGCTGGATCGCGCCGCTGATGCCACAGGCGATATAGAGATCGGGTGCGATCCGCGTCCCGGTCTGGCCCACCTGCTGAGCGTGGGGTCGCCACCCCGCGGACGTGACGACCCGCGATACGCCGACGGTCCCGCCGAGCAGCGAGGCAAGCTCGTCGAGCTGCGCGAAGCCCTCGGCACTGCCGACGCCACGGCCACCACCGACCACGACGCGCGCGTCGGCGAGCGAGATCTTGCCCTCCTCGGCTGGGACACGGGAGGTGATCCGGACGCGCAGATCGCGGTCGCTCAGGGTCGGGGCGAACGCTTGCACGCCCACGGTCGACGGCGATGCCGCGAAGGCGGGTTCGATGGCGTGCGGGGCCACGGTCAGGAGCCGGACGGGACCGTCCAACCGAATCTCCTCGAGCAGACTGCCGGCCCACCGCTGGCGGGTCGCTTCCCACTCTCCGCCCGGCCGCACCTCGGTGCAGTTCGCTGTCAGCGCCAGCCCGGTCCGGGCCGCAGCGTGGGCCATGACCTCCGACCCGCGATCGCTGCTCGTGCCGACGACGGCGGCTGGCACGTCACGGTCGATGAGCTGGGCCAGCGCCGTGCCGATCGCCTCGGGCGCATGGACGTCGAGGCGGCCGTCTTCGATCGCGTGGAGGACGCCGACGCCGCTGGCACCGAGGGCTGTGGCGAGGTCGCCCGCCTTCGAGCCCCACGCGACGGCGTGAAGCGGCTCCCCGGTCGCCTCCGCGAGCGACCGCCCCAGCGCGAGTGCCTCGACCGACAGGCGGTCCGGACCGTTCCCGTCGTGCTCGACGACGACGAGGATCATGCGATCAACCCGAGTCGCCGGAAGACTTCGACGACGCGCGGCGCAGCTTCTGGTCCCTCGCCCAGGATCTCGACGGCGCTCGCCTGCTCGACCGGGACACGCAGCTTGATTCGCCCGGTCGTCGCCGAGGTGCGCGTCGGCACGACCCGCTCGACCTCCTTCTTCCTGGCCCGCAGGCGGCCGGGAACGGACGGATACCGCGGTAGGTTCAGGCCCTCCCGAACGCTGAGCACGGCCGGCCGGCCGACCTCGTAGACCTCCCAGCCTCCACCAGCGGCCTCGCGCCGGGCGACGATCGCGTCGTCCCGGATCTCCACGCCCTTGACACCGGTGACGATGGGACGGTCAAGCGCCACCGCGACCCGGACACCGACCTGATAGTCGCCGGTGTCGGCCGCCTCGTTGCCGAGCATGATCAGATCGAAGGGACCATCGGCAGCCTCCTTCGCACGGATCGCGTCCGTGATCGCCGCGGCCGTCTCGATCGGCGACCATTCGGCGCCGTCGGTCTGGAGCAGGATCGCGTTGTCGATGCCGATCGCCATCGCCTCGCGCAGCTGGTCGGTCGCCTCCTCGGGGCCGAGCGTCAGCACGGTGCTCGATCCGCCACTCGCCTCGACGATCCGGACCGCCTCCTCGACCGCGCACTCCTCGTGCGGGCTGACCGTGAAGCCGAGGAAGCGCGTGTCGATCGCCTGCTCGTCCGCGGTCAGGGTGATCCGGCCGGCGGTCGCGGGGACTCGCTTCACGCAGACGAGGACGCGCATCAAGCCTTGACCCGCGTGTTCTCCGGGTCGAACAACGGCGTCGAACCGACGACCGCGACGGTCACCGGGTAACGCTCCCCGAAGTACTCGACCTGGAGCTTCGTCCCGGCGACCGCGTACTCCGGCGGCAGGTACGACAGCAGCAGATGCTTCCCGACGGACGGTCCCGACCCGGCGCTCGTCACGAACGAGCGTCGGCCCTTCGCGTCCGTGATCGGTCCGCCGTCGGCGGTCAGGACTGGCTCCTTCCCGAGCATGTAGCGCTTCACGCCGTTCGCCGACGTGTTGTCGTCGACCGTCAGCGTGCACAACGTCGCGACGGCCGGCGTCGAGCGCTGCTCGAGATAGGCGTCGCGCCCGATGAAGTCGGCCTCCTTGACCTTCGGCCGGAGCATGTCGGCCTCGACGAGGTCGAATTCGAGCTCCAGCTCCGCGCCGTGCGCCCGGTAGCCCTTCTCGAGGCGGCCGGTCGTGCCGTAGACGCCGATGCCGAAGGGGACGATGCCGTGCGGCTTGCCTGCCTCCAAAAGCGTGTCCCAGAGCCTGGCGCCCTGCTCCATCGGCACGTACAGCTCCCAGCCGAGCTCGCCGACGTACGAGATCCGCGAGGCGAGGACGGGCATGCCGCCGAGCTCGATCGTCCGGCACGTCCCGAACGCGAAGCCGCCATTCGAGACGTCGTCCGAGGTCGCGGCGGCGACGACGTCGCGCGCTCGCGGTCCCCAGATCCCCGCGGTGCACCACGTCGAGGTCGCGTCGTAGAGCTGCGCGGAGCCGTCAGCCGGCAGATGGTCGCTGAACCATTTCCGGTCGCCCATCCCGTGCGCGCCGCCGGTCACGACCCGGAAGTGGTCGCGCCCGAGCCGCATGATGGTGAGGTCGGACTTGATCCCGCCAGCCTCGTTGAGCAGCGGCGTGTAGACGACACGGCCATCTGGGACGTCCATCTGGGCGACGGCCATCCGCTGGACGTGCTCGAGCGCGCCCGGTCCGGTGATGTCGAAGATCGCGAACGCGGACAGGTCGACCATGCCGACTCGGTCGCGCATCGCGAGGTGCTCGGCGTTGATGATCGGCGACCACCAGCGCGAGTCCCACTCGGCCGCGCGTGGCATGACCCGGTCCCCGTATTCCTCGAGAAGACCCTTGTTGGACTCGTACCAGAAGGGCCGCTCCCAGCCGGCTGTCTCGAAGAAGACGGCTCCGAGCTCGCGCTCGCGCGGGTTGAACGGAGAGAGGCGGACGTCCCGATTGCTCGCCCACTGCTCGAACGGATGGACGATGCCATAGGTCTTGTTGAAGCCCTCCGCCGAACGGGCCCTGACGTGGTGGCGCGCCGTCTGGTGGGCGTGGAAGCGGGCGATGTCCGACCCGTGCGGATCGATCTCGGGCTTCCCGTCGGTCATCCACTCCGCGACCATCCGGGCGATCCCGGGAGCCTCCTTGATCCAGACGGCGGCGGCTGCCCACAGGCCCTTGACCTCGGGCGTCTCGCCGAGGATCGGCATACCGTCCGGCGTCAGTGACAGCAGGCCGTTGATCTGATGACGGATCCCGACGCGCTCGTCGCCGAGGATGTCCGGGACGAGCTCGAGCGCCTGTTCCATCTGGAGCTCGAAATCCTCCTCGGTGAACGGCAGCTCGGTCGGCGATAGCTTCGACTCGGCGATCGAGGGGATGTCGTCGGCGTCCCAGAGGATCGCCCGATGCGCGTACGAGCCGACCTCGAGGTCGCCGCCGTGCTGGCGCTCGTAGCAGTTCGTGTCCATGTCCCGGATGATCGGGTACTTGATCTCGCCGACCGTGTCCTCGAACAGGGGAACGGGACCGACGCTGATCATCTGGTGGACCGCCGGTGTGAGCGGGATGGCAGCGCCGGCCATCGCCCCGATGCGCGGGCTCCAGACGCCGCAGGCGATGACGACGATGTCCGCCTCGAAGTCGCCCTTGTCGGTGCGGACCCGCGTCACGCGGCCGTCCTCCACGTCGATGCCGGTGACCTCGGTCATCGGCGCCAGCCGCAGGCCGCCCATGGCCTGGGCGCGCTCGCGCATGATCGTCCCCGCCCGCAGGGAGTCGACGACGCCGATCCCCGGCGTCGAGAAGCCGCCGAGGATGATGTCGGCATTGACGTACGGGACGAGCTCCTTGACCTCGGCCGGGGTCAGCATCTCGGATTCGATGCCCCACGAGCGGGACGACGCCATCCGGCGCTTGAGCTCCTCCATCCGCTCGGGCGTCCGGGCGACCTCGATGCCACCCGACTGCGTGAAGACGCCCATCTCCTTGTACTGCTCGACGCTGTCGGCGGTCAGAGCGGTCATCTCGCGCGAGTGATCGGTCAGGAAGATGAAGTTCGAAGCGTGCCCTGTCGACCCGCCCGGGTTTGGCAACGGACCCTTCTCGATCTGGACGATGTCCTTCCAGCCGAGACGCGCGAGGTGGTAGACGAGGCTGTTGCCGACGATCCCAGCGCCGATGACGACGACGCGCGCAGCACTCGGTTGCGTGCTCAAACGAACCTCCTCGGGCCGGGCGCGCGCGGGACGGCGTGACGGCCGGCAACGGCAGTGTGGGCGGCCATTCTAGCGGCGGCGGCCGAGGAGATGAAAGGTTCGGCGCGCGTCGCGGTCGGTCAGCGGCCGGCCCCGAAGTCCGTCTCTTTGATCAGCCGACCGGTCCGGTCGAATGTCCGCCAGGAACCGACCTGGCGGCCGCCCTCGAGCCGGCCGCGACGCATGACCGATCCGTCGAGGCGGTAGAAGACCCACTCGCCATGCATCACTTCGTGGAGTCTGTAACCCTCGGACTTGACGGTTCCCGAGGGGTAGTAAGCGATGTCCGCGATGGGCGTGGCGTCGTCGTCCATGCGCTCGAGTATGCATCCGCGACCGTTCGGTCGCCGGCATCACTGGCTACGATGACCCGAGCGTCAGACCAGCACGGCTGACGACGCGAGGAGGGGCACCAGTCATGACCGCCGAAGAGCCGGCGTACCGCGAACACGGCAACGCCTACAACATCTTCATCCTGGTCCTGACCATCTATTCGCTCGCCCTGATGGTGCTGCTCCTGCTGCCCATCGATCCCCAGACGCGGGTGCTGGTCAACTTCTACGACAACGTGATCTGTGTCGTCTTCCTGATCGACTTCACGATGAACCTGCTCGGGTCGAAGCCGAAGCGCGCCTACTTCGTGACCCGCCGCGGCTGGCTCGACCTGCTCGGGTCCGTCCCGAGCTTCGGCTTCTTCCAGATCAGCGCCCTTCTCCGCCTCGCGCGACTGAGCCGACTGGCCCGGATCACGCGGCTGATGCGCGGGCAGGCCGGCAAGGACCTCGTCATCGACGTGCTCAAGAACAGGAGCCAGTACGCGGCGTTCATCACGATCCTCCTCGCCGGGATGGTCCTGTCGGTCGCGAGCATCCTCGTCCTCAACGAGGAGAGCAGGGCGGCCAACGCCAACATCAAGACCGGCGGTGACGCGTTGTGGTGGGCGATCGTGACCATCACGACGGTCGGCTACGGCGACTTCTTCCCGGTGACGTCACTCGGGCGGATCACCGCGTTCTTCGTGATGATCGCGGGCATCGGCATCATCGGTGCGCTCGCCAGCATCCTGGCCGCCCTGCTCGTCTCGCCCTCGACGACGGACGAGGCGGAGGATGCCGCGAGGGAGGCCGCAAACGACGCGGCCGTCGCCGCGATCGCCTCCGAGCTGGCTGGACTCCGGACAGACATCGCCGCCCTGCGAGCCACTCTCGACCGCGGCGGCGGCTGAGCTACTCCTCGAGCACGTTCCGCTTCGCGGCGGCGAACTCTGAGCTACTCCTCGAGCACGTTCCGCTTCGCCGCGGCGAACTCATCGTCCGTCAGGACGCCGTTGGCGTGGAGCCTCGCGAGATCCTGGAGCCGATCGGCGATCGGCCGGGGTGACGACGATCCCACAGCTGACGTTCCCGCCGGGGTCGACGGAGCGGTGGACGCAGTGATGCCCATCGTTCCCCAGAACTGGTCGACCTGCGCCTGATATCGCGCAGCGTCCATCCCGCCTTCCCTGAAGATCCTCGTCCCGATCCGCATCGTGTCCACCACCGACCGATGTTGCGGACCGAGCTCCATGCCGGCTCGGCAGATCGGACAGGCGAGGTACTCGTTCGAGCCATACGGCATCACCGGGATGAAGTAGAGGCTGACTCGCTTCTCGGAGTGGATCTGATGCAGGAAGACCTGGTTGTGGCAGTTCGGGCAGGCGAGCGGCGCCACCTCCCCGAGGTCGCGCGCCTCACCCGAGCCCCAGCCGAAGATGACGACCATTTCGGGGCGGAGGATACCAGCGTGGTCCGGCTTCCTGGCAGACCGGCTACGCTCCGGGCATGCCGGACGCATCGCTCGACCACGTGCCGACTGCAGCGCATCGGCACATCACGAGGCTCACCTGGGCGCTCGTCATCAGCATCGCCGTCCTCATCACGGAGCTCGTCGCCGGCATCGCGAGCAACTCCCTCGCGCTCCTCGCGGACGCCGGACACGTCTTCGCCGACGTGTCGGGGATCGCCTTCGCGCTCGTCGCGGTCCGGCTGGCGGCTCGTCCGCGGACGGACGAACGGACCTTCGGCCTCTACCGCCTCGAGATCGTCGCGGCAGCGGCGAACGCGATCCTCCTCCTGCTCATCGCGGCGTTCGTGTTCTACGAAGCCATCCGGCGGCTCCAGTCACCACCCGAGGTCGGCGCGGGGATCGTCACGGTCGTCGCCGCGGGTGTCCTGCTCGCGAATCTCGTTTCGCTCCGCATCCTGCACCCCGGTCAGGCCGAGAGCCTGACCATCCGCGGCGCCTACATCGAGGTGTTGGGCGACCTGTTCGGCGCGGGTGCCGTGCTCATCTCGGGGATCGTCATCATCGCGACCGGGTGGACGCAGGCGGACGCCGTCGCCTCGATGGTCGTCGCGATCCTCATCGTGCCGCGGACCCTGGCCCTGCTCCGCGAAAGCCTCGACGTTCTGATGGAGGCCACGCCCAAGGGGGTCGACCTCGATCATGTGCGCCAGCACATCCTGGAAGCGCCCGGCGTGAGCGACGTCCACGACCTCCACGCGTGGACGATCACGAGTGGCATGAACGTCGTCTCAGCTCATGTCGTCCTCAGCCCCGAGGCCAAACCCGGCGACGTGCTCGACCACCTCGGTGCCTGCCTCTCCGACGACTTCGATGTCAACCATTCGACCTTCCAGCTCGAAACTCCCGAGCACGTCGTGTGGGAGGCGCGTTCGGCGCAGCCGCAGCACTGACCGCACCCCGTGGCGGGTGCGTGCGGGGCGCTCGGGCCCTCAGCGCCGTTCGGCAGCGACGAGGTCGCGGATGTAACTGCTCACCGGCCGCGCCTGGATCCCGAGATCGCGAAGGACGGTGTCGTCGGGAGCGACCGCCCGGTCATCGAGCGACAGGCCCATCCCGAGGACCGAGGACAGTGCGGGATGGATCGGCCGGAGGGCCGTGGACCCCGCGCGCATCGCGAGCCGCGGGACGTGACGGCGCCGGAGACGCGTGCCAAGGGCGGTCTCGAAGGCGGCCGCGAGCTCGTTCCTCGTCATCATCTCCGGCCCGCCGAACTCGACCATTCGCGGTGGGTCCGGCATCGCCGTCAACCGGACGATGGCCTCCGCGACGTCGTCCATCGCGACATATGAGGCTTGTCCGTCCCCGCGACCGAAGATCACGACGCGCCCACTGCGCCAGTCGAAGCCGCGTTCGCCCGAGAGCCATGGCTCCTGATAGGCGTCCGGTCGCACGATCACCTCGTGCATGGGTGACGCCTTCAGGAGCTCCTCCGTCGCGAGCTTTGCCTGCGCGAAGGGTGTCGCGGACTCGAGGATCACGCCAGGGAACGAGACGTAGACGAAGCGCCGGACTCCCGCTTCCGCCGCGATCGAGACGAGACTGCGGTAACCCTCGCGGTCCACGGTCTGGATCGAGACGTCGCCGTGGCGGGCCATGATCCGGTCGAGCGAATGTGCGCTGGCGACGACGGTATCGATGCCCTCGAGCGCGATCCGAAGGCTGGCCGGATCACGGAGGTCCCCACGGACGACCTCGGTTGCCACATCGGCCAACGCTCCAGGCTCCGTCTGCCGGCGGACAAGTGCCCGGAACGGCAGACCGTGTGCCTCGAGACGACGTGCGATCCGGCCGCCGAGGTTGCCTGTGCCTCCGACGAGCAGTAGCAAAGGGATCTCCTGTCGATGTGGCGGGTCGCTATTGGTTCCACTATACTGGAACGAATGTCAGACATCGTCAAGCCCCGGCGCCCGTATGACGCTCGGCGACGGCGTCGCCGGGCCGACCAGGGGCGCGCCCGGACGCTCGAAGTGGCGCGTCGGCTGTTCCTCGACCGCGGATACGCGGGCACGACCATCGGCGCGATCTCCGCCGAAGCGGACGTCTCGCCCGACACCATCTACAAATCCTTCGGAGGGAAACCGGGGCTCCTCCGTGCGATCTGGCTTCAAAGCCTCGAAGGCGCGGGGCCCGTCCCCGCGGAGCAGCGATCGGATGCGATCCGCGCTGTGGAGCACGACGCACGGGCACTCATCCGAGCGTGGGGCACGCTCGTGACAGAGGTCGCCGCCCGAGTCGCGCCGATCGTCCTCCTCATCCGCGCAGCCGCGGAGTCGGACGTGCGGATGGCGGAGCTACTGGCCGAGGTCGACGAGCAGCGGCTCCGGCGCATGGAAGCGAACGCTCGAACCCTGTTCGAGCGTCACGACCTCCGACCAGACCTGACACTCGAAGACGCTCGGGACATCATGTGGACCTACACATCGCCCGACGTGTACGAGCTGCTGGTCATCCGGCGGCAGTGGTCGGCGGAACGATTCGGGACATTCGTCGCGGAGCAGTTGACCGCCGCGCTCCTTCCGTTCCGAAAGGCGAGACAGCGCCCGTCGTCCTGAGGACCCGCTACGCGTACAGCCAGCGCGCCGACGGACTACCGTAGACCGTCCACCGCACCGCAGCCGCGCCTCGCCGCTCCGTGTGCCCGGGAGAGGAGCCGCGCGATGTCCCAGACGCTGTCCCACCCGACTTCGGGCGATCCGTCCGATCCGCAGACGATCCGCCCCTTCACGTTCAACGTGACCGACGAGGACCTCGCGGACCTGCGCCGTCGCGTCGAGGCCACCCGTTGGCCCGATCGCGAGACCGATCCGACGCAGGGGGTCCGGTCGGAGACGATCCAGGCGCTGGCCCGGTACTGGGCGTCGGACTACGACTGGCGGACCTTCGAGAAGCGCTTCGCGGCGCTACCGCATTTCGTCACCACGATCGACGAGGTCGACATCCACTTCATCCACGTCCGTTCAGCACATGACGACGCATTGCCGCTCATCGTCACCCACGGCTGGCCCGGTTCGACGATCGAGCAACTCAAGATCATCGACCCGCTGACCGACCCGACGGCCCACGGCGGCCGCCCCGAAGACGCCTTTCACCTGATCATCCCCTCGCTGCCCGGCCACGGCTTTTCAGGAAAGCCGACGGTGACCGGTTGGGACCCGATCCGCATCGCACGTGCCTGGGCCGAGCTCATGACCCGCCTCGGATACGACCGGTATGTCGCCCAGGGCGGTGACTGGGGCAACGCCGTCACCGAGCAGCTCGCGCTGCTGAAGCCCGACGGTCTGCTCGGGATCCACACCAACATGCCGGCTACCCTTCCCCCCGAGGTATCGAAGGCGCTCGGCTCGGGCAGTCCCAAGCCCGACGGGATGTCCCGTGAGGAAGACGTTGCATTCGAGATCCTGAAGCACTTCTTCGCGACGGGCATCGGCTACGCCCAGGAGATGGGCAACCGGCCGCAGACGCTGTACGCCCTCGAGGACTCGCCCGTGGGCCTCGCCGCATGGATGATCGACCACGACGAACGGAGCTACGAGCTCATCGAGAGGGCATTCGTCGGGCAGGCGGGTGGACTGACACGAGATGACGTCCTCGACAACATCACCCACTACTGGCTGACCAGGTCGGGCGTCTCGTCCGCACGCCTCTACTGGGAGAGCCACTTGGCGTTCTTCGACATCAAGGGGGTCGACCTGCCGGTCGGCGTGACGGTCTTTCCCGACGAGCTGTATCCGGCTCCCAGGTCATGGGCCGAGAAGGCGTACCCGAAGCTCGTGCACTACAACAGGGTCGCGGAGGGCGGTCACTTTGCGGCCTGGGAGCAGCCGCAGCTGCTGAGCGAGGAGATCCGGGCGACATTCCGCACAGTGAGGTAGCGGGCATGATCGGTTCGATCGCGCATCGGCTCGCCGGCGACGATGTCGTGCTGCCGGTCGAGGGCCAGCTCTCGTCCTTCGCGCGCGCGACGGGCTGGCTCGGCTCAGAGCCGCTGACCCCGGAGGGCCTGCGAGGGCGAGTCGTCCTGGTCGACTTCTGGACGTACACGTGCGTGAACTGGCTCCGGACGCTGCCATACCTGCGCGCCTGGGATGCGAAGTACCGCGAAGCAGGCCTGACGATCGTGGGCGTCCACACTCCGGAGTTCGGCTTCGAGCATGACCTCGACAACGTCACGACCCAGTCGCGGACCCAGGGCGTGCCGTACCCGATCGCGCTCGACAACGACTACGGCGTGTGGCGCGACTTCGCGAACCACTTCTGGCCGGCGGTCTACCTCGCCGACGCAGAGGGGCGGATCCGTTTCCACCATTTCGGGGAGGGCGAGTACGCCATGACCGAGATGGTCATCCAGCAGCTGCTCGACGACTCGGGTGCCGAGGACGTGGCCCGCGACCTCGTCTCGGTCGACCCGCGCGGTCTCGAGGTGGCGGCGGACTGGTCGTCGGTTCGGACGCCGGAGACCTACGTCGGGTACGGGCAGGCCAGCGGCTTCGCCCAATCTGATGTGGCTTCGCTCGATGCCTCCGCCGTCTACGAGCTCCTCCCGCTCCGATTGAACGAGTGGGCACTTGCCGGGACCTGGGAGGTGGCGCGACACGCGGGCGTCTCGGTGGAGGCCGGGGCGCGCATCGCATTCCGGTTCCATGCGCGTGACCTCAACCTCGTGATGGGTCCGGCCTCGCGGACAGCGGCTGTTCCATTTCGCGTCTCACTCGACGGGGCGGCGGCCGGCGACGCGCACGGCGTCGATGTCGATGCAGCCGGCAACGGCGTCCTCGATGATCAGCGGACCTACCAGCTGATCCGTCAGAAGGGCCCGATCGTCGAACGCACCTTCGAGATCGAGTTCCTTGCTGCCGGTGCCGAGGCGTACTGCTTCACCTTCGGCTGACGGGTACCCTCGAGGAGTGGAGACGGTGAGCCGCATCCGACCGTCGGCTGAGGCTGGCATCCGCCGCGTCGCCGCCATCGGCGACGACCCTGGTGACGACGAGGACCTGCGCCAGCGGAAGGCGCTCCTCGTCCTGATCTCGATCCTGATCCTGCCCGTCGCCGGGTTGTGGAGCGCGCTGTATCTCGTCCTCGGGTCGCCGGTCGGCTATGCCCCGTTGGTCTACTTCGCGGTCATCGTCGGGTCGATCGTCGTCTTCTCGCGGAATCGCGACTTCGCGCAGCTGCTCCGGACGGGCCAGGTCGCCATCCTTCTCGCACCGACGCTGTCGATGATCCCTCTTGGCGGGTTCGTCCCGGCAGCCGCCGTCGGCTTCTGGGGGATCCTCGCGCCGCTCGCCGCCCTCGTCTTCTCCGACGTTCGCGACGCGGTCCGCTGGTTCGTCGCATGGGTCATCGTCTTCCTGGCCTCGGGGATCATCGGTGCGTTGATCGAGCCGGTCCCGCCGCCGCTGCCCGCGTGGTTCACGAGCGCGATGCTCGCGTTGAACGTCGTGGTCGGCGGCGCGATCGTCTTCACTCTGCTCGCGGTCTTCGCCCAGCAGCGTCGCGCCGCGCTCGCCGCCCTCCGCCGCGAGCAGGTCAGGGCCGAGAGCCTTCTCCTCAACATCCTCCCGGGGTCGATCGCAGAGAGGCTCAAGGACGACACCCAGCGGATCGCGGACCAGTTCGGCGCGGCCTCGATCCTGTTCGCCGACGTGGTCGACTTCACCCCCTGGTCCGAACGGCGCTCCCCCGCGGAGGTGGTCGGATTCCTCGATGACCTGTTCAGCCACTTCGATGTCCTGGCGGACCGATATGGGCTCGAGAAGATCAAGACGATCGGCGACTGCTACATGGTCGCGGCGGGCGTCCCGGTCCCACGCCCCGACCACGCGCGCGCACTCGCCCTGGTTGCGCTGGACATGCTCGAGGCGATGGGCAGGACCGAGGTCGTGGGGACGTTCGATCTCGAGCTTCGGATCGGCATCAACTCTGGCCCGGTCGTGGCGGGTGTGATCGGGCGGAAACGCTTCCTCTACGACCTCTGGGGCGACGCCGTCAACACCGCGAGCCGGATGGAGTCGCACGGCACACCCGGTCGCATCCAGGTCACACGAGCCACGCGTGACCTGCTCGCAGACGAGTTCGATCTCGAGCCGCGCGGGACGATCCCGATCAAGGGCAAAGGCGAGATCGAGACGTGGTATCTCGTCGGCCCCAAGGCTCCGGACGCGAGCTGAGGCGATGGCGACGTTCGCGTTCATCCACGGTGCGGGCGACGTCGGATGGTACTGGCATCTCGTCGAGGCCGACCTTCGGGATCGCGGGCATGTCACGGTGGCGCCCGACCTTCCGGTCGAGGACGAGGCGGCTGGGCTCGTGGAATACGCTGAAACCGTCGTCGAGGCGCTTCCTGATCGACGCGATGTCGTCGTCGTCGCGCAATCCTTCGGCGGATATGTCGCCCCGATCGTGGCCGGGGCCGTCGACGCTCGCCTGATCGTCCTTGTCGCGGCGATGATCCCGTCACCGGGCGAATCGGCCGAGGAGATGTTCGCGGCGACGGGATGGCAGGCCGAGCAGCTGCCGAACGCGAGCACGGAGGCGCTCTTCTATCACGACGTCCCGCACGCGCTCGCCCTCGAAGCGATGAGGCGCGGCCGGAACCAGTCCGACACGCCCGGCCGGCAGCCATGGCCGATGGCGGGGTGGCCCGACATCTCGACGCGTTTCGTCCTGTGCCGGAACGACCGTTTCTTCCCGCCACGGTGGCTGCGTCCCCTGGTTGGCGATCGCCTCGGCATCGAACCCGACGAGATCGACAGCGGCCACTGCGCAGCACTGAGCCGGCCGGCCGAGCTCGCGGGGCTGCTCGATCGGTCTGTGACCGAAGGGCGGTAGGAAGTCGGGCGTGCTGCCGCGCGGCTCCGCCCCCAGAGGGAGCGAGAGTCGCGCAGCACATCCGTCCGCGGACGTCAGCCGACGGGCTGAGGATCACCGAGGACGGGGCACCGGAAGTCCGCGGGGGCGTTTCTGACGAGTGACACGTCTCCGCTCGCGACGAGCGATTCGAGCTGCGCCCAGCTGGTCACCAGCGTGGATGGATCACCTCCGGTCCACGTTGCCATGTAGACAGCCCAGCGGCCGCCGTGATGGCCGGTCGGGCTCCCGGGGGCGAACTGGGCGACACCGAACTGGTCCGCGTTCGTGGAATTCGCGAACTTCGCGAACGGATCCGTCCCGGTGCCATCCGGGACGTTCGCCGCGTTCCCGAAGACGCGGTAGACCTGATCGTTCGCATAGACGGCGCCGAACGTGCGCGCGCCGACCGGTCCAGCGACCGTCATGAGGGTGAGGATCCCGACCGCGAGGGCCACCGTGATCCGTTTCATCCGAACCTCCATCCGTTCCGTCGCGCCGGCCCTGTGCCGGCATCTCGGGCCACGATGGGCAGGAGCGGTGACGTCCGAACGACAGCGGGATGACGTTTCGGTGACGGGCGCGCGCGCGCTCGGAGGAGTCGGATGGAGGAGGGAGTGGAGCCGACACTCGGATTTGAACCGAGGACCTGCTGTTTACGAAACAGCTGCTCTACCACTGAGCTATGTCGGCCCGGGTCGCGAGTATAAGCGAGCGTTCCGAGAACCCCGGTCAGGGCGTGACGATCAGCACCGGATCGTGCGACGTCTCACGCGTGGCGTACTCGGCCTGGTTCGTGTTGCCCCCGGTGATCCGGAATGTGTACGTGCCAGTGCCCGTGATGGCGGACTTCACGCTCACGTCGACCCACGTCCCGCTGGTCGTCGTGGCGAGGTTCGCCAGGCGTGGGGCGCTGCCGATGATCGGAGCGTTATTCCAGGTGATGCCGCTCTGGGTCCAGCTGTTGCTGACCCGATAGACGCTCCCGCCCGAAGTGCTCGGGTTGGTGACCCAGAGCCGGAGCCTGGCGGACGACGGCGCGCGGCTCAGGCCGGTGACGGAGAACTTCACGAAGCTGCGGTAAACGTCCTTTCGCACCTTCAGGACCGTCGAGCTCCCGTAGTTCGTGCTCTTGTGCGCCGATGAGACGTACGCATCAGCCGTTGCGGTGAAGACC
>JBJMMQ010000121.1:0-6124 GCA_045804705.1 Chloroflexota bacterium
GCGCGAGCTCGACCTGCGTCGCGTGCGACACGCCCGTCGCGCCCTTCGGCGCGAACGGCAGGGCCTTGCGGTAGTAGGCGGTCCCCGCGATGTCGAGGTGGACCCACGGCACGGTCACGAACTCGCGCAGGAACAGCCCGCTCTTGACCAGCGACCCCTCCGCGGATCCCGAGTTCTGGAGGTGCCCGTACCAGCTGTCCATGTCAGGGACGTAGTCATCGATCAGCGGCAGCTGCCAGTAGCGCTCACCGGCCTTGGCGCCCGCGGCGACGACCTCGTCGTACCACGTCTGCGGCGTCCCGAACGCGCCGGTCACAAGGTGTCCGAGCGCACGCGACACGGCTCCGGTCAGCGTCGCGACATCGACGATATGCGTCGCGCCGAGGCGCTCGGCGTAGGTCATCGCGTCGCCGAGGATGAGCCGGCCTTCGGCGTCGGTGTTGGTGACGTCGACCTTCTTGCCGTTGAGCGCGGTGACGATGTCACCAGGACGGGTCGAATGCGGACCGGGCATGTTCTCGACTGCCGGCGCGACCGCCAGCAGCGGCGTGCCGGGCGCGAGCCTGGACATCGTGGCGATGGCCGCGATCACGGTGCAGGCACCGGTCTTGTCCATCTTCATCTCTTCCATCTGCCCGGCCGGCTTGATGCTGATGCCGCCCGAATCGAAGCAGACGCCCTTGCCGACGATCGCGAGGTGTCGACCCAGCGCGTCGCGCTCGCCTTCCGCGCCCGAGCGCATCACGATCATCTGCGGCGGGTTGTCGCTGCCGCGACCGACGGCCATGAACATGCCCATGCCCATCTCGATCGCCTGTTCCGGGCCGATGACATCGATCGAGAGGTCATGGCGCTCGGCGATGGCGCGCGCCTCGTCGGCGAGGACTTCGGGGCTGACGTCATTGGACGCGCGGTTCGAGAGCGTCCGGGCGGTCTCCGACCCCTCGGCGATGATGAGGCCGCGTTCCGCGGCACGACCCAGCGATCCGGCGTCGCCGCCAGGCGCGACGAGGATCACCTCGTCGAGTTCCGGCAGGGGCAGCTCGACCTCGCTCCGGTAGATCGTCCGCGGGTCGTAGGTGCCTTCGCCGACACCGCGCGCGACCAGCTCGGCAGCAGCCTCCGCGTCACCACCGAGCACGTCGATGAGCGGATCGAGCCAGACCGCCAGCCGATGGACCGACCGACCTCCGAGACGCCGGACGCTCGCCGCTCCGATGCGGACGACGACTTCGCGGTCCACGGTGGCGGCATCACCCAGGCCGACCGTCAGGATCCGCGCGGCGCGGGCCTCCCCGCCGGCAGCGATCGCCGCGGCGTAGCGCTTGCCGCGGATCTCGCCGAAGGCGGAGAGCGCGCTCAGCTCGCCCCCGGAGCGCCGATCGAGCTCGCCCAGCGGACCGTCGAAGGTGGGGTCGGGCGCGACGGGGACGACGAGCACGTCCGCGGGCACGTCCCACGGCTGGTCGGTGATGACGCGGACTTGCACGGGTGTCGGGTCCTCCGGAGGGCACGGTCGGTGGGTCGTCGTGGACCTACGCGATCGGGGGATATGGGCGCCCAGTGTAGCCACCGGGCGGCGGTCAGGGACTCGGCGTGGGCTCCGCCGTGTCGGTCGGCGACGGCGAGTCGGTCGCGTCCGGACTCGACGCGTCGACGGCGTCGCTCAGCTTGGCGCGGGCCTCCTCGATATCGATGACGGCGCCGTTCATCCCGGAGCGCCCGATGTCGGCCATGATGATCACGAGGGCTCGCGTATCCGGTGGCAGCCGCGCGCGCGCACTGGCCTCGGCCTTGACCGCCTTCCGCGTCGCGTCCGTGACCCTGTGGCCGACCTTCTTGATCGCCTTGTACAGGTCCTTCAGCGCGACGTCGTATTTCCGATTCCGAGCGATCCACTCGTCGAGGACGCTGACGTCGACGGTCTTCATGAGCTCGTCTCGTTCGGCCGTCGCGGCGTCGAGCTGCGCGGACGCCTTGTCGATCAGTCCGATCGCCGTGTCGTACCTGGCGAGGCGGCCCTGCTTCGCGGCCTCGACGATGAGCCGGTCATGCTCCGCCAGATACCCGCTCATCTTCGTGGCGGCGACGGACCCGACCGAGAGCCGCGCCCAGTCGGCGTCCAGGCCGTCTGTGGCATCAAGCGCGTCCGCGAGCGCCGCATGGCGCGCAAGCACCGGCGCGCTGACGCTGAGACCGGCGGTCGGTGTCCCGATGTATGGCACGGTGGCCAGCTCCGACCGGAGCGTTGCGGTCCTCGCGACGACCTCGGCGACCAGGGCGTCGCCGGCCGCGATGGCCGTCTCGCTGGCGGCCGTATCGGTGCCGTTGAGGGCAGCGAGCGCGGCGCGAGCCTGTTGACCGAGCGCGTCGACCTTGTCGGTCAGGACCCTGAGATCGGCCTCGACGCCGTCGAGGTGGTCGATGACCTCGGCGTCTCCGGAGAACTGGCTGACGATCGCGGGCGCGCCGGATGGGGCTGCGGCCGTCGGCGGATGGTCCATCCCGGTGACGATCCCCGCGGCGCCGAGCGCGATCGCGACGATGACCACGAGCCAGATGACGGCCCCGGCGCCCCGGCGGAGTCGCTCGGTCACGAGGTGGCTGCCTGAGCGAGCTGGACGCTCCTCGGCGCACGGAGGTAGCCGAGCGCCCCTTCCATCGGCCGTGGCTCGAAGCCGAACCGTTCGGGGACAAGGCCCAGCGGACCGATGTTGTCGAGTCGCAGCTGGCGCAGCTGGTCCGTGGCGACGGGGAACGGGAGGCGGACGAGCTCGCTCGCCCCGGCGACCAGGCGGATGAGGGGAACCGGCATCGGCACGATGAGCCGCCGCTTCCCGAGGGCCGAGGCGACCTCGCCGGTGATCTCGCGGTAGGTCCAGTAGCGTGGTCCGCCGAGGTCGAACGATTGGCCGACGGTCGTCGCCGGGTCGGCGAGGGCCCGGACCACCACCGTTGCCACGTCATCGCTGTGGATCGGCTGGAACCGCGACCGGCCGTTACCGGGCACCGGGACGATGCCCGGCGAGATCCGGATGAGTCCCGCGACGATGTTGAAGAACCCGTCGCCCTCGCCGAACTGGAGCGACGGCTTCAGGATCGTCCAGTCCAGGCCGGACGACCGGACGATCGCCTCGGCCTTGGCCTTCGAGCTCGCGTAATGCAGGTCCGGGACGTCCTCGACGCCCATCGCGCCCATGTGGACGAGGCGCTGGACGCCGGCAGCCCGCATCGCGACGACGACGGCCCGTGTCCCCTCGGTGTTGACGAGGCGCAGGTCGGCACCGCCGGAGAAATCACGCGGGATCGCAACCAGGTGGACGACGGCGTCGACGCCTTCGAGCGCCGGTCCGAGTGTGGCCGGGTGCGTCACATCGCCGATCCGGGTCTCGACCGCATCCCGCATGGACGCCGGAAGACGGCTCGTGACGAGGTCGCCGGCCTCGGCCGTCCGCACGAACCCGACCACGCGATGACCCGCGGTGAGGAGCGCCGGCACGAGGTGGCTCCCGACGAACCCGTTGGCGCCGGTGACGAGGATGGTCGACATGGAGGGAGGTGATCCTGCGAGCGCGTTGGACCGGGATGGCGCGGAATCGTAGCATCGACGCCATGATCGACCTCACGACACAGTCCAGCCTCGCCGGACCAGCCCGTCGCCGCCTTGTCGAGGCGATGCCCAAGGCCGAGCTCCACCTCCACCTCGATGGCTCGCTCAGGGTCGACACCGCGATGGAGCTCGCGCGGACGCGCGGTATCGACGCACCGACATCCTGGGCCGAGATGTCCGCCGCCCTCATCGCGCCGATGCCCTGCTCGTCGCAGGCCGAGCTCCTGCGCGCCTTCGACCTGCCGATCGCCCTGATGCAGGACGCCGAGGCGCTCGAGCGGATCACCGCGGAGCTCGTCGAGACGAAGGCCGCCGACGGCGTCCGGTACATCGAGATCCGCTGGGGCCCGTTGCTCCACGTCATGGGCGGGCTGTCGCTCGTCGACGGCATCGGTGCCGTGTGCGCGGGCGCGCGAGAGGCGTCATTCCGAACCGGCACCGTTGTCCGGCTCATCTGCACGGCGCTCCGCTCGCACGATCCCGCAGCGAACGAGGATCTCGCCCGGGTCGCGGTCCAGTTCCGCGACCAGGGGCTGACCGGCTGGGACCTGGCCGGACCCGAGGAGGCCTTCCCGGACCCGCTACTTCACGAGGCGGCCTTCGCGACGGCCCGCGAGGGTGGCCTGCGAATCACGATCCATGCCGGGGAGTGGGGCGGTGCGGGGCAGGTGCGACGTGCGCTCGCAGTAGATCCCGAGAGGATCGCGCATGGCCCGGGCGCCATCGATGACCTGGCCTTGTGCGCCGAGCTCACCTCGCGCGGCGTGACCCTCGACCTCTGTCCGACCTCGAACTGGCAGGCTGGGATCGTGCCGTCGGTCGCGGCGCATCCGCTCGCCCGGCTGCATCGGATGAACGTGCCCGTGACGCTCGCGACCGATGACACGACGGTCTCGGATATCACCCTGTCCGAGGAGTACCTGAACGCGGTCGAGAAGATCGGACTGACGCTCCCCGAGCTGTGGGCGATCGACCGCCATGCGCTCGACGCCGCCTTCGCCGACGAAGCGGACATCGCGCCGCTCCGCGAGGAGTTCGAGGCATGGGGCGCCGCCATCCCCGAGCTGCGCGACGGAGACGCCGTCATCGCGTCGATGACGCCGTGAGCGTTGATCGTCGGGTCGTCGCGCCGCCGAGGCTGACCACCGACCGATTCGAGCTGCGGCTGCCCGACGAGTCCGACGTGCCGCAGATCCTCGCGTACCGCGAGGAGAATGCCGACTACTTCGAGCCCTTCGAGCCCCTGCAGCCGAGCGATCATCTGACCGAGGCCTACTGGCAGCGAAAGGTCGAGAGCGATCGGGGGGACTTCGAGGCGGGACAGGCAGTGCGGATGGTGCTGTTCGAACCTGGACCGGCCGGGGCAGCCTTCGGGATCGTCGCCTTCTCGCAGATCATCCGCGGCCCGCTCCAGTCGTGCTTCCTCGGCTACGCGCTCGCGGAGAAACGACAGGGCGCGGGCCTCATGACCGAGGCCGTTCGCATGGGCATCGACTACATGTTCGCGGAGATGAACCTGCACAGGATCTCGGCCAACTACCTGCCGCACAACACACCGAGCGCGGCGCTGCTGAAGCGGCTCGGGTTCACCGTCGAGGGGTACGCTCGGGATTACGTCCGGATCGAGGGTCGATGGCAGGACCACATCCTCACGACCCTGCTCAACCCCGATTGGATCCCGGAGTGACGGCCGACGATCTCGATGGCGTCACCGCCGCCCCGGGCAACCACAAGGTCATCTTCGAGAACGAGCGGGTTCGCGTGATCAGGACGACGATCCCCGTCGGGACCCTGACGCCGCTGCACACGCATCTCACGCCGACGCTGCAGTACGTGGTCTCGGGTTCGCACTTCATCCGGCGCGACGAAGGTGGGGCGGTGATGTTCGACACGCGTGCCGACCCCGACTATGTCCTCCCGCAGGTCCAGTTCGCGGAGGCGATCCCGAGGCACACCATCGAGAACACAGGCGACGACGACCTGATCGTCATCGGCGTCGAACTGAAAGAGGCAAGCGCTCGCTGAGCGGCGTCCCGTTGCCGCGGGCGATCGCACGCGCCGGCAGAATTTGCGCGGGGGGACCGTTAAGGCCGATGAACAGGCCGTCGGGCCGGTGAATGGGTGTTCGTTAGGGCGTGGCGCGGCCCATTCGTGCACGCGATCGCGTCTTCCTTAGCTGTCACTCGGTCGCGACCGGCCATAACGGTCCTCGGGTGCACGTTCTGCCTTGCTCGCCCGTGCCGATCGTCAGCTCGCGGCCAACCGCTCCAGGATCGCGGCCAGCTCAGCGGCGTCCGCGGCGATCGCGGTCGGTGCCTCCTCCGGTGGCAGTGCCTCGAGCTGTGCTTGCGTCGTCACCCCGGTGAGCATCATCACGCAGCGCGCGCCCACCGCACGCGATCCCGCGAGGTCGGTGGCGATGACGTCGCCGATGACGATCGCCTCGGATGGCTGGCGACCGACAGCATGCGCGGCCGCTTCGAACAGGAACGGCCCGGGCTTTCCGATCGAGAC
>JBJMMQ010000122.1:0-23337 GCA_045804705.1 Chloroflexota bacterium
GGCGCCGAGGCGATCGAGAACGCGATCAAGTTCGCGCGTCACGTGACGGGGCGGCACAAGGTCCTCGCGCGCTACCGGGCATACCACGGAGCGACCCTCGGGGCGATGACCCTGACCGGCGACCCTCGGCGCTGGGCCAACGAGCCGGGCATCGTCGGGGTCGTGCGCTACCCGGACACGCACCGCTGGGGAGAGGCCGAGCCTCGTCCCGTGGCGGAGAGCCTGCAGGGCCTCGAGGACGTCATCCGCTACGAGGGGGCCAAATCGATCGCAGCGGTCTTCCTCGAGACGATCGTCGGCACGAACGGGATCCTCATCCCGCCCGATGGCTACATCGCCGGCGTTCGCGAGATCTGCGATCGCCACGACATCCTGATGGTCGCCGACGAGGTCATGGCGGGCTTCGGACGGACCGGTCGCTGGTTCGCCGTCGACCACTGGGACGTCACCCCCGACCTCATGACGATGGCCAAGGGCCTGACCTCGTCCTACCTGCCGCTCGGTGCTGTCGCGATGCGCCACAAGATCGCCGAGCAGTTCGAGACGCAGATGTTCTACGGCGGCCTGACCTACAGCAGCCACCCGGTCAGCCTCGCCGCGGCGCTCGCGACGATCTCGGTCTACGAGGAGGACGGGCTCATCGCCAACGCCGCGCGTCTCGACGGCGTGATGCGCGGACACCATCAGCGGCTGGCCGAGCGCCATCCGAGCGTCGGCGCGACGCGCAATCTCGGGCTCTTCGGGATCATCGACCTCGTCCGGTCGCGCGATCCGTGGACGCCGCTCACGCCGTTCAATGGGACGTCGGACGAGATGAAGGCGATCGGCAAGAACCTGCGCGAGGCCGGGTTGTACACGATGATCGCCAACAACTCGATCCACACCAACCCGCCCCTGTGCATCACCGAGGACCAGCTGGCCGAGGGCTTCGACATCATCGACCGCGCCCTCGATATCGCCGACGCAGCGGTCGTCTGAGGGCCGATCCAAAACGCGCCCATGACGACCGCCAGCGGATCCCTGCGCGCGATCGGCCGCCCGCGCTCGGCGGATGAGGCCGCGCCCGTGCGCTCGCGGCGCCGGCAGGCGGTCGGGATCGCCATCGTCCTCGTGGCGCTGGTCGTCATCTGGGAAGGTGCGAAGTGGCTCGGCGGCGACCCGTGGCGTGTCCATGCGCAGATCGCCGGTGCGGCCATCGACTACGAGCATGTCCCGCCCTTCGCCTGGCGCATCGCAGACGACCTCTCGCTGCCGCATGTCTGGGACATCGGCCGGGCGTTCATCGACCCCGCCCAGCGCGGCGGGCCACCGCTCGGGGCGGTCCTCGCCGGTCAGGCGGCCTTCACGCTCGGTGAGGCGTTGGTCGGGTTCGCGATCGGCGCGCTGCTCGGTCTCGGCCTCGGCGTCCTCTTCGTCAACTCGCGACTTGCCGAGCGGGCGCTCGTGCCGTACGTGGTCGCCTCGCAGACGGTCCCGATCCTGGCCATCGCTCCGATCGTCGTCGTTGCCATCAAGGCCGATTGGGTGTCGGTGATGGCGGTCGCCGCCTACCTGACCTTCTTCCCGGTGACGATCGCCTCGCTCCGGGGTTTGCGCGCGTTCGACCCGCGCGCGATCGAGCTGTTCCGGTCATACGCGGCGACCCGGCGCCAGATCCTCTGGCAGCTCCGGCTGCCGACGTCGGTGCCGTACTTGTTCTCCGGGTTTCGCGTCGCGGCAGCGGCCTCGATCATCGGCGCGATCATCGGGGAGCAGACCGCTGGCGTCGCAGCGGGCCTCGGCAGCGCGATCATCAACTACAACCAGTACTACGTCTCGGCGCCCGAGCGCCTCTGGGCGACGATCGTCATGTGCACCCTGGTCGGGTTCGTCTTCGTCGGGGCCATCAACGTCGCGGAGCGACTGCTCACGCGCGGTCGCTACCGCCCCGTCCCGGGGATGCTCTGATGGCGAACGAGGTGCCGGGGACGGTTGCCGGCGGACCCGTCGTCGTCGCGACCGGGGTCGGCAAGGTCTTCGGGACGGGCGAGGGGAAGGTGACCGCGCTCGACGGCATCGACCTCTCGATCAGCCAGGGCGAGTTCGTCTCGCTGATCGGTCCGTCGGGCTGTGGCAAGTCGACGCTGCTGCGGCTGATCGGCGACCTGACGAGTCCGACGAGCGGCAATCTCACGGTCAACGGCAAGACGCCGTCACGTGCGCGGCTCGACCGTGACTACGGGATGGTGTTCCAGGCGCCCGTCCTGATGGACTGGCGGACGATCGCCAAGAACATCGAGCTGCCCCTCGAGATCATGGGTTACGCCGCCGATGAGCGGCGCCGGCGCTCGGCGGACCTCCTGCGCCTGGTCGAGCTCGACGCATTCGCCGAGCGCCACCCGTGGGAGCTGTCCGGCGGGATGCAGCAGCGGGTCGCCATCGCGCGGGCGCTGTCGTTCGACCCGAAGTTGCTGCTCATGGACGAGCCGTTCGGCGCCCTCGACGAGATGACCCGCGAGCGGATGAACACGGAGCTCATGAACATCTGGAAGCGGACCGGGACGACCATCGTCTTCGTCACCCACAGCATCCCCGAGGCCGTCTTCCTCTCCACCCGGGTCGTCGTCATGTCCGCCCGGCCCGGCCGGATCTCGCAGGTCATCGACATCGACCTGCCCGCCGACCGGTCCGTCGAGACGCGCGAATCGCCGCGCTACTTCGCACTCGTGACCCAGGTCCGCGAGGCCCTCCGCCAGCACGAGGCGAGCGAAGACGGCTCCGGTCCGGATGCCGGGGCCCGGATCAGGGCAGAAGGCCTGGCGTGACCCGCGGCGCTGTCCGCGAGTGGTTGCCCGCGGTCGCCCTCTTCGTGGTGGTGCTCGTCGTCTGGGAGCTGACGTTGCTCGTGCTCGGGGTCCAGTCGTTCCTGATCCCCCGGCCGAGCGTCATCGCCGAAAGCCTCGGGTCGGAGTCGTCCACGCTCGTCAAGGGTGTGCTCTTCACCGGGGCCGAGGCGGTCGGCGGGCTGGTCATCGGCGTCTTCCTGGGCACGATCGCCGGCCTCGCCACGGCACGCTGGGCGAGCGCTCGGGAGGTGCTGCTGCCGGTGGCGATCGGGGCGAGCACCATCCCGATCATCGCCTTCGCCCCGATCACCCTCAACTGGTTCGGGCCGGAGAGCCTCCTGCCACGGATGACCATCGTCGCCGTCATGTGCTTCTTCCCGGTCATGGTCAACACGGTCCGAGGCCTCACGAACGTCGAGCCGGCGGCGCTCGAGCTGCTGTCGTCGTACGCGGCCGGCGAGTCGCAGATGCTCGGCAAGCTTCGCGTCCCGAATGCCCTGCCGTACTGGTTCACCGCCCTCCGGATCGCGACGACGCTAAGCGTCATCGGGGCGGTCGTCGGCGAGTTCTTCGGCGGGCCGCTGTATTCGCTCGGGATCTACATCACCCTCGAAACGGGCCACAGCCGGTACCCGTCGGCGTGGGCCGCGATCGTCCTTGCGTGCGCGATGGGGATCGTCCTGTATCTCGCCGCGGTCGGCCTCGAGCGGCTGGTGATGCCGTGGCGGGCGGCACGAGAGACGGCCCGATGATGTCGCCGCCGGTGCCCTACCATCGTCGGCTGGAAGAGGAGAGAGGTCGGTCGACGGATGTCGCCCGGCGATCAGGAGGAGGGATCCGTATGAATCTGTCTCGAAGGATGCTGGCGACCGCGATCGCGGCGGTCATGCTCGTCGCGGGCTGCGGCTCGGGTGGCGGCGCCTCTGCCGGCGCGTCGGGCGGGGCTTTGACACCCGTCAAGTTCCAGCTCCAGTGGGTCGCGCAATCGCAGTTCGCGGGCTACTACGCCGCGGCCGATCAGGGCTACTACAAGGACCAGGGGCTCGACGTCACGCTCCTGCTCGGCGGCCCGAACATCAACAACGTGCAGGTCGTCGCGACCGGCGGCGCGGACATCGGGACAGCGTGGCTGCCGAACATGCTCCAGTCGCGCGAGGGCGGCACGGACCTCGTCTCGATCGCCCAGATCTTCCAGCGCTCCGGCACGCGCATGGCGGGCTTCAAGACCGCGAACATCACGTCGCCGGCCGAGATGAAGGGCAAGAAGATCGGCTCCTGGCTCGGTGGCAACGAGCCCGAGCTCTTCGCGGCGCTCACCAAGGCCGGGCTCGACCCGACCAAGGAGAACATCATCAAGCAGAACTTCGACATGTCGGGGCTGCTCAAGGGTGATCTCGATGTCGCGCAGGCGATGATCTACAACGAGTACGCCCAGGTCCTCGAGGCGAAGAACCCGGCGACGGGCCAGCTGTACAAGCCGGAAGACCTGAACGTCGTCGACTTCAACGATCCGGCTGTCGGGACGGCGATGCTCCAGGACCAGATCTTCGCGACCGACAAGTGGCTCAAGACCGGCAACAACGCAGACGTCGCGGCCAAGTTCCTGCAGGCGACGTTCAAGGGCTGGATCTACTGCCGGGACAACGCCCAGAAGTGCGTCGACATCGTCCTCGCCAAAGGCTCGCAGCTCGGTGCCAGCCACCAGGCGTGGCAGATGAACGAGATCAATGCGCTGATCTGGCCGTCCCCGGCCGGCATCGGCATCCTCGACAAGACGCTCTACGACCAGACCATCGACATCGCCACGACCTACAAGGTCCTGAAGGCGGCTCCCTCGGCCGACGCGACCCGGACCGACCTCGCCCAGAAGGCGCTCGACGCGCTCGGCACATCGGTCGACACGAAGGGCGCGTCGTTCCAGAAGAGCACGGTCACCCTCAAGGAGGGCGGCAACTAGGTTCTGCACCGCTCGAACGGGGAGGGGCCGGTCCGCGAGGGCCGGCCTCTTCGATTCCGCCGACATCCACTTTTCGTGATCGGGCGTAAGGTTGGTCATGGCGCACACACCGCGCCCACGACCCTGATGCGGGGCGACTCATCCCGTCGCCACCGCGCCCACGGAGGTCCGAGATGAAACGACGCCCGTTCATCGCCACTCTCGCGATCGCGGCCGCTCTGGTGCTCGGTGCCGCGCCCGCGGCAGCCGCACAGCCGTTCCCTGCGAAGATCGACCTTCCATCGGGCTGGATGCCGGAAGGCATCACGGCCGGTCGTGGCACCACGGTCTACGTCGGTTCCCTCGCGGGCGGCGGCATCTGGAAGGGCGATGTCCGGACCGGCCACGGCTCGCAGCTCGTGCCGCACTGGGGCGGCGCGGCGACCGGTGTCGAATACGAGCGTCGAGCGAACCGCCTCTGGGTCGCCGGCGCGACGACGGGCACGGTCCGCGTCTACGACGCGACCAGCGGAGCGCTTCTCAAGCAGTACACCTTCTCGCCGGCGGGCTTCCTCAACGACCTCGTGGTCACCAGGAATGCGGTGTACGTCACGGACTCGAACAATGCCTGGCTTGATGTCATCAGGCTCGGGCCGGGCGGCCGGCTTCCCGACGCGGGGACGATGCTCCCGCTGACCGGGATCACGGTGGAGCCCCCGCCGGCATTCAACGCCAACGGGATCGTCGCGACACGGGGCCGGCTGATCGTCGTCGACTCCTTCGTCGGCGGCCTGTACAACGTCGATCCGCTGACGGGCGCAGCGACACCGATCTCGACCGGCGGCGTCAGTGTCGCGAACGGCGACGGCCTCGAGCTGCACGGGAACACGCTGTACGTCGTTCGCAACGCGAACCAGGTCGTGGAGGTGTTCAGGCTGGGCGGCGACCTGACGTCAGCGAGGCCGCTCGGTGAGCTGACATCGACCGGCCTGAGCGTCCCGACGACGGCTGCCTTCAAGGCGGGCCGGCTCTGGGTCGTCAACGCGCGGTTCGGCATCCCGACCACGGACTACTGGGTGACCCGCCTTCCGGCTCGGCCCTAGCGGCGCCGCGCGGGCGAAGGACCGGCTCTCGTACGATACCGGGGCCTCGACCATCGCCCGCCTTCGCCGGAGTTGCCCGCCTCGATGCCCGACGCTTCCGGAGTGACGCCCCGCCCACCGTTGGTCGACCAGCGCGATCCGTTGAACGTCGAGTCGGACGTGGCGCAGCTCGATTCCGTCATCACGCCACCGGCCCTGTTCTTCATCCGAACGCATTTCGACGTCCCACGGATCGACCCCGATGCCTACCGCCTCGTCATCGATGGCCATGTGGCGAACCCGACGACCCTCACGCTCGCCGATATCTCCTCGCAGGACGACGAAGTCACCTCGACGCTCGAATGCGCGGGGAACGGCCGGGCGAACCTCGCGGAACCGGTCGCAGGGCTCCAATGGGCGGGCGGTGCCGTCGGGACCGGGGAGTGGCGCGGAATACGCCTCGGGCGCCTGCTCGAGCTCGCCGACGTTCGCGATGGGGCGGTCAGTGTCCTCCTGCGAGGCGCCGATGAGGGGACCGTGGCCGCCGTTCCCGCTGGTCCGGTGCGCTTCGAGCGGAGCCTCCCGCTCGAGAAGGCCATGCGCCCGGACGTCCTCATCGCGACCGCTATCAGTGGTGAACCCTTGCCGGCCGCGCTCGGAGGGCCGGTCCGGGCGGTCGTCGGTGGCTGGTACGGCATGTCGTCGGTGAAGTGGCTGACGCGGATCACGGTGCTCGATGCACCCGGGAGCGGCCACTGGGAGACGACCGACTACTCGTACATGACCACCGACCGAACCGGTCACCGCGTCCGTCGCGCCATCACCGAGATCCTGCCGAAAGCACAGATCGCGACGCCGGCCACCGGGGCCAGGGTCCTCCACGGCGTCCCCGTGTCCGTGCGCGGCTTCGCCTGGGCAGGCGAGGCGCGGGTCGCGCGTGTCGATCTCAGTGACGACGGCGGCGCGACCTGGACACCCGTGAGACTCGTTGACGAGTCACAGCCGGGTCGATGGGTCCGCTGGGAAACCGAGTGGGGCCCCGACCGGGCAGGGGAGCGGTCGCTCCTGGTCCGATGCACAGACGAACGGGGTCGGGCCCAGCCGATGGACCGCGACCCCGATCGTGGCGGCTATCTCGTCAACGAGGTGGTGCCCCACCCAGTCATCGTCGAGCCCCCGACGCACTAGCCGACTCGAGCTGCGGGATCAGCCGTCGGCGAGCAGCGCCGCCAGGCGGTCCCACGTCTCGATGGCCCCCTTCGTCATCCCGGACGCCAAGGCAGCCTCGACGATCTCGGGCGACCCGAGGTGACCGACGGACCGAACCTTGGTCCGACCGTCCACGTCCTCGAACGTGTGCGTCTCGGGGCCGCCCTGCGGACCGACGCCCTCCACGTCGAACATGAACGTCCATTCGAAGCCGCGCGGCGGGTCGACCGAGAGGTACTCCCCGTAGAAGCTGACATCGTCTCGGTCGGGAGCCGAGCTCACATATCGCCAGCGTCCGCCCGGCCGGACGTCCATCTCGACGACGCGGGTCGTCGTCCCGTGGGGACCCCACCACAGCGGCACGATGGCCGGATCCGTGAATGCCTTCCAGACCTGGTCGACCCTCGCATCGAACGTACGCTCGAAGACAAGGTCGCCGCCATCCGAGTAGATGGTCGTCGTCTCGGTACTACCCCTGTCGATCCGCGTCGCTGTCATCGTCGTCTCCTTCTCCCTGGCTCTCGGTGTCCTGGACGTCGCGGAAGAAGGCGTCGAGACGTTCGAAGCTCTCCTCCCAGTGCCGCCGGTAGAGGCCGACCCAATCGGCCACGTCGCGGAGCGGAGCCGCTCGCAGTCGACGCGGGCGCCACTGTGCCTGCCGACCCTGCTCGACGAGGCCAGCCCGTTCCAGCACCCGCAGGTGCTTGGAGATCGCGGGCTGGCTCATGTCGAACGGCTCGGCGAGGTCCTTCACCGATGCCTCGCCCGCCGCAAGGCGGGCCAGGATCGCCCGACGGGTCGGGTCGGCAAGGGCGGCGAACGTCGTGCTGAGAGCGTCCTGCTGCGGCATCATCCATCACTCCTAGGTTATATAACCTAGTGGGACTATACCGGCCGCCGTCAGGTTGTCAAGAGGCGAAGACGAATGCTCCGGCTATTTGTCGAGGATCCGATCGGCCTTCGTGTCGATCTTCTTCTTCTCGGCCGCCGTCAGGTTGCCCTTCTTGACCTGCTGCGACGCTCGCGCCTTGGCGTTGCGGGCGTGCGACTTGTCGGGCATCGGGTACTTGCGCTCCTCGGGAAGACCGAAATCCGACTTCGGTTCCTTGTCGCGCTTGGCTTCGCTGAGTTCAGGCATCGTGCCCACCTCCTAGGTAGACCAGCCTTGCGTATGCCGCGTAAGCGTGGTAACCGGGGAGTTCCGGGCAGGGCGACAGGAGCGTTACAGCCATCGATGACGCTTGCAATGCGTGCGAGACGGCAGGGGACGGCGGCGCGAACATCGGGTGCAGCGTGACAGCCATACGCTCGCTTGGTGATATCGAGCAACCGGCCTGACGGACGGACCCATGGGGCGGAGCGCGGGCTCGACCGGTTCGAAGGGTTCAGCGACGCGGTCTTCGCGATCGCGTTGACCTTGCTGATCGTCGAGATCAAGGTCCCCGGATCCCCGGAGGGCCCGCAGGGCTACAGCGATCTGGTACGGGCCATGGCGGAGCAGTGGCGGGAACATCTCGCGCTGATCCTCTGCTACGTCGTGATCGGCGCGTACTGGCTGCAACACCACTATTCGGGCCGCATCTACGCGCGGACCGATCACTGGTTCGGGGCGATCAACCTCGTGTTCCTGCTGGCCATCGTGGTCATTCCGTACCCGATCCGCGTCTGGTCCTTTCACCTCGGGACGCCCTTCGAACCTGTCGCGTCGGTGACTCTGGCTGTCGGCCTCGCCCTGCTGGCATGCACCTGGATGGCCAAGTGGTTCTACGGGATGCCCGGCCGGCGGATGATGGACGAACGGCTCGCGCCCGACTTCATTCAGCAGATGACGCGCCGTTACGGCATCGCGACGCTGATACAGATCGCGGCCGTGGTAGTTGCGATCGTGGCTCCCACCGTCGGTGTCGCGATCGCGCTGGCGTGCGTCGCCTTCTTCCTGCTGCCGCAACCCAAGCCGCGGTACAAGCCTGGAGAGGAACCGACCAAGGAGGGTCCGAAGGGGTAGCTCGGTCCGGAGGACACCCGTTCGGACCGAGCACGTGCGGGTACAGCAGCGCCTCAGTCCGAGCGGCCCGTGCCGAACTGCCGGTCGCCGGCGTCGCCGAGCCCCGGTTGGATGTAGCCCTTCTCGTTCAGGCTCCGATCGAGCGCTGCGCAGTAGATGTCGACATCGGGGTGGGCCTTGGTGACTGCGTCCACGCCTTCCGGAGCAGCGATGAGGTTGACGAGCTTGATGCGGACGGCGCCCCACTTCTTGAGCACCTCGATCGCCGCGGTCGCCGACCCGCCCGTCGCAAGCATCGGATCGAGGATGAGGCACAGGTCGACGGTCGCGGAGTCGGGCAGCTTGTTGTAGTACTCGACGGGTCGGAGCGTCCTTTCGTCGCGGAACAGTCCGAGATGCCAGACCTGGCCCGTCGGCATCAGCTCGAGCATCGCGTCGACCATCCCGAGCCCGGCCCGCAGGATCGGTACGAACCCGACCCGTTCGCCGAGCTCGTGCGCCGTCATCGGTTCGAGCGGTGTCCTGATCTCGCGCGGCTTGACGCCCACGTCGGCCAGCGCCTCGTACCCGAGCAACCACGACAGCTCGCGCACGACTTCGCGAAACTTCTTGGGTTCCGTGTCCTCGTCGCGGAGGATGGCGAGCTTGTGGAGCACCGCCGGATGCTGCGAGACGTGGAGGTTCGGCGCGGGCATGCTCACCTCTGGGGCGTCGGGGCACCACGGGCCGGGTGGTGGTCCCCATCGTAGCAATCGGAGCGGTATCCTCGCCCTCCACGGCGCTGTGCCCGGCGTCGTCGACAACGCAACCGGAGATCGAACGATCGTGCCCGCACCGCCCGCTCCTGCCAGTCCACGCCCTGCTCGAGGCTCGAATCGTGCCGCTGCCCGTGGGCGAGCGGTCGCGCCGATCCTCGCCCGGCAGATGCGCAACGGCATCGAGGAGAGCGTCCATCGTGGCGACATCGTCGAGGTCGACGTCGGCGGACGCGTCATCCGTCAGCTCGGTGACCCTGACCGGCTGGTGACGCTGCGATCGGCGGTCAAGCCGTTCGCCCTCCTGGCGCTCATCGAGACCGGCGGGATCAAGGAGTTCGACCTCGAGCCGGCCGAGCTCGCCGTCATGGCCAGCTCCCACTCCGGCGAGGACCTCCACGTCCGGACGCTCCAGAGCCTCTATCGCAGGGCGGGCGTCTCGCAGACGCACCTTGGGAACGGGTCGGAGGGAGCGCCGCTCGACGCCCTCACTGCCGCGCGTCTGGCGCGAGACGGAGAGAAGCCAGGCCCGATCCGTCACATGTGCTCGGGCGCTCACACGGTCTTCCTGCTCCTGTCGCGGCTCAACGGCTGGGACCCGACCGACTACTGGCAGCCGAGCCACCTGTCGCAGGTCCTGTTGCGCGACACGGTCGCGCGCGTGTTCGCGACGACCCCGGCGAAGCTCCGGATCGCCATCGATGGCTGCGGGATCGAGACATTCGCATTCCCGCTTCGCGACGTGGCACGCGCCTACGCGATGCTCGCGGATCCGCCCGGGATCCCGTCCGCGGATCCTCGCGCGGAGCTCGCGGGTTCGCTGACGATCGTGCGTGACGCGATGCTGGCCAACCCTGAGCTTGTCGGCGGCCGACACGACCGACTCGATACATCGCTCATGAAAGCCGCTCCCGGGCGAGTCGTCTCGAAAGGCGGAGCCGAGGCGCTGCGTGGTGTCGGGATCCTGCCGGGTCCGCGGACGGGGACGAGCATCGCGTCTGCGAGCGGGATGGCGGTCACGATCGAGGACGGCGACGGCTACGGCCGTGGCAGCTGGGCCGTCTCGGTCGAGGCACTTCGGCAGGCTGGGGCGCTGGACCCGGCGGCCGTGCGCGAGCTCGCGCGCTATCACCGTCCCACGATCCGTGATCCGCACGGACGGCTCGGGGCGGAGACCATCGCCGACTTCGAGCTGGCTCCCGTAGGCGAGCTCACGCGCTAACGCCCCGGCGGACGCCGGACACGCGGCGCCGTGCGACCATCAGGACGACACGATGGCCATCGACCCGGATCCGTATCGCACACTCGGGCTTGCCCGGGGCGCCTCGATCGACGAGATCAAGCGCGCATATCGCCGGCTGGCCAAGATCCATCACCCCGACGCAGCGGGCGAGAAGAACGTGCCCCGCTTCCTGGCCATCCAGGCCGCATACGAGCAGCTCGCGGGCGGAGTGGACGATCGATCGTCTTCGCGGCCGGGGGGTGCGCCGCGGAAGGCTTGGGAAGCGGACCCGGACAGGAGTAACGCGACGAGGCGCGCCTACGGCGGACGTGGCCGATGGTCCACGCCGGGCGCTGCCGGCGGGGCGTCGGCTGAAGGTCCGACGGGGGGGCGGGCGGGCGCCGCTGGCCGCTCGGACGGCGGGTCGGGCACCAGTGGGACGGACCCTCGATCCAGGACCGGCCCTGGACCGCGACCCGGACCGTCACGGTCTGGGCGGCGCGGGGCGGGCGGCTCGGGAACGGGAGCGGGAAGCAGCACCCGGCCGGGTGCGGGTGCGGGTGGCGCGACGGCCGGCTCGGGGACGGACGCTGGTGCGTCGGGCACTCCACCGCGAGGTCCCCGTGAGCGAAAGCGAAACAAGGCGACCCTCGGCTCGACCTCGTATGACGGTGCGGACGGCCCGTTCGAGCCGGACTGGCGAGGCGCGAGCTGGTACGGCACGACGAGCGGCACGTACTGGACGCTCAACCCGAAGGAGTACGCCGACCCACGGAAGCACGGGCCGGAGTACCAGGCCCGTGCACGACGAGCGACCCGGCCTCCGGCAGGTGATGCTCCGCCGCCGGACGAATCGCGGACGGGGTTCGATCCCCCAGCACCGCCTCCGGACAGCTCCGCACCACCACACGCCGATGCCCGTCCAGCGGAGGGACCGACCCACACGACGAGCTCGTGGTGGGAATCGACGGCCGGTGCCGCTGACCCGGAACCGGCGACGGCGGGAGCGGATCCACGGGCGTCAGGGTCGGAGCGATCCGGCGGCGCCGCTGGGCTGGCCGCACCGCCGCCACCAGATGTCGGCCGCGCACTCAGCGACATCGGTCGCGCGATCACCGACCCGACGTTCGGTGGTGGTCCAGGTCGCCTCGGTCGCGCGTTCCTCGGCTGGCTTCCGATCGCCTTCGGGGCATCGTGGCTGGTCGGCGAGATCACCGGCTGTGGCCGCTTCGCGGCGACCTGCACCGGACTGGCAGACCCGCTCGTCCTTGCACTTCAGGTGGGCGCGCTCCTCGTCCTGGTCGCCCTTCCCGTGGTCGGGTCGATCGCTGCGATGGGGGCGATGACCCTGCTCGGTGTCGCCGTCGGAGCCGCATTCGCCCTGTCCGCGACAGGCGAGGCTGCCGACAGTGAGTCGCGGCGCGTCGCGCTCGGCGCCGTCCTCCTGGTCTCATGGGTCGCCGGGATCGCCCTGGCGGTCGCCAGGCGGGCGCGCTCGCGAGCCTCGACGACCCGTCCCGTATCCTGAGCGCATGCCTCCCCGCCGCCACGACCAGCGTGACCTGTCGAACGCTGCCCAGGAATACCTCCTGGCGCTGCGCGTGCTCGTCGGTTCGGACGACCGCGGGCGGGCGACCACTGCCCAGATCGCCCGCCAGCTCGGGGTGACCACCCAGGCCGCCAGCGAGATGTTCCGGCGTCTCGTCGCCGACGGTCTCGTGGCACATGCCGGTGGACGGGACCTCCATCTGACGCCGGCTGGCCGCGCCACAGCGGACGGCATCTTCCGCCGCCACGCGTTGCTCGAGTGGCTGCTGACGTCTGTGATCGGCCTCGGCTGGGCCGAATCGGACGAGGAGGCGATGCGCCTCCAGGGAGCGATCTCCCCACGCGTCGAGGCGCGGCTCGACGAGCTCCTCGGTCACCCGGAGACGTGCCCGCATGGCAACCCCATCGACGCGGAAACGGCCCGGCGGCGCCCTGCGGGGACCCGGCTGAGCGAGATGGAGGCGGGCTCCAACGCGACGGTGTACCGCATCACGGAGGAGGCCGAGGAGGACGCCGGCCTGCTGTCGTATCTCGAGGCTCGGGCGCTGACACCCGGCGCCGCGGTGACGATCCTCGCCCGGAGCGAGTCCCTCGATTCGCTGACCCTCGACGGGCCACGGGGCCGGGCGACACTCGGCCTGCGGCCTGCTTCCCTCGTGCGCGTCCTGCCCGGCGAGGCGGACCCGGCACTGTTCCACCGCGTCCCGGTCCAGGGATGACGGCACCGCGCGTCCGGATCGCCCCGAGCCCGACCGGTCCTCTGCACATCGGGACGGCCCGAACGGCGCTGTTCAACTACCTGTACGCCCGGCACACCGGTGGCACCTTCGTCCTGAGACTCGAGGACACGGACCAGGCCCGCAGCTCGATCGCCTATGAGAAGGACATCCTGGATGGACTCCACTGGCTCGGTCTGCATTGGGACGAGGGTCCCGAGGTCGCGGGCGAGGCTGCGCGCGGACCCTTCGCGCCGTATCGACAGATGCTTCGACTCGCCTCGTACGAGGAAGCCGCCGCGCGTCTGCTGGCGGCCGACCAGGCATACCCCTGCTACTGCACTCCGGAAGAGCTCGACGCCGACCGGAAGGCGCAGGAGGCGGCCAAGGAGCCGCCACGGTATGTGGGGCGCTGCGCGCAGCTGACGCCCGAGGAACGTGCCGCCCGTGACGCCGAGGGCCGCCGGGCAGCGGTCCGGTTCCGGGTCGGGACGGGCGTCGTCGGTTTCGATGACGTCGTCCGCGGCCGGGTCGAGATCGACGTGTCGAACCTCGGCGGGGACTTCGTCATCGTCCGTGGCGACGGGACGCCGCTCTACCACTTCACGGTCGTCGTGGACGACGCGGCCATGGAGATCAGTCACGTCATCCGTGGCGAGGACCACCTGTCGAACACTCCGAAGCACATCCTGCTGTTCCGAGCGCTGGGACACCCCGAACCTGTGTTCGCGCATCTGCCCCTCATCCTCAATCCCGATCGGACGAAGATGAGCAAGCGCAAGAGCCAGACCGCGATGTCCGACTACATCGCCGAGGGCTTCGTCCGCGAGGCTCTGGTCAACTACCTCGCCCTCCTCGGCTGGGCGACGGGCACCGAGGAGGAGGTCCTCGCGATCGACGAGATCGTCGAACGTTTCGAGCTCGAGGCCGTCCACAAGGGCGGTGCCGTCTTCGACCGCGAGCGGCTCGAGTGGCTGAACGGCCAGTGGATCCGGCGTCTCGCGCCGGACGACCTGATCGACAGGCTGCGACCATTCGTCGAAGCGGAGCATGCGGCGGGCCGGATCGACCGTGTGCCGTCCGACGAGGAGCTGCGCTCGCTGCTTCCCGTGATCACCGAGCGCCTGCCGCGCCTCGGCGCGATCGGCGACCTCGTGGGCTTCCTCTGGGTCGAGGACATCGAGCTCGATCCGGCCGTGCTCGTGCCGAAGCGCTGGGATGCCGCAACCACCCGGGAGGGCCTCGTGGCTGCACGCTCCACGATCGCCGAGGTCGGGGCGGTGTCGTTCGAGGCCGACGAGCTCGAGCCAGCCCTTCGGTCGCTCGCGGAGGAACGCGGGTGGAAGGTCGGCGACCTGTTCATGGCCATCCGCGTCGCGGTAACGGGACGGACTGCGACGCCGCCGCTGTTCGACACGCTGGTCGCGCTCGGGCGCGAAGCGACGCTGCGGCGGTTCGACCGGGCCATCGAGATCCTCAACGCCGGGTGACGGTCGCCGCGCGCGTCGGGCTCATCGCAGCGGTCGGCCTCCTGGTCGGCGTCGTCACCCAGATCGGCCAGGGCCTGTTGCCCGATGGGATCGGCCAGGTCGCCAATTCGATCTCGCCGTGGCTGCTGGTCGCGTTCCTGCTCGGCTCCCGGATGCCCGACCGCGGATGGGCCGCAGGTGCCGGGTTCGGCGCCCTCGCGTTCGCCCTCATCGGTTACTACGCCATGACCCAGCTCCGCTTCGGCTACGGAGGCAGTACAGGGTCCCTCGTGCTGTGGTCGATCGCTGCGATCGTCGGCGGGCCTGTGTTCGGTCTCGCCGGATGGACGTGGCGAGTCGAGGATGGCTGGCGACGGGCCGCCGCGATCGGTCTCCTCGCCGCTGTCGCGATCGCTGAAGGCTGCTACCTGATCCTGATCCTCCCCGAGCCGGCGGTCGGGGCCGGCTTTGTCATCGTGGGGCTGGGCGTCCCCCTGGTGCTCGGCCGCTCGATCGCGGAACGGGGTCGGGCTTACGTCACTGTCGTTCCTGCACTCGCACTCGGCGTCGTCGGCTACATCGCCTTCCTGTGGTTGGCTACCCTGACGTCGATGCTGTGAGCGACACCGAGTGGGAGGTCCGTGATGCGACGTGAGGACGTGCAGGTCTGGCTCGAGCGGTACATCGCCGCCTGGTCGTCGTACGACCAGAAGTCGATCGGCGAGCTGTTCTCGGACGAGACCGAATACCGATACCAGCCGTGGGCCGACCCCGTCGTCGGGCGCGACGCGATCGTCGCCGACTGGCTGTCGGACAAGGACGAGCCGGGATCGTGGAGCGCGCATTACGACGTCTGGGCGTTCGACGGCGAACGCGCGTCGGCGGTCGGGGAGAGCCGCTACACGAACCCGGATGGGTCGTTCCGGACGCTCTACTACAACCATTTCCAGCTGCGGTTCGATGGACATGGTCGCTGCGTTGAGTTCATCGAGTACTTCATGGAGCTGCCGGAGCGGCTGCGCGAGGGCCGCTGACTCGGGCCGTGTCGGCGGCCCCGAAACGAGCCGTTAACACAGGCCGATATCCTCAGAGGCACATGGCACGCACGATCCTCGTCGTCGACGACGAGCCGACCCTTCGCGAGGCGCTCGTCGAAGCCCTCGAGAGCGATGGATTCCGGGCAGTCGCCGCCGCCGATGGCCGCGAGGCGCTGACCCTGTTCAGGTCCGAGCGGCCCGACCTCGTCTTGCTCGACCTGATGCTCCCCGAGCTGTCGGGGATCGAGGTGTGCCGGATCATCCGGGCCGAATCGGGCGTCCCCATCGTGATGCTGACGGCCAAGGACTCCGAGCTCGACAAGGTCGTCGGGCTCGAGCTCGGCGCCGACGACTACGTCACGAAACCCTTCTCGCTGCGCGAGCTGACGGCGCGGATCCGGGCCTTGTTCCGACGGTCCGATGCGGCCGTCGCCGTGGAGGACGCGCCGGCGGTCGTCGACCTCGGACCCGTCCAGGCCGACCTCGGCGGCCGGCGCCTCTTGCGCGACGGAGTGGTCGTCCCGATCAAGCCCAAGGCCTTCGAGCTGCTCGCATTCCTCATCCGCCACCCGGGCCAGGTGTTCACCCGCGATCAGCTCCTCGAGCGCGTCTGGGGTTACGACTACGCCGGCGAGACCCGCACCGTCGACGTCCACGTCCACTGGCTCCGCAGCCGCATCGAGACGGACCCCGCCAACCCGTCATTCCTCCACACGGTCCGCGGCGTCGGGTACGTGTTCCGCCGGCCGACGTAGGAGCGACTCCCCGCCACGGAGCGTCCCTTCAGTTGGCCTTGTGGTACATCCGCTCCATGGCTTCGGCGGCGTCCTCGGCAGCGTCGATGGTGTCCTCGAGGTAGGTGTAGAGGTCACGCCACTTGATGACCTCGATCGGCGGCAGCTCGTCGCGGAAGAGGCGCGCGACGGCAGCCCGCGAGAGGCCGTCGGCCTCCTTTTCGAGCTGGTGGATCGCTGCGAAATGTCGTTCGAGGTCCTTCATCCCATCGAGCTTCCGGAGCGCTGCGGCCAGCTCGCCGCCCTGCCCGTCGAGGATCGCCGCGAGCCGGCGGGCTTCACCGGTCGGCTCATTCACGCCATAGATGACGAAGGCCTCGGCGATCGACTGGATGCCGTCGACGACGTCGTCGAGCCGCGACACCAGCTCGTGGATGTCCTCGCGGTCGAAGGGCGTGACGAAGGCGTCCTCGAGCCGGCGGTTCACCTCGTCGTCGATCTCGTCGCCGCGCTTCTCGAGCGTCTGGATGTTCGCCACGCGGGACTCGAGCTTGTCGTAGGCGTCGACCATCTCGTGGAGCGCAGTCGCGGCGGCGGCCAGGTTGTCACCGTCGAGCACGAACAGCTCGAAGAACTTCGGATCCTTCGGCAGGATGCGGAACGTCATGGGGGTCCCTCCGGGTGCGGCAAGTGTGGCATCACGGCGCCCCGAGCGCGTCGAGGATGACCCACGACACGGCCCCGAGGATCGCCGCCATGGGGATGGTCAGGATCCAGGCGATGAGGATGCGACGGGCGACGCCCCAGCGGACCGCCCGGGCGCCCTGGCTAGCCCCCACGCCCATGATCGCGCTCGCGATCACCTGCGTCGTCGACACCGGCATCCCGAAATGGGCCGTGCCGATGAGGATGGAGGCACCCGTCGTCTCTGCCGCGAAACCGTGAACGGGCTCGAGCTTGGCGACCCGCTGACCCATCGTGCGCATGATCCGCCAGCCCCCGACGGCAGTGCCGGCGGACAGCGCCGTCGCCGAGACGATGATCACCCATGTCGGGACCTCGACCTCGGGGATGACGCCGGCGGAGAACAGCGCCAGGGTGATGATGCCCATGGTCTTCTGGGCGTCGTTGGATCCGTGGGCGAATGCCATGAACGCGGCCGAGAAGACCTGGAGCCGCCGGAAGCGGCGGGCCATGGGCTTGCGCTTCGAGCGCCGGAAGATCCAGTAGATCGCGAGCATGAAGCCGAAGGCGATCGTGAAGCCGAGGATCGGCGACGAGATCATCGGGATGAGCACCTTGTTGACGATGCCCTGGACGTTCAAGGCACCGAATCCAGCGCCGATGATGGTCGCGCCGAGCAGCCCGCCGATCAGCGCGTGGCTGCTCGAGCTCGGCAGACCCCTTTGCCAGGTGATCAGGTTCCAGGAGATCGCGCCGATCAGCGCCGCGGCGACGATGGCCTGTGTCGTCGTTTGATCGTTCACGAGGCCGCTGCCGATCGTCTTGGCGACGGCCGTCCCAAGGAAGGCGCCGATGAAGTTGAACGCCGTCGCCATCAGGATGGCCCAACCCGGCGACAACGCGCGCGTCGCGACGGACGTCGCGATCGAATTTGCCGTGTCGTGGAATCCGTTCGTGTAGTCGAAAGCGATCGCCAGCAGCACGATGAACACGAGCATGGCGGTCACGCCATCCACTGGTGCGGACTCCTCGAGTGTCGGGTCGACGGATGCTCCAAGCGCCGCAGGGCTACCGCCACGCGAGCGGCGTACATGGTACGCGGGCGCCGCCTAGACCGTCGGCGGCCCCAGGGCGAAGGTTGACGTCGCGATAAGCCGGCGTTGACATGGGCCCTAGACAGTGCGGGCATGTCGATCGCGACGAGCCCGCCGGGACGCCCCGCGAGCGTCATCCGAACGCCACAGCGAGAGTTGCCGCGGGATGCTCTCCTCCTCCTGCGCAACCTTCGCGACCGACCCCGCGACGCCGGCCCCTGGGGGGAGCCGGTGTTCGCGCGGGAGGTCGACCACATCCGCACGCAACTCGCTCCGATCCGCGACCGACGCGGGCTCGCGGCGTCCTGGGCGCGCGAAGCATTCCGCGTCCACGGGATCGTCGTCGCCGACGAGGGCGCCTTGCGGCGGCCCCGCGCAACCCGCGCCGCCTACCTCGTCCGTTGGCTCGAGCTCGGCGACGGCATGCGTCGACCCAGGTGGTCAGAGTTCCTCGCCGAGCTCATCTGACCCGACACCGCCTGGCGCGGCCGAGGCGCCGCGGCCGCTATCCTTCGCGGATGCGTCTCTCCCAGCTTTTCTTCACCACGCTCCGCGACGACCCGGCCGAGGCCGAGATGCCGTCCCACCGCCTGCTGCTCCGGGCAGGCTACGTGCGCCAGCTCGGTTCCGGGATCTACTCGCTGCTGCCGCTGGGGAAGCGGGTGAACGACCGCGTCGAGCAGATCATCCGCGAGGAGCAGAACGCGATCGGCGGTCAGGAGCTGGAGATGCCGGTCGTCCATCCCGCTGATGTCTGGCGGGCGAGCGGCCGCTACCAGGCGATCGGTCCGGAGCTCGGCCGGTTCAAGGACCGCAATGGCCGGGACATGGTCCTCGCGATGACCCACGAAGAGGTTGTCGCGATGCTGCTGGCGGACGTCGTCCGCTCGTGGCGCCAGCTGCCGATGATGGTCTACCACTTCCAGACGAAGTGGCGCGACGAGCCGCGCGCCCGCGGTGGCCTCATCCGTGTCCGCGAGTTCGTGATGAAGGACGCGTACAGCTGCGACCGCGACGAGGAAGGTCTCGACGCGAGCTATTGGGCTCAACACGGTGCCTACGTCCGCATCTTCGAGCGTCTCGGGCTCGACACCATCGCCGTCTCGTCGGACGTCGGGATGATGGGCGGCAGCCTCGCCCACGAGTTCATGGTCCTCAACCCCGCAGGCGAGGACGTGCTCGTCCTGTGCGAGGCGTGCGGTTATGCGGCCAACCGGCAGGTCGCCGTCATCCGCCACCTCCCGCCGGCGCCCGAGGAGGCACTGCCACTCGAGGAGATCGCGACACCCGGCACCACGACGATCGCCACGCTCGCGGCGTTCCTCGGCGTCGACGCGGCTCGGACGGCAAAGGCAGCGTTCTTCATGGCCGGCGACGGGCGGCTGGTCACCGCGATCGTCCGAGGCGATCACGAGGTCAACGAGACCAAGCTCGTGAACGCGGTCAACGCGACCGGCGGGTTTCGGCCGGCCACGGTCGAAGAGATCAAGGCGGCCGGGATGGAGCCCGGCTACGGTTCGCCGATCGGTGCCCATGACACCGTCGTCGCGGTCGACGAGCTCGTCGCGCAGTCCGCCAACCTGGTCGCGGGCGCGAACCGGGAGGGCTTCCACTTCCGCAACGTGAACGTCGGCCGGGACTTCACGCCGGACGTTGTGGCGGACCTGACCAACGTTCAGGCGGGCGATCCGTGCCCGACGTGTGGCGAGCCCGTCATCCTCCGCAACGGCATCGAGGTCGGCAACATCTTCAAGCTCGGGACGAGGTACGCCGACGCGTTCGGGGCCACCTACCTGGGGGAGGATGGCGTCGCGCACCCGATCATCATGGGTTCCTACGGCATCGGCGTCGGACGCAACGTCGCCTGCATCGTCGAAGCGCACCACGACGAGAAGGGGATCATCTGGCCGGCGGAGGTCGCGCCCTACGCGGCGCATCTCGTGTCGATCGGTGGGGCCAGGGAGCCCCAGGTCGCCGAGGTCGCCGAGCGCCTCCACGCCCTCGCCGCCGAGGCCGGTCGCGAGATCCTCTGGGACGACCGCGACGAATCACCCGGGGTGAAGTTCACCGATGCCGAGCTCCTGGGCATGCCCTGGATCCTGACGGTCAGTCCCCGGTCCCTCGCCGCTGGTGGGGTCGAGGTGACCGAACGGGCGACCGGCGAGCGGGGCACGCGATCGATCGAGGAGACCGAGGCTCTGCTCAGAGGCGGCTGATGTCCTCGGGGACGTCGTTCGCGAGCGCTTCTCGCACCTCGGCGAGCTGCTCCTGGCTGAGGCTCGTGCCGTCCAGCGCGATCACGGCCTGACCGGACGCCGGCATCTCGTCGACGAGCGTCTCCGATGACACCTCGCCACCGACGAGGTCGATGTCGTCGATCCTGCTGATCGAGAAGGTGATGCCGGGCGGGATCGAGGCCGTGATGTTCACCTCGGCGATCCGGTAGGGCGACTTCTTCTCGCGGAGCGAGGCGTTCGTCATCTCCTGGAGCGCGGTCGACTTGATGATCAGGTCGGCGAGGACGCCCGGGTCGATCCGCTCGACAACGGTCGAGACGCCGCGCCGCGCGGCACCGAGCGCGGAACGCGCCTGCTGGCCCAGCTTCTCCTGCGCCGCGGGGTCCTGCGCTGAGCGCGTCGCCATGCCGGCCGCCTGCTGCGCCTGCTCGGCGGCCGCGGCGGCGGCCTCCTTGGCACGATTGAGGAAGCTCACGCGCGGAGTCTACCCAGCGCGATGCTCGCTGACCACTAGGATTCGCCTGTGCCACCACGCCCATCGCTGCCCGCGGACGACCTGTACGCGCGACTCGAGATCCCGATCGACGCCGGACCGGAGGTGATCGAGGTCGCGTGGCGCTCGCTCCTCCGGCAGCACCATCCGGACGTCGCGGGAGACGCAGGCCTCGAGCGCTCGAAGCGGATCAACGTCGCCCACGATTGGCTCAGCGATCCGGAGCTCCGCGCCAGGTACGACCATGAGCGGGGTTTACGCCGGTCCGTTCGCGACACGGCTGGACATGGCGTCCGCGACGTTCCGAGCGCCGAGCGGCCCGCCCCCACGACTCGGCCGACCATCCGTCGCCGTCCGCCGGACCCCGCCGAGACCCTGGCGCGCTTTCTCGATCGTGTGGCCTCGCTCGAGCCCGACGAGATCGACCGGCTCGCCTGCGCCGACCCGACGCCGATCGCCTTCGGGGCGACGATCGCCCGGTTCCTGCCAGCCGACCAGCTCGCAGCGCTCGCCTCGATGGAGACCGCCGTCGACGCGCGTCTCGCGCCCGCGGCCGCAGCACTCCCCGGTGTTCGTGACGCGGTCGAGGGCTACGCGACCGAACTCGTCCTTGGCGAGTTCCTCGATGAGCTTCTGTCCGAGCCGTTCCGCGATCGCGCCCGCGAGCGCCTGACCCGCGGCTGGGAGGCTGCCGTCGGGCAGCCGCGGTACGGCCCGAACGGGGCGTCCGTCCGCGCGCTCCTCGACCGACTGGCCCGCCTCGACCCAGCGGCGGTCAAGGCGCTGGCGGCGACGGCCCGCAAGGCTCGTCTCGATGGCCCGTCGGAAGAGCCGTGGCCGCCGGGCACCTCGCCCGACGACGACGAGGCACTCCGGGTCTCGTCGGTGCTCGCCGCACGGGACGCCGCAGCAGCTGTCCCTGCAGCGAGTGTGGACGCGGTCACCCTCGCCCGGGCGCAACGCGCCGCTGAGCACCTGGCCCATCTCATCGTCCTGCGCCACGCCTTCGCTCCATCCGCGTTCGCGAGCCTCACCCGCGCCTGGCGGCCGCGTTTCCTGCCCGACGAACGGCCGGGTCCACGGGTGCGTCACCGGTCGTCCCGCGACTGACACGTGTGCGATGCTCGCCCCGTGGAGGCGAGACTCGTCGCGGTCCTGGCGGTGGTCGCGCTGGCGGTCGTGACATTCATGGCCGTGCGTGAATGGCAGGCACGCGTGCGGCTCGAGCGGGCCGCGGGTGCGACGTCGGGCAACGACGCTGAGGCGGCCGTCGTCGCGCTCCGTGAACGCGCCGTCAAGGCCGAGCTCGAGACCGCGCTCATCCGCAACGACCAGTCCGACTTCGTCCGGGCGCTGGACCTCGGGGTGATGATCGTCGACGAGGAGCTGCGCATCGTCGGCGCCAATCCAGCAGCGCACGCGCTGCTCGGCGTCGCGCCCGGGAGCCTTCCCGGCCGGACCCTCATCGGTGCGTTCATCACGGTCCACGCCGAATCGCTCGCTCGCACGGCGCTCGCCGTCGGTTCGGCGACGGAAGAGATCTCGGTGGCCGGCGTGGACGGTCCGCGACTCGTCCTCCGTGCCCGTCGGGTGCCGTCCGGCGGGCTGTGGATGGTCGTCGAGGACGTCTCCGAGCTGCGTCGCCTTCAGCAGATCCGGACGGAGTTCATCGACAACCTGTCCCACGAGCTGCGGACGCCGCTGACCACGGTCCGCCTGCTGGCCGAAACGCTGACCCGGGAGGCCGAGGCGGCAGGCGATGCCGTTCCGCCCAGGATGCGCGACCGGATCGACAAGATCGAGGTCGAGACAGGCCACCTCGTCCAGATGGTCACCGAGCTTCTCGACCTGTCGCGTATCGAGAGCGGCGCGACGCTCGGTGTCGTCGACCTCGTCGATATCGGCCGGGTGGCGATCGAGTCGACCGAGCGGCTCCGCTTGTTCGCGGAACGCCAGGGCGTCGTCCTCCACGTGGACGTCGCCGGCGACCTCCCGCGGATTCGCGGCGACGAGGACAGACTGGGGCAGGTGATCGTCAACCTCCTCCACAACGCGGTGAAGTTCAGTGCGGACGGCGGCGAGGTCGTCGTGGCCGCCCGGGCCACGGCATCCGATGTCATCGTGTCCGTGACCGACCACGGGGTGGGCATCCCGCGCACCGCCCAAGCCCGGATCTTCGAGCGGTTCTACAAGGTCGACCGGGCGCGCTTCCGGGGCGGGACGGGCGGCACGGGACTCGGCCTGGCGATCTCGCGCCACATCGTCGAGCAGCACGGCGGGCGGATCTGGGT
>JBJMMQ010000123.1:0-4028 GCA_045804705.1 Chloroflexota bacterium
CGCTCCAGGCCGGCAAGGTCGTCGCCACGGCGAACAAGGAGACGCTCGTCGCCGGGGGCCACCTCGTGATGGCAGAGGCAGGCCGTCAGGCAGCCGCACGCGCGGCGACAGATCCACGAGATCCCCTCGCGACCCCGCTCGCCTGGCTCCGCCCGATCGATTCGGAGCACTCGGCGATCTGGCAGTGCCTGGTCGGGGAACCCAGGGCGGGCGTGGCCCGTCTCGTGCTCACCGCCTCCGGCGGACCGTTCCTCGATGCCAGCCCGGAGGAGCTCGCGGCGGTGACGCCGGAGCGCGCCCTCAAGCACCCGACGTGGACGATGGGAGCCAAGATCACGATCGACTCCGCAACGCTCGCCAACAAGGGGCTGGAGGTCATCGAGGCACACTGGCTGTACGATGTCGGCTATGACGCCATCGAGGTGGTCATCCACCCGCAGAGCGTCGTCCACTCGGCCGTTCGCTTCGTGGATGGTTCCTTGAAGGCCCAGCTGGGCACTCCCGACATGAGACTTCCCATCCAGTACGCATTGACCTATCCCGACCGCCGGCCGTCGCCGGCCGCGCCGCCCGACCTCGTCGCCGCTGGCCGGCTCGACTTCCGTGCGCCCGACGAGGCCCGGTTCCCCGCGCTTCGGATCGCGCGTGACGCCGGTCGTGAGGGTCCTCGCGCGAGCGCGGCGCTGATCGCCGCCGACGACGTTGCAGTCGCCCGGTTCCTCGCGGGTTCGCTCACGTTCGGGGAGATCCCGTCGCTCCTCGACGCCGCCGTGACGCGTGAGGGTGGGACCGCCGGGGCAGCCCCTGACGTCGATGAGCTCGTGGCGATCGACGCGGCCGTCCGGGCGGCCTTCGCCACCATCCGATTCGGAGCATCTGCGTGACCGGTTTCGTCCAGTCGATCATCACGATCGTCCTGTTCATCCTGATCCTGGGCGGCCTCGTGGTGATCCACGAGCTCGGCCACTTCTTCACTGCGAAGGCATTCCGCGTTCGGGTCCTCGAGTTCGGCGTCGGGTTCCCGCCGCGGGCGAAGGTGCTCCGGAACAAGGGGGAGACGCTCTACTCGCTCAACTGGCTGCCGATCGGTGGTTTCGTCAAGCTCGAGGGCGAGGACGGCACGGATGCCGACGATCCGCGCTCGTTCTCACACCAGGGCCTGGCCAAGAAGCTCACGATCCTCGTCGCGGGCGTTCTCATGAACGTGCTGCTGGCGTTCGTCATCTTCACGGGCATCGCCTGGCTCGCATCGCCGTTCGTCGGAGTCAAGTTCTTCGAGGTCCAACCCGACTCGCCAGCGGCGGCCGCTGGCCTCCAGCCGGGCGAGGCGATCGTGGCCGTCGATGGCGAGCGATACCAGTTCATCGCCGGTCCGAACGCTCTCGTCTCGCTGCGCGAACGGGCAGGTGACACGGTCGTTCTGACCGTGGCCGACACCAGCGGGACGCAGCGGGACGTGACCGTCACCCTTCGCCCAGCGGCGGAGATCAACACGCAGAAGGGCGCGCTCGGGATCTCCGGCGCCACGAAGCCATTCGAGGGCTACTTCTTCGGGGAATACACGACGAACGACCTTCGCACCGCGATCGGCATCGGCGTGGATCAGACCGTGCGCTGGATGGGGCTGATCGTCGGCGGGCTCGCCAGCCTCGTCAGCTCGGTCGTCTCCAACCCGACGGCGCCACCGCCGGTCTCGGGCCCCGTCGGCATCGCCACCCAGATAGGCGACATCTTCTGGAACAGCGGCCCGATCATGACCCTGTACGTGGCCGGGATCCTGTCGGCCAATCTTGCCGTCGTGAACATCCTGCCGTTCCCGCCTCTCGACGGCGGTCGGATGCTGATGATCACGCTCAAGCGCATCTTCGGAGCGCGGATCAGCCTCCGCGCGGAGCAGCTCACCTATGTCGTCGGCTTCGTGTTCCTGTTCGCGTTCATCATCTGGGTGACGGGCTTCGACATCATCCGCAGCCTCGGCGGCTAGATCGGGCATGGCTACGCCCGACAGCCTCCGGCCGCGCCGCCGGCCGACCGTCAGCGTCGACGTCGGCGGCGTTCTGGTCGGATCGGCCCATCCGGTCGTCGTCCAGTCCATGACGAACACGGACACGGCCGACGCCGACGCCACGGCGATCCAGGTCGCGCGGCTGGCACATGCGGGGTCCCAGCTCGTCCGCGTGACCGTGAACACGGAGGCTGCGGCGGCGGCGGTCCCCGAAATGGTCCGGAAGGTCCGCGGTCTCGGTGTGGATGTGCCGATCGTCGGCGACTTCCACTACAACGGCCACAAGCTGCTCGCCGAGTATCCGGAGATGGCCGGCGCTCTCGCGAAGTACCGGATCAACCCCGGCAACGTCGGCGCGAAGCGGCACGACGAGCACTTCGCCACGATCATCCGGATCGCCAACGACAACGGAGTCCCGGTCCGTATCGGCGTGAACTGGGGGTCGCTCGACCAGGCCATCCTGACCGAGCTCATGGACGAGAACGCCCGACTCGCCGAGCCCGCCGACGCTCGCGACGTGATGATCGAGGCGATGCTCCAGTCCGCCATGCGCTCGGCCGAGCTGGCCGAGGCGACCGGGATGCGGCACGACCGGATCATCCTCTCGGCCAAGGTGTCCGGGGTTCGCGACCTCGTCGACGTCTATCGGCTGCTCGCGGCGCGCAGCGACTACCCGCTGCACCTGGGTCTCACCGAGGCGGGGATGGGCGACAAGGGGATCATCGCCTCGACGGCCGGGCTCGCGATCCTGCTCAATGAGGGCATCGGCGACACGATCAGGGTCTCGCTCACGCCCGAGCCCGGGGCACCGCGCGAGCGCGAGGTCGAGGTCGCGCAGCAGGTCCTCCAGTCGATGGGCCTGCGATCGTTCCTGCCACAGGTGTCGGCGTGCCCAGGGTGCGGGCGGACGACCTCGACCTTCTTCCAGGAGATGGCCCAGCAGATCCAGGGCTACGTGAAGGAGAAGATGCCGGTCTGGCGTGACACGCATCCCGGCGCCGAGGAGCTGCGAGTGGCGGTGATGGGCTGCGTGGTCAATGGCCCGGGGGAGTCGAAGCACGCCGACATCGGGATCTCGCTCCCCGGGACGTTCGAGGAACCCGTCGCGCCCGTCTTCATCGACGGCCGCCTCGATCGCACGTTGCGTGGCGACGGCCTCGTCGCGGAGTTCATCGACATCCTCGACGAGTACGTGGCGGAGCGGTACCCGACCCCCGTCTGACCCGGAGGGCCGACCCTAGCCTCGGGGCGCCGGCAGTGGCCCGTTCGCGAAGCGTGCTTTGTACAGCGGCCGGTAGCGGTCGTAGGCCGTCACGATCAACGACAACAGCAGGACGAACACGAGCGCGTGCTGGAGGATCGCCCCGCGGAGCGCTCCGACGACCAGCTGGGCGCCCAGGACGAGAGCGACATTCATCACCAGGAAGACGAGGAACGACTGCATCGCTCCGTGCGGCCGTTCGCCGGTCCGGACGAGGATGCTGCTGACGATGGCATTGACGACGACGAGCACGGCGACCCCGATCAGGATGTCGATCGCCGCCGGGTCTGCCCCGGGCAGCATCCGGCTGAAGATGACACTGACGAGGCCGATGAGCACGACCTTCTCGAGCAGCTCGAGGGCGACGACGTGCTCCGAGATGCGGCGTCGCTCGCGGTCGATCGCCGCCCCGTCGACCATCGGCTGGTGCTTGTCGGCGTCGAGCGTGAACGGATGGTCGGCAGGGCGGAGGCGAGGCACCACGAGCCGGACGACGAGGACGGCCAGGACCAAAACCGCGATCCCGGCGACGACCAGGATCCACGGTGCCTTCGCGATCAGGTCGGTGGTGTCGATCTCGGCGACGTGGATCCACCATTCCTGCGGCAGCTTGATGCCGATCCAGATGAACGCCGCGATCCCGAGGAGCAGGTTGCGGGCGAGCCTGCGCGGATCCCACCGCGTCCGGACCGCTTCATACGTGTCGAAGAAGTATTCGAATGTGTTCGGGAACACGAGCAGCAGCGCGCGGATCTGGGTCTG
>JBJMMQ010000124.1:0-10837 GCA_045804705.1 Chloroflexota bacterium
GTTCCACTCGGCGAACGGCTGGAGCCAGGTCGGCATGCTTGCGATCGGGACGAACGCGCTCGACACGAAGGTGATCGGGAAGATGACCGTGAACGAGACTTGCTGGGCGACCTCGACCGTCGGCACCGACAGCCCGAGCCAGACGCCGATCCAGGCCATCGCCAAGGCGAACAGCAGCAGCAGCGCCACCCCGCCGACCAGCGCGCCCGCGCCGGTGTGGACCGTCCACCCGACCGCGAGGCCGGACACCATCAGGACGATGAGGATGCCGAAGTTGTAGACGACATCCGAGAACGTGCGACCGGTGAGGACGGCGGAGCGGGCCATCGGCAGCGACCGGAAGCGGTCGATGATCCCCTTGTTGACGTCGTCGGTCATGCCGATCGCGGTCGTGGCGGCCGCGAACACGATCGTCTGGGCGAAGATCCCCGGCATCAGGAATTCGCGATAGCTGCCTCCGCCCGGGAGCGGGATCGCCCCACCGAAGACGAACGCGAACAGCAGCACGAACATGATCGACTGCAGGATCGCGAAGATCGCCAGCTCCGGGATGCGCGGGATCCTTTTCAGGTTCCGCCAGCCGATGAGCAGGCTGTCGGTGGTCGCGCTGGCGATGCGCTCGCGGCGGCCGAGCGCCGATGAGGTCTGGGCAAGGGTGGTCATGCCGCCCTCCCGTCGCCCGTGGCACGTGTCTCAGGCTCCTCCTCGGCGGGCGGTTCCGCGGCGTGCCCTGTGAGGGCGAGGAACACGTCGTCGAGGGTCGGGCGGCGGAGGCCGATGTCGTCGATGGCGATCCCCGCCTCGTCGAGGTCGCGCAGCACCTGGACGAGCACTTTCGCTCCTCCGACCGCCTGGACGGTCAGCTCGCGCGTGTGCTCGTCGAGGCCGACCTGACCGGTGCAGCGAGCGGTGAGGATGGCGGTCGCCCGCTCGAGGTCGTCGCGGCGGTGGACGATGACCTCGATCCGCTCGCCGCCCAGTTGGGACTTGAGCTCGTCGGACGTGCCGCGCGCGATGATCTTGCCGTGGTCGACGACGGCGATCGTGTCCGCCAGCTCATCCGCCTCCTCGAGGTACTGGGTCGTGAGCAGCAGCGTGGTGCCCTCCCGGACGAGGCCGCGGATGACGTCCCACATACCGATCCGGCTGCGTGGGTCCAGCCCCGTCGTCGGTTCGTCGAGGATCAACAGGCGCGGGCGGCCGATCAGGGCAGCACCGAGGTCGAGTCGTCGCCGCATGCCGCCCGAGTAGGTCTTGACGACCCGGTCGCCGGCATCGGTCAGCTCGAATTGCTCGAGCAACTCGTCGGCGCGTCTCCGCGCCTCGGGCGACCGCAGGTGGTACAGCCTGCCGAACAGCCACAGGTTCTCGCGCCCCGTCAGGTTCTCGTCGACTGCCGCGTACTGGCCCGACAGGCCGATGACCCGCCGGATCTCGGCGGCCTGCGACCGCACATCGAAACCGGCGACGGTCGCGCGACCCGCGTCGGGCTTGAGGAGGGTGGCCAGGATGCGGACGGTCGTGGTCTTCCCAGCGCCGTTGGGGCCGAGCAGGCCGAGGACCGTGCCCTCGGCGACGTCGAGATCGACCCCGTCGAGGGCTCTCACTTCGCTCTTGCGGCTCTTGTAGATCTTGACCAGGCCTTCGGCGGTGATGGCCAGCGGGGACGTCATGGGCAGGTCGCGGCTCCAGCGGGAGGTCGGGTTCGGGGAGCGGCCAGTATAGGCACGAGCCGCGCGCACGCGCCACCCCGGTCACGACGGCATGATTAGGCGATGCGCGAGCTTCCGTCCGGCGTCGTCACCTTCCTGTTCACGGACATCGAAGGGTCGACGCGACTCCTTCACGAGCACGGGGCGCGCTACGCCGATCTCCTCGGCGAACACCGGCGTCACCTCCGCACCGCGGTCTCCCGGCACGCCGGAGTCGAGGTGGACACGCAGGGCGATGCGTTCTTCGTTGCGTTCGCCCACGCCGAGGACGCGCTGCTGACCGCGGAAGAGATCCTCGAGGCGGAAGGCCAGGTCCGTGTGCGAATCGGGATCCACACCGGCACACCGATCGTCACCGACGAGGGCTACGTCGGGCTCGACGTGCATCGTGCCGCCCGGATCTGCGCCGCAGCCCACGGCGGGCAGGCCGTCGTCTCGGAGGCGACGCGCGACGCGCTCGCCCGCGATCCCGGCCGCGACCTCGGGCTCCATCGGCTGAAGGATCTGGGTGCCCCCGAACGCCTCTTCCAGCTGGGCACGGCGACGTTCCCGCCCCTGCGTTCGCTCAACGCGACCAACCTGCCGGCACAGACCGGAGCGCTCGTGGGTCGCACGGACGAACTGCTCACGATCGCGTCGTTGATCGAGGAGGCGCGAGTCGTGACCCTTACAGGCGCGGGAGGATCCGGCAAGACGCGCCTCGCACTCCAGGCCGCCGCCGAGAACGTCGAGCGATTCACTGGTGGCGTGTTCTGGGTCCCTCTCGCGGCCATCAACGACCCGGCCCTCGTCGAACCCACGATCGCCCAGGCGATCGGTGCGCCCGGTGGGCTTGCTGCCCACATCGATGAGAAACGGATGCTGCTCTTGCTCGACAACCTCGAGCAGGTCTTGCCGGATGCCGCCGAGCCGCTGGCCACCCTCGTCGGCTCATGCCCGAACCTGCGACTGCTGGTCACATCACGCTCGCCCCTCCGGATCCAGGGCGAACGCGAGTTTCCCGTCCTGCCGCTTCCGGAGGTCGATGCCGTGGAGCTCTTCCGCGACCGAGCCTTCACCGCCGAACCGGAAGCTGCGGTGCGCGAGATCTGCCGCCGACTCGACGGCCTCCCTCTCGCCATCGAACTCGCCGCGGCGAGGACGCGCCTCCTGCCGCCGGATCAGCTGCTTGCCCGCCTCGAACGGGCGCTACCCGTCCTGACCGGCGGCCGCCGCGACGCGCCGGAGCGGCAGCGCACGCTCCGCGCCACCATCGCCTGGAGCTACGACCTGTTGTCGGCGGACGAGCGACGGCTGTTCGACCGCCTCGGGGTGTTCGCGGGCGGTTTCACGCTCGAGGCGGCCGAAACTGTCTGCGACGCCGACATCGACGCGATCGGGTCGCTCCTCGAGCAGAGCCTCCTTCGTCGAGGAGACGACGGGCGGCTGGGGATGCTCGTGACCATCCTTGAGTTCGCCGTGGAGCACCTCGTCGCCTCGGATGAGGCCCTCGCGATCCTCGCTCGACACGCCGAGTACTACGTCGCCCTCGCCGACTCCGGGAACGTTCACGCCGAGGCCCAAGGTGGCGAGGATTACGAGATCATCCTCCCCGAGCTTGCCAACTTCCGCGCCGTGCTCGAGCGCTCGCTCGCGACCGGAGACAACGAGCTCGGCATGTCGATGGCGGTCGCACTCGAGACGTTCTGGGTGTCGAACAACCCACCCGAGGGCGAGCGGTGGTACGAGGCTCTCTTCGCCGGCAAGGGCCTGCAACCGGCCCTGCGTGCTCGAGCCCTGCGGGCGCGCGGTGGCGCCCTGTACATCTCCGGTCGGTTCGACGAAGGCACCGACTATCACCGGCAGTCGCTCGATGTCTATCGCGAGCTCGGCGACGACTGGGGGATCGGGCACGTGCTGTACCGCCTCGCGGTCGAGGCGCAGCGGACAGGTGATCCGGGGCTTGCCCGTCAGCTCGCCGAAGAAAGCCGTCTGCATCTCGGGCCGGAGTCACCGTGGGCGGAGTCGCAGGTGCTGCATCTCCTCGGGATCCTCGCGTTCCACGACGGCCGACGCGACGAGGGTCTCGAGCTTGAGTTGCGAAGCGCCGAACTCGCCGACCAGATCGGCTCACGCTGGCTCCGGTTGGGGTCACTTCTCAGTGCGGCTGAATTCGCACTCGAGATGGACCGGCCTGCCCAGGGGCGAGACATCAGCCTGACGGCTTTGGCCGTCGCAGACGGGATCGGAGACAGGATGCGGATGGCGTGGGCATTGAGCCTGCTCGCGTGGGCCGCCGCCGAAGAGGGACAGTTCGAGCGCGCGGGCCGGTTGTTCGGCGCGACGGAGGCTGAATCAGCGCGGAGTCCGTTCGGCCAATGGGAACGCGGACGGGACGAGTACCTCACCCACCTCGACGTTGACCCGGGCTCGGATTTCCGTCGCGCGCGCGATGAAGGGGCATCGCTCTCGTTCGCCGACGCGGTCCAGGAGGCCCTCGCCCCCTGACCACGTTTGACCGGAACGCGTCACGGCCCTAAAGTTATAGGTCGCGGGGTGGAGCAGCGGCAGCTCGTCGGGCTCATAACCCGAAGGTCAGAGGTTCGAATCCTCTCCCCGCAACCAAGACCGCATTCACCTTGAACCCCGGGCCCGACCACCCGGGGTTCTTCCTTTTGCCATTGCCTTGAACAACGGCGCCGCGCTGGAACGCCCGCGCGTGCGTTGCCGGACTGCGCGCGTTCGCTCACCCGCCCTTTCGGCGGGCTCGCTCTCGTGCTCGCCTGCGCCTTCGCCTGAGCGCCCCAGCTCGGCGCTTGCCTCGGAAGCGTCAAGGGGCGAGACGCTGCCATGTCGGTGCGCTTGACGTCGACCACGGGACGTCACTGGTCGTGCCCGATTTGGGATCGAGCATGACCTGCGGGAGGTGCTCGCCAAGGGTCCCACTCGGAGTTCCCAGGATGGCCGAATCGTCGGGCGCCCATTCCCAGACCGAGCAGCACTCGCCATTGATGGATCCGGGGTAGTCGATCTCGACACCCGTCCCGCTCCCATCGACAGGGCGAGCGACCGCGCGACTCAGCCCGTAGCCGCCATCGTATCCGCGGATCGAGAGCAGGCGGGTCCCGTCATTCGACCATGCCAGCCCCGCTTCCCAAGCCGCTCCGCGTGGGATGGGCAGGACACGGTCGCCGGATCCGTCTGCCTTGACCAGATGGGTGCGGACCGTCAGGTCGGATGAATCCCGCCACTCCGAATAGGCGATGCGTGACCCATCCGGGGACCAGGCGGCGTGGCCACGGTATCGCCCGGGCGCCGATTCTAGGATCGTCCTTATGACACCCGTGTCGGTGTCGATGACGTACAGACCGCCGTACCCGTCCGATACGTTGCCGTCGTCGGTGAACATGATCTCCTTGCCAAGGGAAGGTCGCCAGGAGGCATTGGTCACCGGCCGGCCCACGTCGAGCTGCCGGATCCCACCGCCGTCAACGGCAGCGATGTGGATGGTCGCCACGCCCTCATGGCGGGCCGAGATCAAGAGCTCGTCGCCGTCGGGCGAGAACGAAAAGCCGACGATGTCATCCAACGGCTCGGGGGTGACGAGGGTGAGTCCCCGGCCGTCGGCGCCGACGACATACAACGACAGCGGCCCGCTGCTCGGGTCGTTCGTCGTCCGACGCTGAAAGGCGAGTCGGCTGCCGTCTCGGGACCAGCGTGGCTGCAGGTCGAGCTCGGGTCCGGAGACGACAGCTCTCGCCGCACCCGACACACGGTCGACGACGAAGATGTCCCCGCCCTTCGAGTAGGCGACGAGCCCGTTGCGCGCTGGGCCGAATGGCGCGGGCAGGTTCTGTCGAGAACCGATCGCGACCGCAGCGAGGGCGGCGAGGATCAACGCGATGAGCAGGAGTCCCAGCCCGACCGCGCGCAACGGCAGTCGCGGCGCGATCACAGGCTGACGGGCGACGTCAAACATCGGGAGCCACCTTCCTGGGAAGGTCCACGACGGCCGCTGGCTGTTACGCACGGCTACCGCCATGACCTCGTCTCGATAGTGAGGAGTCACACCCAGGTAGAGGTCTTCTAGGAGCGCAGGCAGGTCACGCTCGAAACGCTGATCGGTGGTCATGCCACCTGCCCTCCTGCGACCTTCACGGGTGTGGCGTCGAGTTCGACGGTCGACACGCGCATCGCGGCGAGCGCGTAATGCAGGCGCGACTTGGCCGTGCCGACGGGGATACCGAGGGACTTCGCCACCTCTGGCAGCGGCATCCCAAGGAGATAGTGCAGAGCAACGACTGCCCGATGGCCGGCGTTGAGCCCCCGGAGTGCCTGATCCACAAGCTCGCGGTTGGCGAGATGGGTCGAGGCGTCGGAGGTCGTCGGGCTGTCGAGCGGCATGATCTCGACCTCGATCGGGCGCCGTCTCCGCTGGCGAGCGAGGTCCAGACAGACATTCACGGTGAGTCGGTGAAGCCAGGCGTCGAACCGATCCGGGTCACGCAGACCGGGCAGATCGCGCCACGTTCTGATCAAGGCCTCCTGGACCGCGTCGCGCGCGAGCTCCGGGTCCCGAAGGATCAGTCGGGCTGCCGCGTCCAGCCGCGCGAGGGCAGGGTCGACGAGTCCGGCGAAGGCGTCATGATCGCCCCGCCTCGCGCGTTCGACGAGCTCTCGCTGGTCCACGGTCGCCTCGACATGTGCCACGACCACGGCGGTCGTGTTCGACAGGGTATGGCGTCGCCGTCACGCGAAAGGTTCATCTGAACCGAGCCGGACCATCCAGGCAGGGCCGACGTCGGCTCCGACGCTGCCGCGCTAGCCGGCCTCACTTCGACGAGCGGACCTCGCTGACGCCCTGCGCGCGACGTAATTGCGCATCTTGTCCGCGGCGCCGCAGTCCTCCATCGAGCACCAGCGGCGGCTCCGGTTCTTGCTCTCGTCGAGGAAATGGAAACGGCAGGCGGCGCAACCCTTGACGCGATCCACCTTGCCTTCGGTCAGCAGGGTGAGCGCGGCGTGGATGACCTGCCAGAGCGGTCGGGCGAGATCGAGGTTCGAGGCGTCCCGCTCCCAGCTCCAGTGGTAGCCGTCGTCTCCCTCGACGAGGTTCGCGTGTGCCAAGGCCTCGGCCTCGTCGCGCTGGAGCCGGTCGATGTCATCAGCCGCGGGCGGTCTGCCGCTCGCGATCGCATGGAACAGGTCATACAGGTAGGCGCGTGTCTCGAGGGTCCGCTCGAAGACAGTGCCGGCCGCGGTGGGATCTGCCTGGGCTTGTCGAAGGAGTCGATCCGCTTCTGCATCCCCGAGCATCCCCACGTAACGGGCCCACGCGACGACGTCCGAGTAGTCGTGCAGGGCCTCGTCCTGCGGCTCCAGTCCGGCCGGGCCGTTCTGGGTGTTGAGCAGGTCGAGTGCGAGGTTGCCGCCGACGATCCGCTGCCGCCGGACGTGCTCAGGTGTTTCCATCAAATCTCATTTTAGTGGTTGACGGGTGCCGTGACAAGGGGTAAGGTGTTACCAGCATAGGACCCATGACCGGTAACCACAGCAACACACGCGGCAAGGAGGCTTGGACATGGACCTCGAACCCATCATCCGAGTCGGGCTCGGCTTCGCAGCATTCGTTGGGATCCTGGCAGTCGTCCGGATCGCGATCGTTCCCGATGGCGTCGGTTTCGGAGACCTGTTCGTCGGCATCCGTGGCGACCTGGATCGGGCGCGTGGCGTGCAGGAGGAGGAGCCCGTCCGCTGGCGGCCGGAGTGCCTGAGGCCACGACGCGCTGGCAGCTCGACAACGCCATCGTCAACGACGGACCGGGGAGCAGAAGCGGATCCGGCGCCCGCGAGGAGCAGCGGCGGACTCTCAGCGGCGCGACGATCGCGCGGATGATACCCGTCAGGCGCGGGCGCGGTCCTTCAGGATCCGTTCCGCGGCGAGCTTCCCGGGTGCACCCATGACGCACCCGCCCGGATGCGTGCCAGAGCCGCACTGGTAGTAGCCGTCGATCGGGGTGCGGTACTGGCTCCAGCCCGGCGCCGGGCGGAAGAAGTACATCTGCGGCGCGAGGAACTCGCCCGCGAAGATGTTTCCCTCCGACAGCCCCACCGTCCGCTCGATGTCGAGCGGGGTGACGACCTCCCGGTGGAGGACGAGGTCACCGAAGCCCGGGAAGAACGACTCGAACGTGGCCTGGACGGTATCGCCCAGGTTCTGCCGTTCGGTGTCCCAATCGCTCTCGCGCAACTTGTACGGCGTGTACGCGATGAAGGTGCTCATCACGTGCTTGCCCGGCGGTGCCATGTCGGCGTCGATCGTCGACTGGATCGCGCAGTCCATATACGGCCGCTGGCTGTACCAGCCGTATTTGGCGTCGTCGTACGCGCGCTCGAGGTACTCCATCGACGGACCGATGTTCGTGAACCCCCGGAACTGGTCGCCACGTCCCGGCAACGCAGGATGCTGAGGGAGCCCGTCCAGGGCGAAGTTGACCTTCGATGACGTGCCCTGGAAACGGAACCGGGTGATCGTCTCGACCAGGTCGGTCGGAAGCTCGCGGGGATTGACGAGCTCGAGGAACGTCCGGCGCGGGTCCAGGGCGCTGACGACGGTCGATGCCCGGTACTCCGTCCCGTCCGCCAGCGCGACGCCCGTCGCCCGACCGTTCCTGGTGATGACCTCGGCGACCGGTGACTCGAGCACGATCTCCGCACCGAACGAGCGTGCCGCACGAGCGAGGACCTGGGTGAACCCGCCATTGCCCCGCTTGTGGAAGGCCCACGCACCGAACTCGCCGTCGTGCTCACCGATCGAGTGGTACAGGAGCACGAGCCCCGATCCCTGCGAGTACGGCCCGACCTTCGTCCCGATGATGCTGGACGAGGCGAGATACCCCTTCAAGATGTCCGACTCGAAGTAGTCGTCGAGGAAGTCGGCGGCGCTTCCCGTGAGAAGCCGGACGGTGTTGTGGAGCGTCCGCTTGTCCATGCCACGGAACCGCGCACCGAGCGCCGCGAGCGCCATGAGCTCGTCGGGATCGTCACTGAAAAGGTCCGGCGGCGCGGCATCGAGCAGCGGCTTGATCGCGCGGCAGACCATCTCCATGTCGTGGGCGTACTGGTTGTACGCGTCCGCATCGTGCTTGCTGTGACGGGCGATCTCCTTCAGGTTCTCGCCATGGTCCTGGCCGAGCCACAGGTAGTCGCCGTCCTCGGTCGGCGCGAACGACGACGACATCAGCAGTGGCATGAAGCCGTGCTTCGTCAACTCGAGGTCGTGGATGATCTCCGGGCGGAGCAGCGACAGGGCGTACGAGAACGTCGTGAACCAGAAGCCGGGCTGGAGCTCCTCGGTGATCGCCGCGCCGCCGACGTTCGGTCGTCGCTCCAGGATGAGCGTCTTCAGGCCGGCCTTCGCCAGGTACGCACCGTTGACCATGCCGTTGTGGCCCGCGCCGATGACGATGGCGTCGTAGGTCCGTTCGGCGGGCTTCGCGGCCTTGGCGGTCGATGCCTTGCGGTCGGCCTTCTTCGCGTGCTTGTCGGTCGGCATGTCAGGCGGTCTTTCGTGCTGGGTCGAAGAGGGGGAGGCGAGCCGTTCGCGCTGCGACGTACTCGTACCGATGGTTCACGTCCAGCTCGAGCTTGACCTCCGTCCCGGGCGGGGCGAGCTCGGGGCGCACCCGGCTGAGCGCGACGTGCCGTTGGAGCATCGGCGAGTACATCAGGCTCGTCGCGTAGCCGACCTGTGTCCCCGCATCGTCGTAGACGAAATACTCCTCGTGGATCGGCGTGTGGTCCTTCGGGGGAATGAGCCCGGCGCTGTCGTAGGTCCGGTCATAGTCCTGCCAGTCGACGATGAGCCCGGTCAGCCGCCAGCGCGATGTCTTGTCGGCGATCTCACGCTCGATCGCGCGGCGGCCGATGAAGGCGCGGTCATCGTCGGCGAGCCCGCGGAGCATCCATGACCAACCGAGCTCGAGAGGCGTCGAGCGGTCCTCGTCCGTCCAGCCGAAGCGGCTCGACGAGAAGTCGACGTCGAGCAGGAGGAGGCCCGCCTCGATCCGCAGCATGTAGAGAGCGGCGAGCCCGAACGGCAGGACGCCGAACCCAGCGAACGACGACCACATCGCGTCCCACACCTTCACCGCCGACTTCGCCGGCACCCAGATTTCGTACCCAAGGTCGCCGCTGTAGCCGGTCCGGGAGATCGTGACGGGAGCGCCGGCGATGGTGCCGTCGGTGAGTCCGAAGAAGGGGATCGCGGCCGCGTCCGGGACGAGGCGGGCCAGAAGGTCTCGCGAGCGGGGGCCCTGGATCGCGAGGACGCCGTAGTCGTCGGTGACATCCTCGATCGTCACGCGCTCGCGCCCGACGAGGTCCGCGAACCAGGCGAAGTTCGGCTCGGCGGCGGTCAGCAGGAATTCCTCGGCGCCGGTCCGGAGGATGACTCCGTCCTCGATGACGAAGCCGCGGTCGTCGCACCAGGCCGTGTACTGCGCGTGACCGGGCGGGCACATCCGGATGTCACGCATCAACACGCCCGCGAGGAAGTGCTCCGCGTCCGGCCCTGAGATCCGGTACTTGTAGAGCGGCGACGAGTCGAAGACGCCTGCCGCGTTGCGGACAGCGAAGTATTCGAACTTGTCTGACATCTGGTAACGGTTCGCGGCGAGCGTCCCGGACCAGTGGTCCCAAAGGCCGGTCTCGTTGAGCGCGCTCGTCCGCTTGTGAAAGGGTGACGTCCGGATCATGCGGTCCTCGCTGCGGTCTGAGGCGAGGATAGCCAGCGGCTCCAGCGGTCGGGTCGGGCCGTCCCATCCGCCGCATCAATGCCGGACCGTGGCGGCGGCCGCCATCGACCGCCGCCACGTGTCCCGCCCTCAGGCGGGCGGCGCGCCTACTGGAACTTGAACGACTGGATGATCGGCATCGCCTGAGTCGCGAGGTCGTCGAAACGGGCCGGATCGCTCGAGTCGACGACGACGAGGGCGGCCTGCCCCCCGACATCGATGAAGACGAGCCGAACCTTCTCGGCGCCAACGATGCCGATGACGTTCTCGTCCTCTCCCGAACTCCCGTTGCCCAGCAGCAAGGCGACGGGGCTGCCGTCAACCTGGTCCGGACACGTCTTGGTCCACGTG
>JBJMMQ010000125.1:0-13495 GCA_045804705.1 Chloroflexota bacterium
AACATCTTCGCGATCCCGACCTATCTCTTCGTCGGATCCGCCCTGCTGATGATTGCGCTCGGGGCGGTGCGGATCGTTCTGAACGGAGAGGGGCAGCCGGCGCCACCGATGCCGGCCGGCGCCGATCCACTGCAGCCGATCGGCTTGATTCTCATCATGCGAGCGTTTGCCTCAGGTTCCGTCGCCTTGACCGGAACGGAGGCGATCGCGAACGGCGTCCCTGCCTTCAAGCCACCCGAATCGCGCAACGCCGGGACGACCCTCCTCGCGATGGCGGCCCTGCTCGGCGTGTTGTTCGTCGGAATCACGTTCGTCGCGGACAGCTTCGGTATCGTCCCCGTCGACGAGCCTGTGAAGCAGACCGTCATCAGCCAGGTCGCGGCGACGGTCTACGGCGACGGATCGATTCTGTTCTACCTGTTCCAGGCGTTCACCGCCCTGATCTTGTTCCTCGCCGCGAACACGAGCTACAACGCGTTCCCGCGCCTGGCCGCAATCCTCGCCGTCGACGGGTTCATGCCTCGCCAGTTCGGCTTCAAGGGCGATCGCCTCGCGTTCACCCTCGGCATCGTGATCCTGTCGGCCGCCGCGATCGGCCTGCTCGTCGCGTTCGGCGGCGACACCCACGCGCTGATCCCGCTCTACTCGGTCGGCGTCTTCGTGTCGTTCACGATCAGCCAGGGCGGGATGGTCCGCCACTGGCTGCGCGAGCGCGTGTCGGGCTGGCGGTGGCGGCTCGCGATCAACGGCCTCGGCTGCGTGCTGACCGGCATCGTTGCGGTCGTCGTTACTGTCGCGAAGGCGCCCGAGTCGTTGCTCGTTGCGATCGTCATCCCGATTCTCGTCGCGATGATGGTCTTCATCCACCGCCAGTACCGGTCAGCGTCGGCCCAGCTGGCGGTCCGCGAGCACGGCGTTCTTCCGGGACCTCATCGCGAGGAGCGCGTGATCGTGCCCATTCCCGGCCTCAACCGCGCGGTTGTCCAGGCCATCAATGTCGCTCGGTCGATCGCCGATGACGTCCGCGCCGTGCTCGTCTCGGATGATCCCGACGTGGCCGCCCGGCTGCGGGAACGCTGGGACCGGCAGCTCCCTGACGTTCCGCTGGTGATCGTGGAGTCGCCGTACCGGGCATTGATCGGCCCGCTTCAGGCCTATCTCGACGTGCTCGATCAGGCCTGGCCGCCCGGCAAGGCCGATCCGATCACCTTTGTCGTGATCCCGGAATACGTGGCCAGCCATTGGTGGGAGCGCGTCCTCTACAACCAGTCCGCGAAGCGCCTCAGGGCCGCCCTGCTGGGTCGCCAGCACACGGTCGTCGTGAACGTCCCCTATAGACGCGAGGCAGAACCGGACCCGGACCCGGATGTGAGAGCCGCCTGAGAAGGGCTCTCAGCGCGAGCCGGCGGCCTCCGATTCGCCGATGAGCTGGTCGTGCAGGAGCGCCTGGCATTCCGCTCGGCCGATGGCGATCACCTTGTCGCCCTCGGCCAGGACCATGTCGGGACGAAGCGGCGCTGCGACGCCGTCCCGGATCACGGCGAACAGCGAGCAGCCCTCCGGGATCTCGAGGTCCTGCGTCGCCTTGCCGACGGCCGGCGAACCACCCTGGAGGTGGGCCTCGATCAGCTCCAGCTCGCCCTCGCCGAGGGCCGCCAGATGGAGCAGCTCGTGGACCGGGATGTCCTGCTCGATGGAGCCGAGGATCATCCGCGTCGGGCTGATCAGCTCATCGACACCGAGGTGTTTGAAGAGGTGCTCGTTCTTGGGGTTGTTGACCCGGGCGATCGTCCGCGGGACGTCGAAGTGGTGCTTGGCCATCTGGCAGATGACGAGGTTGTCCTCGTCGTCGCCGGTCACCGCCGCAACGACGTCGGCCCGGTTGCAGCCGGCCTCACCGAGGTACTTGCCCTCACAGCCGTCGTGGGGGATGACGATCGAGCCGATCTCGTCGGCGATCTGACGCGCACGCGACGCGTCCTTTTCCATGAGCGCGACCTCGTGGCCGGACTCGATGAGCTCCTTGGCGAGGTAGTAGCCGACCTTCCCCCCGCCGACGACGAGTACGAACACGGTTCAGGCCTCCTGGCTGACCTGCGCGGCCGGGCTCGGCTGCGTGGTCAAGGTGTTTGTGCTGGTGGCCGCGGCACCCGAGACGTGGGTGTCGTGGGCGTCGTGATGGTGGCCGGTCGGGGCGAGCATCCCCGGGAGACCGGTCGGAGGAAGGCCGAGGTAACGATCGACGGCATCCATCATGAGTCCTGTCCGGCAGAGGGTCGCGATCCCGAGCTCGGCGTAGGCCTTGGCCCGGACCGGATCGTTGACCTTGGCGATCACTCGCTCGATGCCGAGCGCCTCGTTGGCCAGCTGGGCCGCCATGATGTTGCGGTTGTCGCCCTCGGTCAGGGACAGGAAGACGTCGGCTCCGTCCGCTCCTGCGCGGCGCAGGACGTCCTCGTCGGTGCCGTCGCCGCGGATGGCGTCCCCCCCGAACGTCGACGGCAGGCGGTCGAAGGCGGACGTGAGCGTGTCCAGGATGAGGACCGTGTGGCCACTCCGGTCATAGGCTTCCGCGACGGATGCGCCGACCCGGCCGCATCCGACGATGACGATCTTCACGATGGCTCCTCGATCGGGTCGCGCACCACCCAGACAGCGCAGGGCGCGTTCTGGAGGATGTACGGGATGGTCCGGCCGATGGCGAATTCGCCACCGAACCGCTTTCGATAGGGCAGTCCGACGACCAGCAGGTCGGCGCCGCGCTCGATGGTCTCGTCGACGATCGCTGCGCCCACGTCGCGTGCCTGGAGGAGCACCGGCTCGAGCGTCAACTTGTACCGCTCAGCGACCTCCTCGGCCGTGTCGAGGATGCGCTGGACCTCTTCGGACCGGCCGGCGATGTCTGCGTCGAGCGGCAGGGTCCAGTCGATCTCAACGACATGGACAGCGATGAGTTCGGCCTTCAGGTGGTGGGCCTGGTCGGCGACGAGGCTGACGATGCGCTCGTCGCTCGGGCCGCCGTTGAGTGCGGCGACCGCTCGGCGGAAGACCGCCGGATGGGTATCTGACATGGCCAGTCACGATACCACCGGCGCCGTAGGGCCGAACATGAGCGCTCTGCCTCTGGCTCGGCGCTGGCCGGTGGACTCGGCGCTTCAGCCGGCCGTGGCGCCGCGCAGCAGCGTGAGCACAGCCAGAACCCGGCGGTTGTCGTCCGGGGTGGGTTCCAGCGCAAGCTTCGAGAAGATGGTGTTGATCCGCGCCTCGACCGTCTTCTCGCCGATCCCGAGAGCGCGGCAGATCGCCGCATTGCTTCGCCCTTCGGCCATCAACTCCAGGACCTCGCGCTCGCGATCGGTCAGGTCGACCAGGACGTCCCGTCGCCGGCGTGCGATGGCTTCGCGCACGACCTCCGGATCGACGATCGACCCACCCCGGCCCACGCGCCGCACGGCGTCCAGGAAGTCTTCCACGTCCATCACTCGTTCCTTCAGCAGATACCCGAGGCCGCCGCTCGCCTCGGAGACGAGCTCCAGGCCGAATCGGGGATCGAGGTGCTGCGACAGGACGAGGCAACCCGGCCTGGGAGCCGGCAACGCGCGGATGTGTCGCGCGGCGCGGAGACCCTCGTCGGTGTACGTCGGTGGCATCCGGATGTCGACCACGGCGACGTCCGGATGGTGCGTCTCTACGAGGCCGAGCAGCCCATCCAGGTCGCCGGCCAGGCCGACCACGTCGAACCCGCCGTCGGCAAGCAACCGCTCCAGCCCCGCGCGGAAGAGCACCGCGTCGTCGCCGATCACGACCCGCATGGGATCATCACCTCGATACGTGTCCCGCCGCCCGGCGGCGCCGTCAGTGCGAACGTCCCGCCGACGGCCGCCACCCGGTCGACCAGGCCGCGAAGGCCGGAGCCGTGGATGTCTGCCCCGCCGACTCCGTCATCCACGACCTCGAGCAGAAGCTGATCGTCGGCGAGGGACGCGCGGACCTGCGCGCTGCCTGCCTGAGCGTGCTTCGCGACGTTCGCGAGGGCCTCCGCGGCGACGAAGTAGGCTGCGGTCTCGACGTGCGACGGCAGCCGCTCGGGCAGCTCGAGCTCGACCGCGACAGGGATCGAGGACCGGTCCGCAAGCGAACGGATCGCCGCGCCCAGACCCGCCTCGCGCAGGATCGCCGGGTCGAGGCCCTGCGCGAGCTCGCGAAGCTCCGCGATGGCCGCTCGGACTTCGTTCGCTGCCGCGTCCAGTTCGGCGGCAACGCCTTCCGAGACGTCGTGGCCCATCCGGGCCCGGATCGTCAGCAGCGACATCCCGAGGGCGAGCAGCCGCTGCTGGGCGCCGTCGTGCAGGTCCCGCTCCAGACGTCGCCGTTCGGCGTCCGTGGCCTCGACGATGCGCATGCGAGATGCCCGGACCTCGTCGAGCTGCATGCGAAGGTCGTCCTGGAGCCGCGCATTGTCGACCGCCAGTCCGACGACGGCGCCGACCGTGCGGATGACCTCCTGGTCGTCGAGGAGACTCTCGTCGTGGACGACGGCACCTGTCGTGCGCCCGGCGGTCTCAAGGATCATCACGGCGCGGGGGCCGCCCGGCACGGGGATCGACGCGGGTCGGCCCTCAGCGTCGGCCCAGGAGCCGTCGGCCGCGTAGAGCACACGCAGGGTCGGATCGGCCAGGGCGCGCTGGAGGGCCCGTTCCAGGTCCGCGCCCTGCGGTGGCGCAGGACCTGCGGTCAGGATCGCCACCGCCGCGTCCGACCCCGCCCGAAGCCGACTCATGCCGAGCAGAAGTCCGAGCGGCCCGAGGATTCGCGGGACGTACTCGATGAATCGTTCGCCACCGCTCTCCGGCAGTAGCCGGATGCCGGTCTGGAGATCCACGAGACCGGCGACTGCATAGACGCCCGCCAGGGCCGCCCACAGCACTCCGCCGATCAGCACCGGGTCGGTCATCCGGGTAGCGCCTGGCCGGCGGTCGACAAGCAGGCGACGGAGTGCGGCGAGCGCCACGAGCCACAGGGTCGTGCCCACGATCGCGCTGAGCACGCTGTCGACGGTGATGAGGAGGCCGACATCATGGAACAGCAGGAACGGGCTGACGGGTGCGTCCGGGCCATAGCCCGGCCCGACACCCGGAGGGACGGCGATCAGCCGCCACGCGGTCCGGACGAGCATCGCCACGCCCAATGCCGCGACGACGGCGACCTCGCTCCGTCGACGGAGCCGGTCACCAGGCACAGCGAGGACGACGAATGCCAGGATCACGTCGTAGTAGCCTCGAAATGCGAAGCCGAGGTAGGGAACGAGCGAGGTCTCCGCGACGAGCTCGTACAGGCTGCCGACGTACCAGAGGTAACCCGCGAGGACGAGCAGAGGACCGGTGTGCCACCGCGGCCGGCGCTCCCACGCGATCAGGCCCGAAAGCACGAGCACCACGCCGGTCGCCGCATCGGCGATGTGATCGAGTGGAGCATCGCGAAGTGAGTGGCCGTTCGCCGTGACGAGCATCGCGATCGCGACGCCGACGACCGGTACGAGGAGCAGGAGCCGTCCAGTCGCGCCTCGCCTCACGAACCGAACATCGCGTGCAGGCTCTCGCCCGACAGATCCCCCTTCGGGATGAACCCGTCCGCGGCGGAACTCGCCATCCGGCCACCGTAGTCGGCCGCCTCACGACCCGAGATAAGGACGATCCGACGTGCCGTCCCTGCCGCGCGGATCATGGCCGCAACGGCGAAGCCGTCGATGTCGGGGAGGCCGATGTCCACGAGGGCGATGTCGGGCCGAAGGCGGTCGGCCGCCGCCACGGCGGTCCTCCCGTCGGATGCCTCGCCGATGACGTCGAATCCGTGGGCCTCGAGCATCGCTCGGGCTCGTGTCCGGAAGACGTCGTGATCGTCGACCATGAGCACGCTGGGTCGCATGATCGGCAATCCTGACGAGCAACGCAGGTCAAGGGAAGAGGGTTTTCCCTTTCGAGGGCCGTCGGGTCAACCCTGTTCCGCGCCGCTGCCCGATGCCGGAACGTGGAGTTGCGCCGCGACGTCCGCGGCACGACATCACGAGGTGACACCGTGACTCTCTTCCGTCGTACGATCGGCGTTGCCATGGCGGCCATGCTCCTCCTCGTCGCCGCTGGTCCCGCGTCCGCCGCCGCACCAAGGGTCGAGACCTGGACGAATGACGTGGACACCCCCTACATCGACTGCGGGACATTCGAGGCCCACGGCGTCTGGACGATCAGCCACGTCCTCACGACCTACACCGACAACGCTGGCTCGCCTGTCCGCGACCGCGAGAAGGTCGAGTTCAAGGGTGCCTTCGTGAACCCGGAGACGGGCGCGTCGATCAGTGACGGCGGCCAGATCATCTGGTTCGACACGCTCGATGCCGACGGCAACTTCCTCACGACGATGCAGAACGTGGTCCGCAGGAGCACCTACCTTCACGCCGCGGGCCGCACCGACTTCCAGACCTTCGAGCACCACGGCGTCGATCGGTTCGACGTCAACGCGGCGGCCGCCTGCGCGGCCCTCGGAGCCTAGGTGATGCGCGCCAACGTCGGCCGAATGGCACTCACGCTGGTGCTTGGCGCGTCGCTCGTGGCCGGGTGTGGGTCCGGTTCGACCCATCCCGGCCAGCAGGCGGCGGCTGCGGCCACGCCATCGGCAACAGCGCTCCCGTCGGACGCCCCCATCCCTGCGGCGTTCCGCGGCGTGTGGACGACCGGTCTGTCGGGCGGTGGCGAGAGCCACGGACTCTGGAAGCTGCGGATCACGCCCGACGAGATGGAGCTCCTCAATCCCGTCGCGGAGTCGGAACTCGATTACTTCCCCCTTCACGCGACCGGGGCGACGCCCGAGGGCGTGTCGTTCGCCGCCGACGCGGACTGCGAGCCGGCGTCATACCGATGGGTCCTCGCCGGTGACACGCTGACGCTCACGGTCGTCGGTACGGACTCGTGTACCGACCGCCAGGACACTCTCACCGGCGCGGCTTGGCACCGGACGAAGTAGCACCGGTGCCAGGGTCACCTCCGAACGCCTCCTCGAACATCGCCCTGTCCTCCCGGCGGTATGGCACCGCCATCACGACGGTGTGCGGACGTCCGAGCAGGACCGTTCGCAGCCGCTTCGACGACTGGTTGTACAGGATCCGCTCCCACCAGCTGCGGGCGACGTACTCGGGGATGACCACGAAGGTGATCGGCGCGGGCTTGTCGGGCGGCCAGGCCGCGTCCAGGACGTCGAGATACGCGAGCAGTGGCCCGACGAGCGTCCTGTAGGGCGATTCGACGACGACCAGCGGGACGCCCGGGATCTGCCGCTCGAAGTCGGCGCGCAGGGCCGCCGCCTCCTCCGCGTCGTCGGTGATGTAGACGGCCCGCACGTCCTCGCCGACCGACCGGCCGACGTTGATGGCCTGCACGACGGCTCGGTTGAGTCCCGGGATCGGCACCACGACCCGCTCCTCGCGGTGCGGTTCGCGGACGACGAGGTCGGAGGCGACCGCGAGCTCGCGCCTCGAGCGGGCGTACTGGTGGTTGATGAACAGCATCATCGCCACGAGGAGCGGCACGAGGATGACGACGAGATACGCACCGTCGAAGAACTTCTCGGAGACGACGACGACGAGCACGACCGCTGTGAGGACGGCGCCCGTCGCGTTCACGACCGCACGCCACCGCCAGCCCTGCTCCCGTTCCTGGAACCAGTGCTTGACCATGCCGATCTGGCTCAGCGTGAAGCACACGAACACCCCGACCGAATAGAGCGGGATCAGGGCGTGGGTGTCGCCACCGAACGCCCAGAGCAGTCCGAAGGCGACCGCCGCCAGGAGCACGATCCCCCACGAGTAGGCCAGCCGGTCGCCGCGGAGGGCGAACTGCCGGGGCATGTAGCCATCCTCGGCCAGGATCGCGGCGAGCCGGGGAAAAGCATTGAAGCTGGTGTTGGCCGCCAGGAACAGGATGAGTGCCGTGCTTGCAGCGAAGGTCACGAACAGGACCGACCCGTCGCCGAAGGCTGCCTGGGCGGCAAGCGCGACGATCGATGCGCCGCCGGGATTCGTCGGCCGGAGCCCGTACTGGACGGCGAACAGGGTCAACCCGATGAACAGGATGCCGAGCAGGATCGACATCGCGGTCATGGTGTTGGCGGCGTTCCTCGATTCCGGCGGCTTGAAGGCCGGCACGCCGTTGGCGATCGCCTCGACGCCGGTGAGGGCGACGGACCCGCCTGCGAACGCCTTGAGCAGCAGGAGGATGCCGATCGGTTCGAGCGTGGACGGGAAGGGCTGGGCGTCCGGCTGGGGCGGCGAGACGACCGTGCCGCCGATGATGTTGACCAAGCCGATCGCGACGATCCCGAGGGCGAGGGTGACGAACAGGTACGTCGGGACCGCGAAGATGTTGCCCGACTCGCGCAGGCCACGGAGGTTCGCGATCGTGATCAGCGAGATCGAGACGAAGGCGATCTCGATGCGGACGTCGTACGCCGACGGGACGACCGACTGGATCTGAGCGATCGCGGCCGCCGTCGACACGGAGACCGTCATCACGTAGTCGATGAGCAGCGCGGCCGCCGCGATCAGCCCGAAGAGCGGGGCAAGGTTCGTCTTGGCCACGATGTAGGCGCCGCCACCGTTGGGATAGGCGCGACAGACCTGGCGGTACGAGATGGACACGACGGCGAGCAGGATCGTGATCGCGATCGACACCTCCAGCGACAGGAACAGCGCGCTCGCGCCGGCCAGCAGCAGGACCCGGAGGATCTCTTCGGTGGCATAGGCGGATGAGCTGATCGCATCCGAGCTGAAGATCGCGAGGGCCTTCGTCTTGGAGAGTCGCTCGCCGATCTCCTCTTCCGTCGACAGCGGACGCCCGAACACGACGCCGCGGACCCGGTTGAGGAACCGACCGGTCGGCGTGAGGGCCACGTTCGCGGCGGGCTTGGCGACCAGCGTGCCCGGGCCCATGTACCGGAAATACGGGGCGTGGGGACGCTCGATCCGGACACGCCGGTCCGCCGGTTTGCGGCCCCGCAGGGGTCGCCGGCCTCCGATCACGTGGACTCCGATGTGTTCCGGGGTGTTCCGGGCGCGGGGCCTCAGTGGCCGCGGCGATAGGGTACGTCAGCGATGACGGTGTGCTCGCGCCCGACCAGCGCGGCCTTGAGCCGCTTGGCGGTCTGGTTGTAGAGAAGCCTGTCCCACCAGTGGCGTGCGACGTATTCCGGCAGGACCACGATCGTGACGGGCGCCTCCTTGTCGGGCGGCCACGCCTGGTCGAGGATGTCGAGGTAGGCGACGACCGGCGAGATGACCGCGCGGAACGGCGACTCGACGATGACGAGCGGGACATCGGGCAGCTGGCGCTCCCAGCGAGCTCGCAGGACGTCGGCCTGGTCGAGGTCGTCGGTCACGTACACGGCCCGGATGTCCGGTGCGAGCGAGCGCCCGAAGTTGACCGCCTGGACCACAGCGCGGTTGATGCCGTTCACGGGGACGATGACGCGCTGCTCCCGGTGCGGCCCCGGCAGCACACCCTCGTCGCGGACCCGCAACTCAGTTTCCTGGAGCTCGTACTGGCGGTGGATGAACGACATGATGACGACCAGGATGGGGATGAGGACGAGCACGAGCCATGCTCCGTCGGTGAACTTCACAGACGTCACGACGATGGCGACCGCTCCCGTGAGCACGGCGCCGAACGCATTGATCGGCAGGCGTCGGCGCCAGCCTGGGGATCGTTCGCGGAGCCAGTGCCGGACCATGCCCGTCTGACTGATGGTGAAGTCGATGAAGACGCCGACTGCGTACAGCGGGATGAGCAGGTGCGTCTTCGCGCCGAAGCCGATCACCAGCAGCGCCGCGACGCCGCCGAGCACGAGGATCCCGTACGAGTAGGCGAGACGGTCGCCGCGCAATGCGAACTGGCGGGGCATGTGGCCGTCCTGCGCCAGGATCGCCAGCAACCGCGGGAAGGCGTTGAAGCTCGTGTTGGCCGCCAGGAACAGCAGCAACGCGGTGAACGCCTGGAACAGGTAGAAGAGGATCCCGTCCCCGTACACGGTCCGCGCCACCTGGGAGATGACGGTCTGGCGTTCCGGGAACTCCGTGTGGGTGATGCCGAAGTTGACGGCCAGGAAGGTGATGCCGATGAACAGGACGGCCAGCAGGGCCGCCATGTAGGCGAGAGTCGATGCTGCGTTCTTCGACTCGGGCGGCTGGAACGCCGGCACGCCGGTGGCGATCGCTTCGGTGCCGGTCAGGGCGACCGCGCCTGCCGCGAACGCTCGCAGGAGAAGGATGATCGAGAGCGGTTGCAAGGTCCCTTCGGCCTGCTTCAGGACCTCGTCGGTGTAGCCGCCGCCCTCGCCGAGGACGACGATCCGAAAGGAACCGACCGCGATCATCAGCAGGGCCGAGAAGACGAACAGGTAGGTCGGGATGGCGAAGATGTTCCCGGCCTCGCGCAGACCGCGCAGGTTGCCGATCGTGATCAGGCCGATCGCGCTGACCCCGATGATGACGCTCCAATCGAGCAGCGCCGGAAAGGCCGACACGATCTGCTCGACGGCCGACGACGTCGACACCGCGACCGTCAGCACGTAGTCGATGAGCAGCGCAGACGCCGCGATCAGCGAGACCGTTCGTCCGATGTTCCGCCGCGAGACCGCGTACGAGCCGCCGCCCGTCGGGTAGGCGATGCAGATCTGGCGATAGCTGATGGCCACGACGACCAGCAGCCCGCTGATGAGGATGCTCACCTGGAGGCCGTAGGCGAGCGCCACGACGCCACCGAGGATCAGGACCCGCAGGATCTCCTCGGTCGCATAGGCCGACGATGAGATGGCGTCCGAGCTGAAGATCGCGAGCGCCTTCTTCTTCGAGAGGCGCTCGCCGATCTCGTCCTCGCTGGCGAGGGGCCGCCCGAAGAGGAAGCCGCGGAACGATGCGAAGGCCTTCCCGGTGGCGGTCGTCGGGGCGCTGGCCGCCTCCTTCGCCGTGAGCTGCCCGGGACCGGTGTAGCGGAAGTACGGGGAGTGGGGGCGCTCGACCCGCACGCGGCGGTCGCCTGGTTTGCGCCCCTGCAGTGGTCTCCGTCCGCCGATCATCAGGCGCCGACGCGCAACCTCTCGGCGAGGCGCGCCGGCAACCCTGCCGCCCGGATCATCGATCCGACCGCGTCGATGTCGTAGGTCACGCGTCCCCAGGTCGCCGTCCGCGCCTCGGTGTCGAGGACGAGATAGCTCGCCCGCGGGTCACCGTCACGGGGCTGCCCGACGCTCCCTGGGTTGAGCAAGGTGCGGCCCTCCCCGAGGGCGACCGTGTTGCCGGCTCGTGGCGCCAGCGTCCGCATCCGGCCATCGACCTCGGTGAAGGCGATCGGCACGTGGGTGTGACCGTGCAGGCCGTGCTCGGTGGGGATCGCCGACAGGCCTGCTCGCGCGAGCGCGGCCGACGTCACGTACTCCCAGGTCGGGTCGCGCGGGCTGCCGTGGACCAGCGTGAAGTCGCCCTCGCTGCGACGTTGGGGGAGGGCGGCCAACCAGGTGCGGGTCGGCTCGGAGATGGCCGCCTGGGTCCACTCCATGGCCGCCCGTGCTTCCGGGTTGAACCAGGAGATGTCCGTGGCGCCGACCGCCGCTGCGTCGTGGTTACCCCGGACACCGGTCGCTCCGAGCGAGCTCAGCCGCTCGACGACCTCGTCGGGCTGCGCGCAATAGCCGACGACGTCCCCGAGATGCCAGATGGCGTCGACCGCTCCGACCTTCGCAAGCACGGCGTCGAGGGCGACCAGGTTGCTGTGGATATCGGACAGCACGGCGATGCGCACAGGAACGAATCTATCAGTGCGCCCGTCACCACGGCCGACGGCGGCGCGTGCCCGGGTCCCGCGGGTAGGACACGGGTGCGCCGCCGCGGGCCGTCACGACCGCCAGGCAGTGCCCGGCGAGACCCGAGGCAGACGCCGCGCGAAGCTGTATCGACCCGCCGCCGAGTGCGGCGAGCGCCCGTTCCGCCCCGGCCACCTCGTCCGTGATGTCCCCGCGCTTCCATGCGATGAGGGTTCCGCCGGGCGCAAGCAGCGGAACGGCCAGCTCGACCAGCTCGGGGAGTGGCGCGACGGCGCGCGCGGTCACGGCCGGCCACCGCCCTCGGTGTCGACGATCGACGGCGAGCGCCTCCGCCCGCACAGGGGCGGCCTCGACCGTGGCGTTCAACCCGGTTGCGGCCGCGACCGCAGCCAGGAAACGTGCCTTCTTGCCAACGGGCTCGAGGAGGAGCGCCCGCGCCGCGGGATACGCGGCGGCCAGCGGAAGGCCGGGATAGCCGCCACCCGACCCGAGGTCGATGAACCGGTCCGCGCCTCGCTCGCGCAGGACGGCGAGCCCGGTGAGGCTGTCGATCACGTGCGCGACCGCCACGGCCTCTGGGTCGCGGATGGCGGTGAGGTTGATCGCGGTGGTCCAGGCGAGGAGGAGCCGGACGTGCCCGGCGATCGCGGTGCGAGCCGCGTCGGGGAGCGTCAGCCCAAGGTCCGCCAAGCCCGCGTCGAGAGCGTCGTCGTAGGCGTCCGGGAGCTGAGGAGTGTCCTCGACGCGCGTCGGGAGTGGCTCACGCGGTCGGTCCACGACACGCCTCCTGTGGTTCGCGTGCCATCCGTCCGCGCGGCGCCACTCCCGGCGTCGGCATCGGCTCGCACCGTGGGCGGGGAACTCGGTCTTCCGCGGTCGGTCCGGTTCACGGCCGGGTCTCCCCGGGCCCCTCGCCGTCCGCGTTACCCTCGTGCTGCCCCAGTGCGGATGCCGGACGTTAGAGGTCGGGCTCGCGCGGCGTCAACCGGTTTGTCCACGAATCGTCCACGAGGCCGCTGAATCGTGGATAACCGGACCGGTCAGCTGGACCGGGCAGAGCTCCGGACCGGGCGCCCCAGCGTGCGCCGGACGACGTCGATGACCTCGTCGACGTAGGCGTCGGCTTCGCCTCGTTCGGCTGCGGTCCTCACGCACCCGGCGACATGGTCCTCGAGGACGACGATCGACAGCGCATCGACGGCGGCGCGCAGCGCAGCTGTCTGTTGCAGGATGTCGACGCAGTACTCCTCGCGCTCGATCATCCGTGCGATGCCCCGCACCTGGCCCTCGATCCGGCTGAGGCGCCGGACGAGCTGTGCCTTGTCCTTGCTGTAGCTGTGACGGAAGCTGTCGTGGCCGTGGTCGTGGGCCTGCGTTGCCGCCGCCCGAGCCGAGTTCTCACCCATGGCGGCATGATACCCCACGGGAGTATCCGGGCGACGGGCTTGCTGGGCCGCTGCCGAGGGTCGTGGGAGTAGACTGACGACCGATGGACCCTCGCGGACTCCGGGCGCGCCTCACCGGGGCGGGCTGCACCTCGTGCGGTGCGGCCGTCCCCGTCGAGCGGATCGTCGTCCTCGCGGACAGGGGCGACTTCGCCTTCGTGGAGCTGGACTGCACGGGCTGCGGTTCC
>JBJMMQ010000126.1:0-4750 GCA_045804705.1 Chloroflexota bacterium
TGACGCCGTTCTTCCTGTACCTCACCTACCGCGTCGGCAAGGTTCGCCGCGAGATCTCGACCGAGACGCAGAAGTCGCTGGCCGAGATGACCGCGACGACCGAGGAGACGCTCAGCGTGTCGGGCATCCTCTTGTCGAAGACGTTCGGTCAGCAGGCCAACGCGATCGAGAAGTTCCGGCACCAGAACCGTCGGCTTGCTCGACTCCAGATCCGCCAGGCGATGGTCGGCCGCTGGTTCTTCATGATCATCGGGTCGATCTTCTCGATCATGCCGGCGTTCGTGTACTGGCTGGCGGGCACGCTGGCCGCCAACGGGTCGCCTGACGCGCCGAGTGCGGGCACGATCGTCGCCTTCACGACGCTCCAGAGCCGGTTGTTCTTCCCGCTCGGGCAGCTGCTCAACATCCAGGTCGAGATCCAGGGGTCGCTCGCGCTGTTCGACCGGATCTTCGAATACCTCGAGATGGACCCCGAGATCGTGGACGCGCCCGACGCCGTCGCGATGCACCCTGCGACCACACGCGGCAAGGTCCGTCTCCGCGACGTCTCGTTCCGGTACCCGACCACTCCCGTGCCCGTCGACGAAGCCTCGGAGCAGCCGGCCGTCGGCTTCGCGCTCGATCGCGTCGACTTCGAGGCCGAGCCCGGTCAGCTCGTCGCGCTCGTCGGCCCATCGGGATCGGGCAAGACGACGACCACCTATCTCGTCTCGCGGCTGTACGACGTCGATTCCGGCGCGGTCGAGATCGACGACATCGACGTCCGCAAGATCAAGCTCGCCTCGCTCGGGGAGATCATCGGGACGGTGACGCAGGAGACATACCTCTTCCATGCCTCGGTTCGGGACAACCTCCGCTATGCCCGACCCGACGCGACGGAGGAAGAGCTCATCAACGCGGCGACCGCGGCATCGATCCACGACCGCGTCATGGAGCTGCCCGAGGGTTACGACACGATCGTCGGCGAGCGCGGCTACAAGCTGTCTGGCGGCGAGAAGCAGCGACTGGCGATCGCCCGCGTCCTGTTGAAAGACCCGCGGATCCTGATCCTCGACGAGGCGACCTCGGCGCTCGACACCGTGTCCGAGCGGTTCATCCAGCGCGCCTTCGAGCGCCTGATGGAAGGCCGGACGACGATCGCCATCGCCCACCGGCTGTCGACGATCCTGCGGGCCGACCAGATCGTCGTGTACGACCGAGGTGTGGTCGCGGAACGCGGCACGCACGGTGAGCTGCTGGCGCTCGATGGGCTCTACGCCCGGCTCTACCGCGAGCAGTTCCTGCCCGAGGCGACGACCGAACAGGACGGCGAAGAACCCGACCTCATCGCGCTGGCAGGAGTCTGACCGTGCCGACCCTCAAGGCGGTCGTGCTCGAGTATCGCGGCGGGATGCAGTTCGATTCCAGCCCGAGCTCCGGGCACCCCTATAGGTTCGATGACCGCGAATCGAACCAGGGCGGCAGCCCCGTCGAGACGATCCTCGCGTCGCTCGGGTCGTGCAGCGCGATGGATGTCGTCTCGATCGCCGGCAAGCAGCGTCAGGACATCGACTCGTACCGGGTCGATGTCCGCGGCAGCCAGCGTGACGAATACCCGCAGGTCTACACCGAGATCACGGTCACCCACGAGATCATCGGGCAGGACGTGTCCGAGGTCGGCATCCGGCGCTGCATCGAGCTGTCGGCCACGAAGTATTGCCCGGTCAACGCGATGATCTCGGCCGGTGCCACCGTCGTCCACCACCGCTACCACATCGTCTCGACCGGGAAGACGCCCTACGAATCGGAGGCCGAGGTCGTCACGACCGGGCCGTACGCCCGACCCGACATCCTCGCGGATCAGACGTAGCGGATCGGCTCCGGGGCGAGAGCACGATTCGGCCCGCCGGCGCGGCCACGCGTCCAGATCCGAGTCACGAGATCGGGCACGAACCAGCGCAGGAAGTACAGCCTGCAGCCGAGGCAGTAGCCGGTCGTGGCCAGGAGGGTCTGGAGCCCCGCGACGGCGAGTGCGAGGCCCCAGGCCAGCACCGTCCCCCCGGCGGCGAAGGCGATGAGCGAGAGGGTGAGGGCGACGCTGCCGAGCACCTGCGCGAAGCGAGGCGGGTACTCGTGCTCCGGCTCGACCTTGGGGAGTGCCAGGGCCTTCGCCATGCGCCGCCACGCGACGCCGTAGATCGAATACTTCAGGCCGAACGCGGCACTGACCCCGATAGACACGAGCACCACGGCAACGAGGAGCGGCGTCCCGGTCAGGAACGCGAGGATCAGCAGGATCGCGGAGATGCCTGCCCCGAAACGATGGCCACGTGGATCGATCATCCTCGCCTTCGGGAGGCGGGCGGTAGCGTCGTTGGGGATGGCATTCGGCATGCGCGGGAGGATAGCAGAGAAAGACTAGAAGACAACTAGGGGTTCTGACGCCTGGCGCTGGCTACCCTGTCGCTTCGGCGGCGTGGACCGCTGTCTGGCCCGTCCCGGTGGCGGCTTCGAGAAGGCCGTACAGCCCGGGCATTCGCAGGCGTTCGATGCTCGCCCGAGCTTCGTCGAGCCAGGGCTGGACCGCCGGGTCAGCCGCCCCAAGCGTGCGGGCCATGTCCAGCGTGAACAGCACCGCGTCGAGCTCGAGGCTCATCTCGCGGAGCCGCGCGATCGAGCTCGAGAAGCCGGCCACGGCCTCGTCTCGATGTCCGTCGAGGGCGGCGATACACGCCGTCAGACCCGCGTACCGCGCTTTCGCGACGGGGCCGTGCAGCCAGTCCGCTGAGTAGTAGCCGATGACACGGTCGGCGCTGACACGGTCGCCGGCCCAGATCGCGGCACGAGCGGCTCGCGGCAGGTCGCCGCTCGCGTTGATCGACACGTCGCGCGCTGCCTTCTCCGCGAGCGCCGACGCCTCGGCGTACGCGCCCTCGAGGAAGCGCCAGAAAGCGAGACTCGCCTCGTAGTTGGAGACCTCCTGGACGTCGATGACTCCAGCGATCACGGCGACGTGCTCGGCGAACAGCTGGTCGACGGGTTCGCGACGAAGGAGCTTCGCGGCCTCGGTCCCTCGGAAGAGCGAATGGCGGTCGGTGGCAGTGAATTCGAGCGCCAGCAGCTCATCGCTGGTCGCGATCGCCCAGTCGAGCTCGCCGAGCTCGACCGCGGCTTCGAGCGCGTTTCCGGCAGCCGTCGCGAGGAACGACCGGAAGCCGATCCGGCGGGCCAGGGCCATGCCCTCACGGGCGAGGTCGAACGCCCGACGCGGGTCAAGGCTGATGTACGAGCCGGCCATGTTCAGGAGGGCCCGAGCCGCGACGGAATTCAGGCCTTGAGCCTCGGCGAGCGCACGGCCCGCCTCCATCGCACCGAAACCCTCGTACGGTCGTCCGTCGACCGCGATGAGGGCACCCTTCGTGACAAGGATGTCGGCGACGTTCGCGACGTCGTCGAGTCGCTCGGCGCGTCCGAGCGCACGGTCGGCGAGTGGCACCGCCCGGGCTCTGTCCTCCTCGAACCAGTACGCGCGGGCGAGCTGATGCTCGATCGCGATGAGACCCGGATCGTCACCGAGGTCCTCGAATGCACCGAGTGCGGGTTCGAGCAACGCGATCGCGCTGGCCGCCCGCCAGCCGTTGACGATCGCGCGGCCGCGCAAGCCTATCGCGCGCGCTTCGTGGCGACGCTCGCCGAGCGAGTGCCAGATCTCCACGGCCTCACCCAGCTTCGCCTCCGCGATCTCGATGTGCGCAGCGGCGTCGGCCGCGACCCCGGCACGCTCGAGCAGGTCGGCCCGGTCCGCGGGATCGCGTGACACCTCGAGTGCTTCGAGGAAGAAGGCGCTCGCCTGGTCGTGACTACCCAGCGCTGTCGCTCGCTCTGCCGCTCCTCGCAAGGCGAGCCTGGCCTGCGCCGCGAGAGCCTGTCCTTCCGGATCGTCGGTCGAGGCGCGGTAGGCGGCGAGGTAGTGCGAGGCCAGGGCTCCTGCAAGTTCGTCCTCGCCGAGGCCTTCGAAGAACCGGGCCGCAGCGAGATGGCGGCTCCGGCGGTCACGCTTGGCCAGCGTCCCGTAGGCCACTTCGCGGACGAGCGACTGGACGAACGCGTACTGGCCGCGTTCGGGCGAGCGCGGGTCGAGGTCGTGGACCAGCAGTTCGCGCCGGACGAGGGCCCGGAGGCTGGTCTCGAGGCCGTCGGCGTCGAGCCCGCTGACAGCCGCAAGACCGGCGACGGTGAAGCTCTGGCCGAGGACGGCGGCGTCGCAGATGAGCGAGCGGTCGATCGGGTCGAGCGCGTCGAGGCGTGCGGCGATGAGCGCCTGGAGCGTCGCCGGGACGGCCAGGTCCGACAGGTCGATGGTTCGCGCGCCGTCGGTGCCGGCGGCGGCCAGCGTCCCGTCCGCGGCGAGCATTCGGATGGTCTCGACGGCGTACAGCGGGATGCCGTCGGCCCTCGCGATGATCGTCGCCTGGCCGGCACTCGGCAATCCGGGAGCAAGCGTGTCGAGGATCTCGTGCATCGCGTCATCGGAAAGCGGCTCGATGGCAAGTCCGACGAACGTCCGCGTACCCATCCCCCAGCCGGGGCGGCGTTCGAGAAGTTCGGGGCGAGCGAGCGTGACGATGGTGAGCGGCACGCCCGTGCTCCAGTCGAGAACGTGGTCGATGAAGTCGAGGAGGCCGGCGTCCGCAACGTGCGTGTCCTCGAACACGAGGACGACCGGCGACGTCGCGGCCAGCCGTTCGAAGAACGTCCGCCACGCGGCGAA
>JBJMMQ010000127.1:0-2578 GCA_045804705.1 Chloroflexota bacterium
GATGAGCACCTCGTTGTGGTGGCTGTGGGTCCTGATCGCCGCCGCGATCGTCTTCTTCCTCACCTACCGCGACGTCCGCCTGTCCACGAACGCCGGGATCGTGCTCGGGATCTTCGAGATCGCCGTCTTCGTCGGGCTGGCGACCTGGATGATCCTGTCCAACCTCGGTGACCTCACGCTTCAGACGTTCAACCCGTCGAACAACGAGGTCGGGACGCTCGAGGGGACGTTCAAGGGGATGGTGTTCGCGATCCTCGCCTTCATCGGCTTCGAGTCTGCGGCGCCCATGGGAGAGGAGGCGAAACACCCGCGCTGGACCATCCCGCGGGCCGTCGCCGGGGCGGCGGTGATCGTGGGCCTCTTCTACGTTTTCTGCTCGTACGCGTGGGTGCTCGGAACGGGCTTCGACCAGTTCACCGAGGTGACGACCGCCGCCGCCAATCCGTGGCGCGACCTCGGCGACGTCTACTGGGGCGTCGGCTGGGTGCTGATCTTCCTCGCGATCGTCAACTCCGCGATCGCGAACGCCAACGCAGGCGTGAACGCCGCGACCCGAATGCTCTACGCGATGGGCAGGAACGGCGTGCTGCCGCGCGCCCTCGCTCGCACCCATCCCGTCCACCGCACCCCGCACGTCGCGACGATCGCGGTCTCGGCAGGCGGCGTGATCGTGGCGCTGCTGATGGGGTGGAAATGGGACCCGCTGACGGCGTTCGTGATCATCGCGACCGCGTTGACGATCCTCGTCATCTGCGTCTACATCACGACCTGCATCGCCTGCGGCGTCTACTACTGGCGCGAGCGGCGCGACCAGTTCAACGTCTGGCTCCACGGCGTGTGCCCGGCCCTGGGGGCCGTGGCGTTCATCGCGCCGCTCTACTACCAGTACCGGCCGCTGCCCCCGTACCCGACGCGGTACGCGAACTGGATCGCGATCGCCTGGATCCTGCTCGGCCTGCTCGTCACGGCGTACCTGATGCGCACGCGTCGCGAGGCGCTGACGAGGGCAGGACGCGTGTTCGTCGAGGACGAGGTGGAGCCGCCGCCCGCGGCTGCGCCGGCCCCCGCAGCGGGGAGCTGAGCGATGGCAGTCGTCACTGACCACGTCGTCAGGCGGGACGAGATCATCTGGGCGTTCGGCCCGGACCTGGAGCCGGTGCTCGAAGTCGAGCCCGGCTCGGTCGTCCGCCTCGAGACCAACGACTGCTTCACCGGGCAGATCGCCTCCGAGGACGACCTCGTGACCGGGATCGACTTCGAGCGCGTCAACAGCGCAACCGGCCCCGTCGCCGTCAAGGGAGCCGAGCCGGGGGACTCGCTCGTCGTCGAGCTGCTCGAGGTTCGGCCGTCGGGGCAGGGCTTTGCGACGCTGATCCCCGACTTCGGGCAGCTGATCGACCAGGTGCAGTCGCCCGTGACGAAGGTGTTCCGCGTCGAGGGCGACACCGTTCACATGAACGACCGCGTCTCGTTCCCGCTGCGGCCGATGGTCGGCGTCGTCGGCGTCGCGACCGACGGCGACACGGTCGCCAACGGCTGGGCCGGCCGCCACGGCGGCAACCTCGACGACCACCTGCACGGCCCGGGCGCGACGCTCTACTTCCCGGTCCGGCAGCCCGGCGGGATGTTCGCCGTCGGCGACATGCACGCGTCGATGGGCGACGGCGAGATCTGCGGCACCGGCGTCGAGATCGCGGGCGAGGTGGTCGCCCGTTTCGACCTGCTGAAGGGGAAGCAGGCGACGTGGCCGGTCACGGAGCTGCCCGACCGCTGGGTCGCGCATGCGACCGCGGAGACCGACGCCGACTTCATGGAGGCGCTGCAGCGGGTGAGCGAGGAGGCCGCGCGGCTCCTCGTCGACGAGTGGGGGTTCACGATGGAGGAGGCGTTCGTGTTCCTCTCGGTCGCGTGCGACGCGGGCATCTGCCAGGCGTGCCGGCCGTCGCCGTTCTCGACGATCGCGCGCATCGCCGTGCCGAAGGTGAGCGCGACGCCGAGGCCGTTCAGTTAGCTCCGTTCCCTACACTGACGGCATGCCGACGAAGGAAGAGGTCGTCGAGGCCCTGCGCCAGGTCGAGGATCCCGAGCTCGGGATGGACATCGTCGAGCTCGGCTTGCTGTACGACGTGGAGATGGAGGGGCCGAAGGCCCACGTCACCTACACGCTCACGTCGATCGGGTGCCCCGTCGGCCCGATGATCCAGGAGCAGATCCAGGAGGTCGCGGCGCAGGTCCCGGGCGTCGACGAGGTCGACGCGGAGCTCACCTGGGACCCGCCGTGGTCGCCGGAGCGGATGTCCGACGACGCGAAGTTCATCCTCGGCTTCGGCTAACGGAGAGAGCGGGGCCGTGGCCCCGCCCTCCACGAACGTTTCCTACGGCGTCGGCTCCGATGCCGTCACCGGCGCACGGCCGCCGAGCTCGCGCTCGATCCGTTCGAGCTCGGCCTCGTCGCCTTGGCGAACCGGCCCGACGAACCACTTCTTCGCGGACAGCGCCCACCAGCCGCCGAAGACCAGCCCGATCGCCGCGAACCAGAGGATCGTGTAGTTCGTCAGCTCCCAGTCGAAGTCGTCCC